>CALLWO010000078.1 GCA_938016355.1 uncultured Boseongicola sp. | reverse complement strand
TCCACATCGCCCGGTGCAAGCTCTTCCATCGTGATGCAGTTTTCGACCGGGCAGACGTCGATGCAAAGATTGCACGCCACGCATTCCTCGTCGATCACCTCAAACACCCGCCCTTCGCCCATTGAAATCGCCTGATGCGATGTGTCCTCACAGGCCGCATAGCACCGGCCGCATTTGATGCAGGCGTCCTGATCAATCCGCGCCTTCGTGACGTAGTTCAGGTTCAGATACTGCCAGTCGGTGACATTGGGCACCGCGCGGCCCGATACCTCGGCCACGTCTGTATAGCCTTTTTCGTCCATCCAACCGGACAGACCGGCGGTCAGTTCTTTAATGATATCAAACCCATAAACCATCGCCGCCGTGCAAACCTGCACCGACCCCGCACCAAGCGCCAAAAACTCCGCTGCGTCGCGCCATGTCGTGATCCCGCCAATCCCGCTGATCGGAAGCCCGGCCGTCTCGGCGTCGCGCGCTATCTCAGCCACCATATTGAGCGCAATCGGCTTCACCGCCGCTCCACAATACCCGCCATGCGAGCCCTTCCCGTCAATCGACGGTTCGGGCGACATCGTATCAAGGTTCACAGATGTGATCGAAGAAATCGTGTTGATCAGACTAACACCATCGGCCCCGCCCGCATGCGCCGCGCGCGCAGGATAGCGAATGTCTGTGATATTGGGCGTCAGCTTCACCAGAACAGGCATGCGCGTGTTGGCTTTGCACCAGCGCGTCACCATTTCGATATATTCGGGCACCTGACCAACAGCCGAGCCCATCCCGCGCTCGCTCATCCCATGCGGACAACCGAAGTTCAGCTCGATCCCGTCCGCCCCGGTTTCCTCGACCTTGGGCAAAATCTCTTTCCACGCCCATTCCTCGCACGGAACCATCAGGCTGACGATCATCGCACGATCCGGATAATCGCGCTTCACCTGTTTGATCTCGCGCAGGTTCGTTTCAAGCGGGCGATCCGTGATCAACTCGATATTGTTGATCCCCAAAACCCGGCGATCCGCCCCGTAAATCACGCCATAGCGCGGCCCGTTCACGTTCACGATGTGCGGATCAAGCCCCAGCGTTTTCCATACGACACCGCCCCATCCGGCCTCGAATGCACGCCGCACGTTGTACTCTTTGTCCGTGGGCGGTGCTGAGGCCAGCCAAAACGGATTTGGGCTTTTGATGCCGACGAAATTCGTTGAAAGGTCAGCCATCAAGAGGCCTCCTTGTTCTGTGATGAAAGGTCCACGATCGGTTCAAACGCCCCGAAAATCATCCGCTTCCCGTCAAACGGGAATTCGTTGAACGCCCCATCTTCCGTAAAAATCTTCTCGTAAGCCGCATCGCGCACCTCGCGCGATGGCCAGCGTATCCAGGCAAAGCCGACGGTTTCACCCTCTTGCAAATCCACTGCCTTGGGCATCGACGTGACCTCGCCATCGGGCACGTCCACGCCCCAGCAATCCACGACCTCAAGCGCGCCATGCGCCATGAACGCGGCGTCGATGTCGTGTGCAAAGGCGACGTATTCGGCCTTGTTCGACGTTTTCACCGGCACCAGAATGCAATCAATGTAAGACATGTGACGTCCTTTCTCAGCCCATCAGCTGGGTGTGAATATCCTCGGCAGCGTCCCGCCCTTCGGCGACAGCCGTCACCGTCAGGTCATCGCCGCCCGCTGCACAATCGCCGCCAGCCCAAACGCCGGTTCGCGACGTCCGCCCAAGCGGGTCCACCGCGATCTTGTTGCCATCCATCTCCAAACCCTCCGGCGCATCGTCCAGCCGCTGGCCAATGGCGCGAAACACCTGATCGGCGGCAATCCGAAACGTCTCGCCCGTTTTCTCAAGACCGTCGGCCCCATCCCGCGAGTAGGCAAACTCGATCTCGCGCACCGCGCCGTTGCCAATGACCTGCTCTGGCTGCGCATGGAAAATGATCCGCACGCCTTTTGAGGTCGCCAAATCCTGTTCGTAGCGGCTTGCCGACATGCGCGCGCGGCCTCGCCGATAGACCATCGTAACCGTTTCAGCGCCCAAAAGTTTGGCTTGTACCGCGGCGTCGACGGCGGTCATCCCGCCGCCGATCACCACGACGTTGCGCCCGACTTCTAGGGAGGAAAGCGCGTCGGTCTGGCGCAAATCCGCGATGAAACCAACTGCATCGCGGACGTTGTCTTTGTCTTCACCGGGCGTGCGCATCGCATTGACGCCCGAAAGCCCAAGCCCAAGGAACACCGCATCAAACTGATCGGCCAACCCATCAAGCGACAGATCGCGCCCAAGCGCCTGGCCCAGCTCAATAGAAATCCCACCAATTTTCAAAAGCCAGCTCACCTCCGCTTGCGCGAAATCATCAACCGTCTTGTAACTCGCAATCCCAAACTCGTTCAGCCCACCGGCCTTGGTGCGCGCATCAAAGATTGTGACGTCGTGGCCCTTCATCGCCAGCCGGTGTGCGCAGGCAAGTCCCGCCGGCCCCGCCCCGACAACCGCAATCCGCTTGCCGGTCTCGGGCGCGCGTTCGAACGGATGCACGCCGCGCGTCATCAACCCGTCCGTCGCATACCGCTGCAACCGCCCGATTTCCACGGGCTTGCCCTCGGCCGCTTCGCGCACACAGGCTTCTTCACAAAGCGTCTCGGTCGGGCAAACCCGCGCGCACATGCCGCCAAGAATGTTCTGATCCAATATCGTCTTGCCCGCGCCATCAGGCTGGCCCGCCTGTATCTGGCGAATGAACAACGGAATGTCGATCGACGTCGGACAGGCCGTTATGCACGGCGCGTCATAGCAGAAATAGCACCGGTCTGCGGCCACCATTGCCTCGTGCCCGTCAAGCGGCGCATGAAGGTCGCCAAAATTCTCACGAAGCGTTTCTTCGTCCAGCCGTCCGGCCTGAACCCCGTTACTTTGCGGCGTCGCTGACATCGCGGTCTCCCTAAACATCTGTGCGTTTAGACTGCCACGTTTCAATTTTTTATCAACTGGTAAATTTTCAGCATTTTAAAAACCTGTGATCCAAGCGCTTTCCCTTGGGAAAAGCCTTGCGTATAAGCGAATCTATAAGACGTCGGGGAAAGCCCGGGACATGCGAGGACGAGAATGACTAAAAAATCGCACGACGCTGATGTAGATTTCATCAAGGCACTTGCTGAACTTTTACGCGAAAATGATCTGAGCGAGCTTCAGGTCAAACGAAATTACCCAGAAGCCGGAAGCCTGAATGTGCGCGTCAGCCGCATGTCCGCAGTTGCGCCGCCGGTGGCTGTTCAAGCCGCACCGGCCGCCGCGCCTGCTGCTCCGGCGGCTGCGGCTCCGGCCGCACCTGCGGCTCCTGCCGCTTCAAACGCACCCGAAGACCCCGCAGCGCATCCCGGTGCTGTGCCTTCTCCGATGGTCGGCACCGTGTACCTTGCCGCTGAACCCGGCGCGGACGATTTCGTCAAAGTCGGCGACAAGGTCAGCGAAGGTCAGACGCTTCTGATTGTCGAAGCCATGAAGACCATGAACCAGATCCCGGCTCCGAAATCCGGCACGGTCAAACGCATTCTGGTCGAAGACGGTGCCCCGGTCGAATTCGGCGCGCCTCTGATGATCGTCGAGTAAGGGTCACGCATGTTCGACAAGATACTCATCGCCAACCGGGGCGAGATTGCCCTGCGTGTGATCCGCGCCTGCCGCGAAATGGGCATCAAATCGGTGGCCGTTCATTCCACCGCCGACGCCGACGCGATGCATGTGCGCATGGCCGACGAAAGCGTGTGCATCGGCCCACCGCCAGGCACAGACAGCTATCTTTCGGTTCCTGGCATCATCTCGGCTTGCGAGATCACCGGCGCGCAGGCGATCCATCCCGGCTATGGGTTCCTCAGTGAAAACGCCGCTTTCGTGCAGATCGTCGAAGATCACGAGATCACGTTCATTGGCCCGTCTGCGGAACACATCCGCATCATGGGCGACAAAATCACGGCCAAGGAAACCGCAAAAAATCTTGGTATTCCGGTCGTGCCCGGCTCTGACGGCGGTGTCGCTTCGGTCGAAGACGCGCGTCGCATCGGCGAAGAATTCGGCTATCCCGTCATCGTGAAAGCAACCGCCGGTGGCGGTGGACGCGGCATGAAGCTTGCCAATTCTGCCGACGAAATCGACACCGCTTTCCGCACCGCGCGCTCCGAGGCGAAATCCGCCTTCGGCAATGATGAAGTCTATATCGAAAAATATCTCGGCAGACCGCGCCACATCGAAATTCAGGTCTTTGGCGACGGCAAAGGCAACGCCGTTCATCTGGGCGAGCGCGATTGTTCGCTCCAGCGGCGTCACCAAAAAGTCTTCGAAGAAGCCCCGGGGCCCTCGATCACACCCGAAGAACGCGCGCGCATCGGCAAAATCTGTGCCGACGCCGTGGCCAACATCAACTACATCGGCGCCGGCACGGTCGAGTTCCTCTATGAAGACGGGGAGTTCTATTTCATCGAAATGAACACCCGCCTTCAGGTCGAACATCCCGTGACCGAAGCCATCTTTGGCGTCGACCTCGTGCGCGAACAAATCCGCGTCGCGGCTGGCGAACCGATGGAATTCCGCCAAGAAGATCTTAAGGTCAACGGTCACGCGATCGAAATCCGGATCAACGCTGAAAAGCTGCCGAACTTCTCTCCTTCTCCGGGGCGGATCACGCAATACCACGCCCCCGGCGGCTTGGGTGTGCGCATGGATTCCGCACTCTATGACGGCTATTCAATTCCACCCTATTACGACAGCCTCATCGGCAAACTGATCGTGCATGGCCGCAACCGCCCCGAAGCGCTTGCCCGGCTTGATCGCGCCCTTGGCGAGTTGATTGTCGATGGCGTGGACACGACCGTGCCGCTCTTTGCCGCCCTGTTGCAGGAAGAAGCCGTGCAAACCGGTGACTACAACATTCACTGGCTGGAAAAATGGCTGGACAAAGCGCTCTCCTGAGCGCGCCATGGCTATTTCAGCCAAAATAGCGTAATGAAACCTTAGATTTCCGGCGAACCGGAGTTCGAAGGCACATGGCCGACAAACGTCTGACACCTGAATTGCTTTTGACCGCTTATGCGTCGGGAATTTTCCCGATGGCAGAGGCGCGCGATGATCCCAGCGTCTATTGGGTCGACCCGCGCAGTCGGGGCATTCTGCCGCTTGACGGATTTCACGTCTCACGCTCCATGGCCAAGCGATTGAAACGAAACGATTATACCGTGCGCATGAACCACGACCTCTCGGGTGTGCTCGACGGATGCGCGGCGCGTTCTGAGACGTGGATCAACGGCACAATCCGCAGCCTGACGCGCGCGCTCTTTGATCGCGGCTATGCCCATACGATGGAGGTCTGGGCAAAAGACGAGATGATTGGCGGCGTTTACGGCATCGCTTTGGGCGGCGCGTTCTTTGGCGAAAGCATGTTCTCAAATGACCGGGATGGTTCGAAAATCGCGCTGACCTGGCTGGTCGATCACCTCAGGCGCGCGAAATTCGCGCTGTTCGACACCCAATTCATCACGCCCCACCTCACCAGTCTCGGCGCCATCGAAGTGCCACGGGACGCCTATCGCGCGCTTTTGAACGAGGCGCAAAACATTCCGACCCGCATAGATGCCGTGCCTTTGGAAAGCGACCGTCAGGCGCTCGTGCAGCGGATGACCCAGACGTCATAGCGCGCGTGATCCATCGCGCTCAGTGCCGGGCTCGACGCGATCATCCAGCCTTGGAAAACCTTGTTACTGCGCAGCGGGTCCACGACCTCAAGCCAGGCGAACGCCTCGCCGGTCTGGTTGTCCTCGGGGTATCTGCATGCCCCAAGCGCGACCTCGATCCGGCCGATTTGCGCGCGCGCGCCAACCGCCAGTTCCAGATCAATCACCTCGCCCGACACTTTGTCGAGCCCCCGCAATTTCGCGCCCTGTCCATCGATTGCGCGGATCGAATTGGCGGCAACGTCTGGCTGCGACAAGATAACTTGCGAGCCGTCGATCGGGGACGTGATGACCGTATCCTGCGCGAAAACAGGCGCGGCGACAAAGGCCAGCGCCCCGAACACCCCAAGCCGTGTCATTCGTTTCCACCCGAGACGAATTTCAGCAAAAGCTGCACCACGCTGACCGAACTTTGGGTGTCTTCGATCTCGCTGCCGGGTTCCAGATTGAACGGCGATCCGCCGGGCAGAATCTCGACAAAGCTTCCGCCAAGCAATCCTTCTGACGCGATGATGATCGCCGTGTCGTCGGGCAATAAAACCTCGTCGTCCACCGTCAACGCCGCCGAGGCGCGATAGGTCGCGGGGTCAAGCTCCAACGCGGTGACCGTGCCCACCTTAACGCCCGCAAGGCGCACGTCGGTGCCAACGCTGACCCCTTCGGCTGACCGGAACGAGGCCGTGTATTGCGCGCCATCGCCGCCGCCGCCAAAGCCGCCGAACTGCGAGGCATAGGTCAAAAACCCCACGGCAACCGCCAAAACGGCTGTGCCCGTGACCACTTCTGCTACATTTTCCGCCATGATCTTACTCCGGCTGCCAGGCCTCGTAATCGCGCCGATCCACAGGGTTCGCGCGCCGGATCGACCCTTGTGGCGCATAGGCCGCCGCCGTCCCGGTCAGGTTCTCCTGATGTGGCTTTTCCCAGTCTTTGTGGACAAGCGGCGCCTTTGTCGGCGGCTCCGACCAGGTGTAGTGAAGCCAGCCATGCCACTCCGGGTCAATACGGCTCGCCTCGGATTCCCCGTTGTAGATAACCCAGCGTTTTTCGCCGCCACCGGACTGGTAAAAGATATTGCCCTGCCCGTCTTCGCCCACGCGCTCGCCTTTGCGCCACGTGTGCAGCTGGGTTCCGAACGATTGGCCGTTCCACCATGTGACGGCGCGTGCAAGTGTATTGAGAATGCCCATGTCGGACCTTTCCTAGCCTTTGCAACGGGTATGGCCCAAGGCCGCGTCAAGGTCCAGTGAAAGACGGTGCAAAAGGCGGCGTTCTCCGCCGCCTCTCTACGCCCCGATCAGCTTGCGCTGGCGGGTTCCGATTTCTGATCGCCGTGGATCATCAAAGGGGCGGCTTCCGAATTCACCGCCTCTTCGTTCACCACGACCTCTTCGACGCTGTCCATGCCGGGCAGATCGAACATCGTATCAAGAAGAATATCTTCCATGATCGAACGCAAGCCACGCGCACCGGTCTTGCGGGCAATTGCACGTTTCGCAATCGCGGTCAGCGCGTCTTCCGTGAACGACAGCTGCGCGTCTTCCAGCTCGAACAGGCGCTGGTATTGCTTGACCAATGCGTTCTTCGGCGCCGTCAGGATGGTCACCAACGCGTCTTCGTCGAGGTCTTCCAAAGTCGCTATGACCGGCAAGCGGCCAACAAATTCCGGGATCAGACCAAATTTCAGCAAATCTTCCGGCTCAAGGTCCTTAAAGAACTCGCCCACGGACTTTTCATCCGGGTCGCGCACTTCGGCCCCAAAGCCCATGGCGGACCCTTTGCCGCGCTGCGCAATGATCTTGTCGAGCCCCGCAAACGCGCCGCCACAAATGAACAGGATGTTCGTCGTGTCCACTTGCAGAAATTCCTGCTGTGGGTGCTTGCGTCCGCCTTGCGGTGGCACGCTCGCGACCGTGCCTTCCATGATCTTCAGCAAAGCCTGCTGAACACCTTCGCCTGACACATCCCGCGTGATCGACGGGTTGTCGGATTTGCGCGTGATCTTGTCGACCTCGTCAATGTAAACGATGCCGCGTTGCGCGCGTTCGACGTTGTATTCGCTGGCCTGCAAAAGCTTGAGAATGATGTTCTCGACATCCTCGCCAACATACCCCGCTTCGGTCAGCGTTGTGGCGTCCGCCATCGTGAACGGCACATCAAGAATACGCGCCAACGTCTGCGCCAACAGCGTCTTGCCGCAGCCCGTCGGGCCGATCAGCATGATGTTGGATTTCGCCAGCTCAATGTCGGATTTATCGGCGTGATTCAAACGCTTGTAATGGTTGTGAACCGCCACTGAAAGCACGCGCTTCGCATGGCTCTGCCCGATTACATAGTCATCCAGAACGTCGCAAATCTCTTGCGGGCTTGGCACACCGTCGGAAGATTTCAGACCGGCGGTCTTTGTCTCTTCGCGGATGATGTCCATGCACAACTCGACGCATTCATCGCAGATGAACACAGTCGGGCCGGCAATCAGCTTGCGCACTTCGTGCTGGCTCTTGCCGCAAAACGAACAGTAAAGCGTATTTTTGCTGTCGCCTGAATTGTTCGCCATCACATCACCTTTCCGGCGTTTCGCCGCGGTGCCACGTGACGTCCGGCGACGTCGACACCAAATAAATCAGCCCTTGGAGCAAAGCCTATGGCAGAGCCAAAAGGGGTACAACGCAAAAGTCGCGCTTTTGTCACCGCCAGCGCGAAGTGTGATCGTCCGTTCCGCTTCAAGCGTCGCCACCGTCTGCGGCACCGCGTGATTCCACGATCTCGTCGATCAGACCCCAGTCTTTGGCATCCTCCGGCGTCATGAAATTGTCGCGTTCCAGAGCGTCTTCAACCTTCTTCAGCGTCTGCCCGGTATGGCGCACGTAAATCTCGTTCAACCGGCGCTTCAACCGCTCGGTGTGGCGCGCATGGATAATGATATCAGAGGCTTGGCCCTGAAAACCGCCCGACGGCTGGTGCACCATGATCGAAGAATTTGGCAGCGACATCCGCATGCCCTTTTCGCCCGCGGTCAGCAAAAGCGAGCCCATCGAGGCCGCCTGCCCAACGCAAAGCGTCGCGATTTTCGGACGGATGTACTGCATCGTGTCATAGATCGACAAACCCGCGGTGACCACGCCACCGGGGCTGTTGATATACATCGAAATCTCTTTCGACGGGTTCTCGGCCTCAAGGTGCAAAAGCTGCGCCACAACCAATTGGCTCATCCCGTCGTGAACGGGACCGTTCACAAAGATGATCCGCTCTTTGAGAAGCCGCGAAAAAATGTCGTATGCCCGCTCGCCCCGGCTGGTCTGCTCAACCACCATCGGGACAAGGTTCATGTAAGTTTCATAGGGGTCTTGCATATGCCTGCCTTCGGTTCGCTTGTGTTATACAGCGTGGATGTTGCCAGAGTCTTAGTAGTGCGCCACGGTGCCTGCAAGGGAGCGAGGTGCGAAATAAGTGTTCACAATTCTGATGATGTCAAAAATTAACGGGCCGGATCGACCAAACCCGCAATGCGACACACGCCCCATCTCGCAACTGACGTCCAAAGTCCATGCCCGACGCACTCACATCATACTTTTACCCGCGCTGACAATGGCTGCGACTGTCACCCGGCATTGAAATCCGCGCACGCCATCTCGAAACGCGTGCGTATCCCTTTGACGTCCAGACACTCAATAACAGCCGGCCACCCTCGCGAACGGCATGCATCAAATCAGAAAAGTTATTTCTTTTTGAAAGCTTACAGAGCCAACTTCAGGTTTTTCGCATCGGATCAAATCCGGCGCGATCTCCCCCAATTTCAGACCATACACCGAACAAATCTTCGGCTATCTCATCCGCGCTAGCGGCTTCTGGTCGGCGCAGTGCGCGCAATCGACGACTCATTGGTTCAACAATCACCGGCCATAGTAACCAGACAAAAACAATACTTAGTACCAGGACCGGGACGAGGTGCAGCGTGTCCATTTTGGACCTCCCGTCGGGTGTGGATTCGGGCAGCAGATGCCCACACCCTCTTGCTGGCGAACAAAAATGGCAAAAAATTGACGAAATTTTAATTAATTAGCCGATCAGCCTCATCCGACCCGGCCAATTGCCTCACCAAGCGCTGCACGCGTCGGTCCATCGGTCAAATCGAACGAGTCATCGCTTTCCACATCCATGATTTCGGCCAGGGCGGCGCGCGCTCTGTTTGCGCGGCTTTTGATCGTGCCAATGGCAACGCCACACATCTCGGCCGCCTCTTCATAACTGAAACCCGATGCGCCGATGAGCAAAATCGCTTCGCGCTGAACCGCCGGCAATTGCCCAAGTGCCGCGATCAATTCGCGGATTTGCAACCGTCCATCATGGTCCGGCTTTTGCGAAAGCCGCGCGGCATGAACTCCTTCCGCATCAGATACTTCGCGCCGGTGCTTTCGAAGATGGGAGTAATACGCATTGCGCAGGATCGTGAACAACCACGCCTGCAAATTCGTCCCGTCACGGTATTTCTCAATATTTGTCCACGCCTTAACGATCGTGTCCTGAACAAGATCATCGGCAAGGGAGGCGTTCTGTGTCATCGAGATTGCGAAAGCCCGAAGCGCGGGCAGATGCTCGACCAGTTGTTCGCGCGGGGACTTCACCATTACCCGTCCTCGCCCGATTTGGACTCACCCTTCGCCAAGGGCTTCTTTTTTTCCGCCGGTTCAGCGGCACCTTTTTCTAATTCGTCTAAAAGTTGAGTGAACCGGTCTGGAAGGTCTTCTTTCAAAATCTCTTCAAAGGCACGCTTAAGACTTTCGTCTATCTCACGATGTGTCTTTTCCTCTGGCGAAACTTTGCGTGACATAAAGGCGGTTTCCGAAATCCTCAGATGAAGCTACACTCGTATAACGTGTCACCTGACGATTTTGTTCCAAAAAGGATGAATGGATTGCCAGAAAGACTTGCGCGCCCCGACTTGGCCGAAAAAATCAGAGCTGCGTTGCCATTTTTGCGCCGCTACGCCCGCGCGCTTACCGGCAACCAGAAACACGGTGACACCCTTGCCGCGCATGCGCTCGAAGCACTGATTGCTGTTTCCGACACGCTGGAAACCAACGAAAACCCGAAAATCGAGTTCTTCAAAGCGTTTCACTCCGTTTGGCAGTCATGGACCCCAGATCACTCCGAGACCCCCGACCCAGCGTTTGCAAAAGCGTTCGAGCGTATCTCGAAGCTGCAAAAAGGCTCGCGCGAGGCGCTGCTTCTGCATTCGCTTGAAGGCCTCTCAATCAAACGCGTCGCCTATGTCATGCAAAAGAGCGAGGCAGAGGTTGACGCCCTTCTGAAAACCGCGCGCCGCGACATCAAAGCCGCCACATCCGGCGCGATCCTTTTGATCGAAGACGAGATGATCATCGCTTTGGATCTGGAAAACATCGTGTCCGATATGGGTCACCGGGTCTGCGGTACAGCGCGCACACACAAAGAGGCGCTCGAGCTTGCTGAGAAAACCAAACCCGACCTGATCCTGAGCGACATCCAATTGGCCGACGAAAGCTCCGGCGTTGATGCGGTGAACGACATCCTCCAGCACGGCCTCGATATGCCGGTGATCTTCATCACCGCTTATCCCGAACGGCTCCTGACCGGCAAACGCCCCGAGCCGTCCTTCCTGATCACCAAACCCTATTCCGAGGATCAGGTGCGCTCAGCCGTTAGTCAGGCCATGTTCTTTTCCTCCACCGACAAGCTCGGATAACGCAAAAATCCACGTTTCGTTCTGGACCCCACCCGGCATGCCGGGCTAAAGCAGCCTTGGCCAGTCAAGCGGGGAAGACACTTATGAGCTTTGAAAGATCCATCAAAATCGCACCATCCATTCTGGCTGCGGATTTTGCGAATTTCGGGGCCGAATGCGCGGCCGTTGAAGCGCAGGGCGCCGATTGGATCCATGTGGATGTGATGGACGGGCATTTCGTTCCCAACATCTCGTTTGGCCCGACGACCTGCGCGGCCATTCGCCCGCATATCAAAGGCGTGATGGATGTCCATCTGATGATCTCGCCCGTTGACCCTTATATTCAGGCTTTTGCCGATGCGGGCGCTGATATTCTGACCGCCCATGTCGAGGCTGGCCCCCACATCCATCGCACGCTTCAAGCCATCCGTGCGGCTGGCATGCGCCCGGGGGTTGCCCTTAACCCCGGCACACCCACCTCTGCCGTGGCCGAGGTTCTCGACATTGTCGATCTGGTCTGTGTGATGACGGTAAACCCGGGATTTGGAGGGCAGAAATTCATCCCCATGGCCGCGAAAATCGCAGAACTGCGCGACATGATTGGCGATCGCGAGGTGCACATCGAAATCGACGGCGGCGTTGATCCAAACACGGCCCCCGGTCTGGCTGCGGCTGGCGCAGATGTGCTCGTCGCAGGTTCCGCCGTCTTCAAAGGCGGCACTGCCACCGACCCTTCCGGTTACGGCACAAACATCACCGCCATCCGCGACGCCGCCACGGCGGCCCAGCGCTAAAGACCTTTGCATTTGCGCAACGCTTGATGGATCACGCGCGCGCCAAACACCTGCCTGCCTTGACCGGGCGCGCAAATCTGCGCCACTTGGAACACGCGGGCTCGGGGGCGCAGAAGTGTGAAATGTATTCGTGACCCTTATTGAAGCTCTGATCCTTTCAACGACGATTGTGTTGGTTTTGGTCTCCCCCATGACCGGCTCGTTCCTGAAATGCTGGGCGGATCGCGCTGGCGTCGGGCAACGGGTGCGCGATGGTCGCTCGTATTGCGACAGCTGTGGCAAGACGCTCCAAGCACGCGATCTGATCCCAATCCTGTCATGGGCAATGAATGGTGGCAAAAGCCGCTGCTGCGGTGAGCCCTTGCGCTGGACGCTGATGACAGCCGAAATAACGTCGCTTCTGCTGGCCATCTGGGCGGTTCTTGTCGTCTCACCCCCCCTTCTTCTGCCCGCGCTCCTGATCGCTTGGATGCTTCAGGCCACCGCCCTTCTTGCCGTGCCTGCGCCGCGTCAGGCAACGATCATCGGAATGATCCTTTCGGTTTTTGCGCTTTGCCTTGCGTGGTTCGATTTGTTCGGAGACGTGCAAACCCATTTGCTTGGATTTGCGCTTGGCCTCCTTGTGGCGCTCGTGGCCTGGACCGGCGCGACCGATCCCGGCGCGCGCTTTTTACAAGCCGCAACGCTTCTGCCCCCGCTTGGCGCGCTCTTGGGCGTAAGCGGCATGGGCGTCGCACTTGCCATCGGGCTGCTCTTTGCCGCGCTTCATAATGCAGTTGCCCGCGCGCTTCGACGCGATGGTGAACCTGTGGTCACGGCGGCAGCCTCGCTGGCTTTTGGCTGGGCGGGTGGTGCCTGGATCATCTGGATATACGGGCCAAGCCTCTTCTCCGGTGCGTTCTGACGCTCAGAATATCGCGCGCCCATCGGCAAGCTTCCCCCAAAGAAACCCAATTCCCGGATTGACCCCGGCCTCTATCCCTGCTCCGAATGTGATCTGGCGGGATAAGCACCGACGCCCCCTGCCACTCAAAGGTTGCAAAACCAACGCTAAAAAAGAGGTCGCCCGCTGATGAACTGTGTCTTTGTCCAAATCAGATGTCGCCCCGCGACAGGCTACAAAGTGGCCGACGCCATCGTCCTGCGCGAACTTCACTCGGAACTCTATTCAACAAGCGGCGAATACGACCTCTTGCTGAAACTCTACATTCCCGAAGATCAGGACGTCGGCAAATACATCAACGACAACCTTCTGGACATCGACGGAATTGAACGCACGCTCACGACCCTGACATTCAGGGCGTTCTGAAACAAAAACTTACTCCCGGGGGGAAACGCATGAAACTGAAAACTCTTATCGCATCAACCGCCATTTTGACTGCGGCCAGCATGGCGCAGGCTGACGTCAAAGTCGGCATGATCACCACGCTTTCCGGTGGCGGCGCTGGCTTAGGCATCGACGTACGCGACGGCTTTATGCTCGCCATCGAGCAATCGGGCCGCTCCGATATCGAAGTCGTCATCGAAGACGACCAGCGCAAGCCCGACATCGCCGTGCAACTTGCCGACAAGATGATCCAAAGCGAAAAAGTCGACGTGCTGACCGGGATCATCTGGTCAAACCTCGCCATGGCCGTTGTGCCGGCGGCGACCGCCCAAGGTAAATTCTACCTCTCACCCAACGCGGGCCCCTCAGCGCTCGCCGGGAAGGGCTGCCACCAGAACTATTTCAACGTCGCCTGGCAGAACGACAACCTGCACGAAGCCGCAGGCGCCTATGCCAATGAAACCGGCTATGGCAACAGCTTTATCCTCGCGCCTAATTACCCCGCAGGGAAAGACGCGCTTACCGGCTACAAACGCTTCTTCGAAGGCGATCTGGCGGGCGAGCTCTACACCAAACTTGGCCAAACCGACTACGCCGCCGAAATCGCGCAAATCCGCGCCTCGGGTGCGGACAGCGTGTTCTTCTTCCTGCCCGGCGGCATGGGCATCTCGTTCCTCAAGCAATACGCCGACAGCGGCGTGGACCTGCCCGTCGTCGGTCCTGCGTTCAGCTTCGACCAAGGCATCCTCCAGGCCGTCGGCGATGCAGCACTTGGTGTCGTCAACACGTCGCAGTGGAATAAAGACATCGACAACGCCACAAACGCGGCCTTTGTCGAAAGCTTTCAGGCCAAATACGGCCGCCTGCCCTCGCTTTATGCAAGCCAGGGCTTTGATACCGCGAACCTTCTGATCTCTGCCGTGGACAGCGCCGACGTCAACGACGCCGATGCGTTCCGCGCGGCCCTGAAAGCCGCCAACTTTGACAGCACGAGGGGCGATTTTGCCTTTGGGTCCAACCATCACCCGGTGCAGACGATTTATGCCCGCGAAGTCGTCAAAGAAGGCGATGTCTTCACCAACAAGATCATTGGCACCGCGCTCTCTGATCACGCCGACGCCTATGCCGGCGACTGCAAAATGTAAGCGACAAACGAACAGAGCGCGCCCTTTGATTGGCGCGCTCTGACCGCCCAAGCTCCAACCCACGAAGACCCACGCCCATGGACCCGATCCAATCCCTGCCCTTCATCCTGCTGACCGCGCTGATTGCATCGATGTCACCGGGTCCGGCCACGCTCGCGATTTCGTCGACCGCCATGTCCCAAGGCGTGGCCCCGGCGCTGAAATTGGCAACGGGCATCCTCTGCGGTTCATTTTTCTGGTCCATCTCGGCGGCACTCGGGCTGGGCGCGGTGATGTTGAACCACGCATGGATCGTTGAGATCGTCCGTTATGCAGGCGCGCTCTACCTCTTCTGGCTGGCGTTCAAATCCTTGCGCGCGGCGTGGCGTGGTCAGGTGGCAAGTGCTGCCGAGGTCGGCCAAAAGCATATGCTGCTCAAAGGCTTCCTGCTCCACGTCACCAACCCCAAGGCGATCTTCTTCTTCGGCGCGCTCTATGCGCTGATGCTCGCGCCGGGCCAGTCCCCCTGGTCGCTCGCCGTTGTCGTGCTCGCCATCGGCCTTCAAAGCGCCGTGGTGTTTCTGGGATATGCCGTTCTCTTTTCGCGCAAAGGCCCCGTGGCTTTTTACAAACGCTCGGCAAGATGGGTTCACGGCCTCTCCGGCCTTGCCTTTGGCGCCTTCGGCGCAAAACTCCTCACCGCGAAAATCGCGAGCTGAGGCGACGGCCTCTGCGCCATCCTAAATCCAATGTCGGGAGCATCTAGGCGCATCCGACAAAGGACCGCCTGATTGATTAGGCAGACGCTCTAACGCGCGCGCCGAAAGCGCCCCCCCTTGCGATGACACATGCACCGCAAGAGGTCTTAAGTTTCGCAAAAAGCCGTTAACCCGGTGCCGCAGTTCCGGGAATCGTGCTTCCGGTACTCGGATCGCCACCGGATGACGAACTGTCGTCGTCCCCACGATCACGTCTCGGTGGCGGAGGTGGGCAGTCCCACACAACAGACCCATCAGCCAGCGTGATCGGATCGCAATCATCTTCCGGGATGCACTCCGGCGGTTGCGGTGCGGTTCCGGGCACATAAACGTAGCCTTCTTCACACGCACCCGATCCGTATTTGTCGAACGTCGGCTCCGGCGCAATCATCGGCTCGGGCTGACTTGCGCAGGCGGTCAGGACACCGGCGATCCCGACAAATCCAGCAATATTGAGAAATTTCATAGTCTTTGTCCTTGATTTTGTTGAGGCCGGCCATGCGCTTGGGTGGCAAGGCCCTGCACAAGAATTAGACCAGCGAGTATTGGACATTAAGCAGAATATATGCATGATTATTCTGCAAATTTGCAGGATGCGTGATGGAATGGAGCAATCTTAAGGTCGCAATCGCCGTGTCGCGCGGCGGCTCGCTCACGCGCGCAGCTCAGCTGTTGGGGATTGATCAAACAACGGCAGGGCGTCGCCTGAATGCGCTTGAAGATCAACTTGGGGCGCCGCTTTTCGTGCGCGCCAAAACCGGATTTTTGCCAACCGAACAAGGCCAGATCATTCTGGAACGCGCCCTGCGCGTCGAAGCCGAGATCGACAGAATGGGCGAAGACATCGCAGATTCTCAATCCGGCGCTGTTGGCATCGTGCGCGTGATGGCGAACAACTGGGTTCTGGAACGGCTGGCCGAATATGTCATCCCGAACCTCGCCCACGCCCATCCAAAGCTTGAACTGGTGTTGTCCGGGCGCCTGCCCCCCGCACCGCTCCATGGCGAAGCCACGCTGTCGTTCTGGTTTGACGCCGCCCCCCACGCCTCCGAGACCGCCGTGCCGTTTTGCCGCGTGCCCTATGCGACGTATCGCGCGAAATCATTCGACGTCGATCCAAAGGACTGGGTGCTGTTTCGCGACGACGATGCCCACGGCCCCTCCTTTTCCAGACAAGTGTCAAAGGGTCTCGGCCCTGACGCCCGCGCGCGAATGACCGCAACCGATGCGAACATCCTGCGCAGCGCCGCGGGTCAGGGTATTGGCCACGCCTTGCTGCCGGTCTGTCTCGGAAGCGTCGATCCCAAACTTGAACGTGCGGACGAGCGCCTGAAACCCACAGAACGCCTGATGCACCTGCACGTGAACCCCGACACGATCGAAACACAACGCGCACAAATCGTTCTGACAGCGATCTACGACAAAATCGAAAGCGCTTTGGGGGCCAAACCAATGGCACAGCCCGACCGAATTCTCAGATCGCTGAAATCTGAACGGCGCTGATATCAGTCCATTTCTTCGGGAGTGTTGGTGCGGTCGAGAAGACTCGAACTTCCACGGGTGTTACCCCACAGCGACCTCAACGCTGCGCGTCTACCAATTCCGCCACGACCGCACTGTCAGGCTTGGTGAGCGGTCTCTTAGCCGGGCGCGCTGGTATTGTGAAGCGAAAAAAGCGGCAAACGCGCGAAAACCTGCACCAAATGCACGCCGCCAACAACTTGCATCCCCGCGCGCCTTCGCCCACATCTGAAGCATGGTGGAATGGATCGTCTCAACCGGGCTGACCGACTATGATTTCGCGGTGCGCGAGATGGAAGCACGCGCGGAAGGCATCCGTGCGGGCACCGCGTCCGAGGCGATCTGGCTCGTCGAGCATCCGCCCCTTTATACCGCTGGCACTTCGGCCAAGCCCGAAGACCTCACCGACCCCGACCGGTTTCCCGTTCACACGTCCAAGCGCGGCGGGCAGTATACCTATCACGGCCCCGGCCAGCGCGTCGCCTATGTCATGCTCGATGTCGCCGCGCGCGGCCATGATGTGCGCAAATTCGTCGCCAGCCTCGAAGACTGGATCATCGGCACGCTGAACGAATTCAACGTCACCGGCGAAAAGCGCGAGGGCCGCGTCGGCGTCTGGGTGACCCGCCCCGAAAAGCCGCCCCTGCCCGGTGGTCAGCCGCGCGAGGACAAAATCGCCGCCCTCGGCATCCGGCTTCGGAAATGGGTCAGCTTTCACGGCCTGTCGATCAATGTCGAACCCGAACTGGATCATTTCGACGGCATCGTGCCCTGCGGCATCACCGGGCACGGCGTGACCTCGCTCGTCGATCTTGGCCTGCCGGTAACGATGACGGACGTCGATGTGGCGCTCAAGAAAACCTTCGCCGAGCAATTCGCCCCATGAGCTACGATCTCGACCTCTACCTCGCCAAGCCTTTGCCGCTGACCCCGCCCGATGCCGGCGCCTCCGCACAATTTGCCGCCGACCCGCCTGCGCGCGCCGAAGACGAAGACATTCCACCCGAATACCTCGCCCTTCT
>CALLWO010000077.1 GCA_938016355.1 uncultured Boseongicola sp. | reverse complement strand
CGTCAGATACGCCGCGCGGGCGACCTGTTTCAACCATTGCCCCGTCAGACGCGCGGCCTCTTCGGACCCATAGCGCTCTCCAACCATCATCAAGGCATCCGCAAGACCAGTGACACCCAAGCCAATGCGCCGCTTGGCGCGCGCCTCCTCGGCTTGTGCTTCCAGCGGAAAGCGAGACGCATCGACGACGTTGTCCATCATACGCACCGCCGTCGCGACCAAATCACCGAGCGCTTTTTCGTTGAGCGACGCCCCTTCGGCGAACGGGTCCTCCACAAGCCGTGCAAGGTTGATCGACCCCAAAAGACACGCCCCATAAGGCGGCAACGGCTGTTCTCCACATGGGTTTGTTGCGGCAATGGTCTCGCAATAGGCGAGATTATTCATTGCGTTGATGCGATCAATAAAAATCACGCCGGGCTCGGCATAATCGAAAGTTGCGCGCATGATCCGGTTCCACAAATCGCGCGCATCGACGCTACGATATGTTTTCCCCTCAAACACGAGGTCCCACGTCCCATCTGCCTTCACGGCTTCCATGAATTGGTCAGTGACAAGCACGGAGACGTTGAAGTTCCGAAGCCGCGCCGGGTCAGCCTTGGCAGAAATAAAATCCTCGATATCGGGGTGATCGCACCGCATCGTTGCCATCATCGCGCCGCGTCGGCTTCCCGCAGACATGATCGTTCGACACATCGAATCCCAGACGTCCATAAAGCTCAGTGGGCCGCTTGCATCCGCCGCCACGCCCTTCACATCGGCGCCCTTGGGGCGGATGGTTGAGAAATCGTACCCGATGCCGCCGCCTTGCTGCATCGTCAGCGCGGCTTCTTTCAGCATGTCAAAGATTCCGCCCATACTGTCTGGAATGGTGCCCATAACGAAGCAGTTGAACAACGTGACCGATCTGGCCGTGCCCGCTCCGGCCGTTATGCGGCCCGCAGGAAGAAATTTGAAATCTTCCAACGCGGAATAGAATTCTTGTTCCCATGAAGTCGGCTCTTTTTCGACCGAAGCCAGGGACGTCGCGATCCGACGCCACGTGTCTTCGACGGTCTCGTCAATCGCGTCTCCGTTCGCCGATTTCAGGCGGTACTTCATGTCCCAGATTTGTTCAGCAATTGGCGCGGCGAAACGAGTCATCAGAATCCCCAAAAGCGGCCCATTGGACCGCGAAAGTTATCCACAAATTTCTCCACAAGGGCTAGCCTTGCAGAGCCGTAATATAACTATATCTTGCTGTTTGGCAAAGGGCGAGTCGTGGAAAAACTACATCTGATCAAGCTGTGTGTGGGCGCGGAGAAGGTCGAAGACCTGACCGATTGGCAACGGTCTGCGCGCGCCAAAGGGCCCGACGGATTGCCCCGCCATGTTACGCGCATGTGGCCAAAGCGGGCAGACGAATTGTTGGATGATGGATCGCTTTACTGGGTGTTCAAAGGCTTTGTTCTTGCCCGCCAGCGCATCCTGCGACTTGACCCCGTGGACCGGGGAGATGGCATTAACCGATGCGGGATTGTTCTTGAGCCGATCGTTCACCGGACCGAAACCGTGCCTAAACGCCCTTTTCAGGGATGGCGGTATCTGCGGGGATCGGACGCGCCTCGTGATCTGACCGTGGGACGCGCAAACGAAGACATTCCGCCAAAGCTGATGGCCGCCCTTGCCGACATCGGTGTGCGTTAGTCTTGGGCCAACCCCAGCGTTTCCAGCATGGCCTTAAGGTTCGCGACGTCGGGATCGTTTAGGCTGGCACCCATCGATCTGAACAACGTGGCCTGACTTTGATGCATGACATCGCCAATGATCTTCAGGTGGTTTGCATCCAGCGTTGCCCCAGTTGATGTAATATCCGCAATCGCCTCTGCCGTGAGATTGGCAACCGTGCCCTCTGTTGCGCCCTGGCTATCGATCAACTGATACCCCGCAACACCGGCCGCTTTGAGATGCGCGCGCACAAGCCTGTGGTATTTTGTGGCGATGCGCAGTCGGAACCCATGGGTTTGCCGGAAGGATTCCGCCACCGCATCGAAATCATCCAGTGTTTCGACGTCGCTCCAGGTTTTTGGGACGGCAAGGATCAAATCTGCTTTTCCGAAGCCTAGGCTGGCAAGCGGTTTGATCTTTGACTCCCAACGCGCGACCTTTTCTTGCACGACATCCGACCCGGTCACGCCAAGCGTGATCCGGCCAGCCGCCAGTTCGCGCGGAATTTCGCCAGCGGCAAGCAAGACAAGCTCGACCCCCTCAACCCCGATCACTCGGCCCGCGTATTCTCGATCGGTGCCGGTGCGTTCGATTTTGACGCCGCGCTCGGCGAACCAGTCAAGCGTGTCCTGCATCAGCCGACCCTTGGAGGGGATGCCAAGTTTCACGCTCATACCGCGCCCTTTCGCAATTTGTGCACGACGTCAGGGCGGATGACTCCGCCGACAGCCGGAAGGGATGCGCCCTGCCCGATGGCTTTTGTGAGCAAATCATACCGCCCGCCGGATGCGACAACCGGATATTTTGTGGTATCGGCTGCGGCAAATCCAAAAACGAAGCCCGAATAATACTCAAGCGACGTCAGCCCATAGCTGGTTTGGAACGTCAGAGAATTCGCGTTTATGCCCAATTTCTCCAACGCTTCGAGACGCGTCGCCACTTTGTCGATTGCATTATTCAGTGCGTCATCGCTCGCCGCGATCCTGCGCAAAGATTGCACCGCATCCGGCGCATTAGATTTCACCGCGAGGCATGACTTGATGCGCTCAACTTCCGTATCCGACAAAGGATCTGTTGCAGCTTCTTCTGCCAGCAATTCAAGGCGCGCCGCGATATCTTCACGGCTGCGCAAACCGACATGAGGCATATTCGGGTCGGGCATGCCCGCAGGTTGAGGTGCGGGGCGCGAAAACCGATCAAGGAGTGCTTTGAACCGAACCGGTCGCCAAATGTGCCGCAACAAGGCGGTCTTGCGACGCTCAGGCGTGTTCAGGCTCGCAATAGCGGCACGCAACACGCCAAAGTCGCTGATAGTGGCATTGAGCGGAAGCCCTGATAGGGCTTCAGAAACGGCTGTGAAAACTGTGGCGTCCGCCTCTGCCTCTTTGCCGCCAAACACTTCATATCCGACCTGAATGAATTCGGTCGGGCGGTCTTCATCGTCCTCCTGACGCCGAAAAACCTCGCCGGAATAGGTGTAACTGGCCGTTCCACGGCCAGCGGAGATGTGGCTTTGAACGAGCGGCACCGTAAAATCCGGCCGAAGCATCATTTCGCCGCGAAGCGGGTCGTGGGTCACAAAAGCGCGCGCGCGGATGTCTTCGCCATATAGACCCAGAAGAGCCCCAGCAGGCTGAAGAATGTCCGTCTCAAAAACCTCAGCGCCCCGCGCCTCAAAATGAGCGCGCAGCCGGTTTGCCTCTGTGCGGATATCAGATTTAGGCGTCATGACCGATCGAGGATTTCACGCACTTTGGCGACCAAATCCTGCCGCGCGCATTCAAATTGCGCAGGCTGGTCTTTCCATTCTTCATGCGTCGCCGTTTCGGCGATCTTTGCGCCCAAAACGAGATCTTTGATCTGCACCACACCGCGCTCGGCCTCCTCGGACCCTTGGATGACCGCCACCGGAGACGCGCGTTTGTCCGCGTATTTCAACTGGTTGCCAAAGTTTTTCGGGTTCCCGAGGTAGACTTCCGCGCGAATGCCCGCGTTGCGCAGTTCTGTTGCCATTTCCTGGTAGTCAGACAGTCGATCCCGATCCATCACGGTAATAACAACCGGACCGGTCGTATCCGCGTCGCTTTGACCTTTCATCCGAAGAGCGGCAAGAAGCCGGTCGACCCCGATGGAGATCCCGGTCGCCGGGACAGACTGCCCGGTGAACCGCTTGACCAGATCGTCATAGCGACCCCCGCCTGCAACCGAGCCAAAGCTGCGCG
>CALLWO010000076.1 GCA_938016355.1 uncultured Boseongicola sp. | reverse complement strand
GGCTCGTTACGGAATACGAAAATGCCCGTCGGATCGGCCTGCGCCGTTGACAGCCCGCCAACCCGAGCGAGTGCTTCGATCGCGGATATGGACTGTGTATCAAACGGGACTTTTTGCTGCGCGCCGGTGGCTCCCATTGCGGTGAAGAAGCGCTGATCGTCTTCGACCAGAATGCGGTCGCCGGCACGAAGTGCGACGTCAAGTTTTGGGTTTGAATAGAGATCGTCCAGCCAAACCGTGCCTTTGTGCGCACCACGGATCAACGTAACTTGCGTGATTTCAGGGGGAAGTGTAATGCCACCCGCACGCGCAAGCATCGCAGTCAGTGTCCGAGTAGGGCGCTCAATCGGGTAGACGCCTTGTGCGCCAACGCCGCCAATCAAAGATACTGTCGCGCCGTCACCGGCGAGGCGACGAACGAGCACCTGTGGATCAGGGGTTTGAGCTTCTAGTTTTTCGGTGATGATACGGCGAACGGCTTCTGTTGTGTTGCCAGAGGCGCGAACGCGACCAGCGTAAGGAACAAAGATAAACCCGTTGCCATCCACCTGAATTTCTTCAAGCGATGCACCTCCGGCTGAGGCCGAGGCCAGCAAGCCGTCGTCGACGTTCTCCCAAATGGTCAGACCAAGCGTGTCGCCGGGTTGAATTGTGTCGGAGCCTAGCACGGCGGCATTCATCAGACCCTCGGTGAAGCCCAACGAAGGCACAATGGATGTCGCGGCCGTTACGTGATCGTCCACGGACACAACGAATGAGTCGCCCTGCTTTTGCACCGAACCTGAGAATATTTCGCCTTTGGTTGGGCCTGATCTTGGCAGGGCACACCCTGACATCAAACCCACTATAACGCATAGGCCAATCACGCGCTGCGCGCGTCTTTTGTACATAGTCACTGCCCGGTCTCCTCGACCTTGTTTTTGCCTGCCTCGGCTATTTTGTAAAAATCTTAGCCAAGGTGGGGCGCAGTTTCCAGTATTTAGCCCGCGCTTTTAGGGACCAGATTGAGGTGTTGCTTAGCCGCCTCAGGCGCAGCCATGAACGTTTCATAGGGGTCAAGGTCGTTCAGCATCATATCAGGAAGCTGTCGCGTCAACATGCGACGCCCTCGTGATGAATAGAAGCCGCCGCGCACTTGTGACGTAGAGAGTAAAAACTCTCTATAAATATCATAGGTTTGCGCATTCGTTTCTTGCGGGCGCGCGAAAAAATCATCAAGCGGCTGGTCGGAAATCAGACCAGCGCGCGCAAAGGTCGCTTTGCCAAATGCCTTTAATGGAAGCCCGCGCCAAAGCGCTTGTTCGGCCGAAGTCGAATTGACCGTCACCGCGCTCTCGGCCCGGTCGAGAAGGGCCGCCAATTTGCCACCTGTCACGAAATGTAACCGATCCCTCAGCCCATAGCTTGAGGCCAATTCGTTCAAAAGCGGGCGCAACGGCTCGCGCCCATCTTCAAGAGGATGGGCTTTGACGACCAATCTATGGTGGCGCGGCGCACCTTCTTTGAAGGCGTGAAAAACAAGATCAAGAAACTGCCTCTGGCTCTCGAAACTAGAGTTGTCCCGGAAATTTGCGTCATGAGCCAGTTGGAGCAAAACAACGTGATAAGGAAACGAGGCGCGGCGAATTTTTGTGGTAGAAAACCACCGGCTAATTCGTCGCGCGGGCATTGTGAGAAGGCGCCGCACATATAGTCGGAACTCTCCGCGCGGATCGGGAGTGCGGTGTGGTCGATAGGCAGGATAACTTCTGTGTCCGAAAAGGAGGGCCGCGTGATACACAGACCCCCAAAACATGTGAGCACGCATATCACCCCAGCGATCCGGTGCATCTCGCCGCCGTTTTCGAGGGTGGCGCTCGATCGCTGCGTCCATTTCGGCAATGGAAATTTCGTTCAAGCGGGATTGTGCGTTCGTACCGTCACGCTCATAGGTGACCCAATAGGGCCGCAAATAGCCTTCTTCAAAAGCGTGGATTTTTAGGCCTCGCGCCGTGCCAACCCTGCGCGCAACAACATGGATTGGCCGCGTGGTTCCATAGAGTACGAGGTCTGTGATTTTGTGCGTGGCGATCAGGTCTTTGAGTTGCTCTTCCCAACGCTCCAAAGACGAATGAACCGGAATATACCCCGGCAAGCCGCGCCAAAAAACTTCGTCCCCTTTGTTAAATCCTGCGCGAAACACCTCGGCACCTGTTGCACGCATGCGCATTGCGAGGCGCGCAAAAAACGGACCGTGTGGCCCTTGCAGAAACAAGAAGCGGCGGGGTTCAATTGGTGGGGCGTCGCGCGTCATGGCAGTGTGATAGTTGGATTTCGGCGCGCTGTCACCTTGCCCGCACTTGCAGTTGTGAATTGGGCGGTCTACCTCAAAGGAAGCCGATTGGGAGACGTTGAATATGTTTACCGGAATTGTAACGGATGTGGCCGAAGTCGTGTCGCTGCGGCAGGATGGTGACCTGACGGCGCGCATCGCGACGGCTTACGACACAAACGGCATCGAGATCGGCGCATCCATTGCCTGTGACGGCGTGTGCCTGACCGTTGTGGCAAAAGGGGCCGACCCAAGCCATTGGTTCGATGTCCAAGTTTCAGCGGAAACCGTTTCCAAGAGCAATCTGGACAGCTGGAGCGTTGGCAAGAAGATCAATCTTGAACGCGCGCTTAAGGTCGGAGACGAACTGGGCGGCCACATCGTATCGGGGCACGTCGATGGTGTGGCAATCATCTCGAACATAATGGACGAGGGCGACAGCACGCGCGTCACCCTGACTGCGCCGAAGGACTTAGCGAAGTTTATAGCGCCCAAAGGATCTGTCGCTTTGAACGGAACATCCCTCACAGTGAACGAAGTCGACGGTGCACGTTTCGGTATTAACTTTATTCCGCACACGAAGTCGGTGACGACATGGGGCCGCGTGAACGTCGGTGATCGCGTGAACCTCGAAATAGACACGTTGGCTCGGTACGTGGCGCGTCTGGCGGAAGCGTCGTGAGCGGCGCCGGACACAATGGCGGTCCAACGCTAGAGCCGGGCGGGGGATGGCGGCGCTATGCGTGGAAACGTGCCAGAGCCGACCTTATGCCCAAATTGCCGCTGGAGGTTGCGCGCCGGCGCGTTCGTCGAGCCCGCGAATTGGGCCTGGATTACAAGGCGTACGCAGGCATTCGTGCCGCAACTGGGCGCGATATTGTGGCACTTTTGTTTTCGTCGAATGCGTTGCGCCTTTTGAAGGATACCAAGGTCCCTGCTGATCGCGCGGAGAAAGTCGCGGGCCTAACAAAAGTTGATGCGCTGTCGTTGGTGCATCCGCCCCTTTCTCCGAGCGAAGTTCGCGAAGAAAACACTTTTCTTTTGCGGGTGGACCGCGCGCCGGGTCTAATATCGACATGGGGGGACACGCGGGCGCGGCTGCTTGAAATAAAAGGCCAATTGCCCGCTGACGGCGTGTTGGTGGTTGGCGACACGAGCCTAGAGCGCAATTGGTCGTTCGCTGGAAGGCTTGCCGGATATATCCCAGCCGACCAATACTTCGCCTGAAGCCACAATAGAAGAAAAGCGGCACTGGCGTTCACGCAAACCATACGGTATGCGCTTGTGCAAACACAGCTGCCCGGCATACCCATGACATTTGAAACTCCCGGACCCGTAGAAGAAAACTGGCGTGACGCCGTCTCCTCGATCGAAGAGATCATCGAAGATGCGCGAAACGGTCGGATATTTATTCTGGTCGACCATGAAGATCGCGAGAACGAAGGCGATCTTGTCATCCCAGCGCAAATGGCGACCCCTGAGGCGATTAACTTCATGGCGACCCATGGTCGGGGATTGATCTGCCTGACATTGACCGGGGAACGTTGCGACGCGCTTGGACTGCCGCTGATGGCGTCTCAAAACTCATCGCGCCACGAAACGGCATTCACCGTATCGATCGAAGCCCGTGAAGGTGTAACGACAGGAATCTCCGCGCATGACCGTGCGCGCACAGTTGCCGTGGCGATTGACGCGCAAAAATCCGCCTCCGACATCGCGACGCCTGGTCATATCTTTCCGCTGCGTGCGCGTGATGGCGGTGTGTTGGTGCGGGCAGGGCATACCGAAGCGGCCGTTGATGTTGCGCGTCTTGCGGGCTTGAACGCCAGCGGTGTGATCTGCGAAATCATGAACGATGACGGCACCATGAGCCGTCTGCCGGACCTTGTCGCCTTCGCGCAGCGTCACAATATCAAAATCGGAACGATCAGCGATCTTATCGCCTATCGCCGCCGCCACGACAATCTTGTGGCCATCACAAAGGAAGAGACGGTCACATCAGAATTCGGTGGCGACTGGCGGATGCAGGTCTTTACCGACACCGCGCATGGCGACGAGCATATCGTACTGACAATGGGCGATATATCATCCGATGGTCCGTGTCTCGTTCGCATGCATGCGCTTGATCCAATGCTCGATGTCATCGGTCTTGGTGGACGTGGCCGTGCCGCGGAATTTGGTGATGCGATGAAGCTTATCGCCGAAGAAGGGCGTGGCGTTCTCGTTTTGCTGCGCGACACGACGATGAAGCTTGTTACAAGCGACACGGTTTCCCCGCAAACGCTGCGCCAGTACGGCCTTGGTGCTCAAATCTTGTCGTCTCTCGGCCTTTCTGAGCTGATCCTGTTGACCAATTCACCGCAACCCAAGGTCGTTGGTCTTGAAGCCTATGGACTTGAAATCGTCGGCACGCAAAAAATTTCGGAGATTGGTTGATGGCGGGACATTCTGACAATGATTTGCCGCTGCCGGTCTTTGATCGGCCTACCAAAGTCGCGATCGTTATCGCGCCCTATTACTCAGCCATTTCCGAAGCTCAATTGGCCTCCGCGCGTGGCGTTCTTGAAGCGGCTGGATGCGTTCACGAAACGATTGAAGTGCCTGGTTCGCTGGAAATCCCGGCGGCGATCACACTGGCCAATCGACTGTCCAATTTTGATGGGTACGTCGCCCTTGGCTGCGTAATTCGCGGTCGAACAAGCCATTACGATGTCGTGGTCAACGAAAGCGCACGGGGCCTGATGCTCTTGGGATTACAAGGGCTTGCGATAGGCAACGGAATTATCACAGTTGAAAATATGGATCAGGCCGAAGAGCGCGCGGACGCCGAACGACTTGATACCGCAGGAGGCGCTGCTGCGGCGGCCGTGCATTTGATCGCGCTTGCGCGCCGTTTCGGCGGTGAAAAGAAATCTGTTGGGTTTTCTCAAGGCGAATACCAGATCGCTGGCACGCCGAAAGGCGACCCAACGGCATGAGCAAAAACAAACGACAGATGCGCTCTGCTGCCCGGCTCTATGCCGTTCAGGCCTTGTTTCAAATGGAATCCTCCGGCCAACCTGTGTCGGCTATTCAATCCGAGTTTGAAGACCACCGTTTTGGCGCGGCTTACGATGGGGAAGAGCTTGCCGAAGGTGACGTAGGGCTCTTTCGCGAACTCATTGACAATGCGGTCAATTGGCAAGCCAAGATCGACCAACTGACTGACCGGGCTCTCGTGGCAAAATGGCCGATTGATAGGATCGACCCAACATTGCGTGCGTTGTTTCGGGCCGCCGGCGCTGAACTCAGCGAAGGTGATGCGCCGCCAAAGGTCGTGATCAGTGAATTTGTTGATGTTGCCAAAGCCTTTTTCCCCGATGGCCGGGAACCGAAGTTTGTGAACGCCGTGCTTGACCATATGGCGCGAGAACTGAAGCCGGACGCATTCTAAGCGCGTCTGCGTTCGTCAAAGTCTTCGCAAGAAATTCTCGCAACTTTGCATTCGTCGGCCTATAGACAGATCAAACACCAATGGGAGAGCGTCAATGTCCACAATTGATGATGTGGCCGACAGCCTTGCGAAACAAGCTATTAAGATGATTGACAAAACCGGCGACGAAACGATTGAACGCCGGATCGCCGACGAAATCGGATCGTCGTCACCAACGCTGCAAGAAGTTTTCTTGACCGCGATGCGGATCAGAAAAGCGGAACATCGCGCCGAAGCGTTGCTCGCCAAATATGACGCGGGCGACGACATTCCAGTGGCTCGGATCTCGGCCGCGCCACAAGATTGAGCGCTTGACGGGGGGCTATGCCCCGTTCGAAAGCCAGATCAGAATTACGCCAATCGCTACGGCCGCCAAGCCAAAGGCTCGACGGGTTTCAAGTGGCATTTCCGCGATGACGCGTACAAGCTCTTCCAGACGCGAAGGGGCCAGTGCGAACACCAGCCCCTCAAAGACCAGGACAAGCCCCAGTCCAAGAAATACAATTTCCATCAGTCGAGGCCGTCGCCCTTCAGGAATTCAAAGAATTCGCTGTTTGGCGAGATGACCATGGTAGAATTGCTGCCTTTGAGCGCATTTTCATACGCTGACATCGAGCGGTAGAATTCAAAGAATTCCGGATCTGCACCAAACGCTTCGGCGAATATGCGGTTGCGCTCGGCATCAGCTTCACCACGCGCAATCTCGCCCTCACGCTGGGCATCTGACACAAGCTCGACCACGGTACGATCAGCCTGCGCCTGAACACGCTGCGCGGCTTCTGCCCCACGCGCACGTTCGTCTGTAGCCTCGCGTTCGCGCTCTGCGCGCATCCGCTCAAACGTTGCGCCAAGGTTTTGCTCGGGCAGGTTCGTTTGCTTCAAACGCACGTCAACCACGTCGATACCAAATGCTGCCGCACGTGCATCAGCACGTTGGCGAATACGGTCCATCAGTGCTGAACGTTCAGCCGACAGAATTGTATTTGACGTGACACCTGCGGCACCAAGTACGGCCCGAATGTTATCGTTCAAAACGTCTTCAAGCTGATTTTCGGCTTCACGAAGTCCGCCCACACCAACAGCTTCCCGGAATTGAACGACGTCAGCAATTCTGTATCGCGCAAAGGCATCAACCACCAAACGGCGGTCGTCAGATGGGGTAACTTCTGTCGCGGGAGTATCCAGCGACAAGATACGGTCGTCGTAGCGAACAACCTCTTGAATAAACGGGATCTTGAACGAGAGACCCGGCTCTTCTTTCACGGCCTTGATCTGACCAAACTGAAGAACCAGTGCTTTCTCGCGTTCGTCCACGATGAAGACCGAAGACAAAAGGGTTACGATCGCAATGACGCCAACGATGAGAGTTATTGTTCCTGCACGCATGTCAGTTTCCTCCCGTGCTGCGGCGAAGTTCATTCAGAGGTAGATAAGGCACAACGCCTTGACCCCCGGTGCCGCCGACACCTTCGTCAAGAATGATCTTGTCGACGTCGCCTAGAACGCGTTCCAGCGTTTCAATGTAGAGACGACGACGCGTCACTTCGGGTGCAAGCAAATACTCTTCCAAAACGGCGGAGAAACGGCTCGCTTCACCTTCGGCTTCGTTCACGACCTGAGCGCGATAGGCTTCGGCCTGTTCGAGAACTTGGGCCGATTCACCGCGCGCACCAGCAAGCACCCGGTTCGCATAGGCATCAGCCTGGCGTTCCAGCCTGTCACGTTCCTGCTCAGCCGCCTGAACATCGCGGAACGCATCAATCACTTCGCGCGGTGGGTCAGCTTTCGCAAGGTTGACGCGAAGAACATTGATACCGGCTTCATAGCTATCCAAAGTCGATTGGATGAGCTCTTCAGCGCGCTGCGCCGTTGATTCACGATCGCGGTTCAATAGAGGGGCCAACTCGCTGCCAGCCACAATTTCGCGCATCGCAGATTCAGACACTGCCTGAACCGTCGCGCGTCCGTCGCGCAAATTAAACAAGAAGTCCGCAGGGTTCTTGATGTTCCAAACCACCTGGAAATCGATGTCGATGATGTTTTCATCGGTGGTCAACATCAAGCCATCACCGCCTGGCGAGCCGGAGCGACCCAGACCAATATCTTCGGTTTGCGCGGTCGTAACCGGCAGAACCTCATATGTGGTCAGCGGCCACGGCGCAAAGTTCAGGCCGGGTTCACCAATTTCGCTGAATTCACCAAGGAACAATTCAACGGATTGTTCTTCCGGCTTCACCGTATAAAGCGATGTCCATGCCCAAAGACCGACCGCGGCAATAACTGCCAGCCCAATCGTTCCACGCGTGAGCGCCGGGCCGCCATCATCGCCACCATCTCCATTTGGGCGACCGCCTCCGCGACCCCCCATCAGGACACGCAACTGTTCCTGGCCTTTTTTCATAATTTCGTCGATCTCGGGGATCTGCGGTCCGTCCTGACCGGGTCGCCGTCCTGGACGACGATCATCGTCGTCGTCACCGCCGCCGCCGTTCGAGCCGCCGCCGCGCGAGCCTCCGCCCCAGGGTCCGCCATTGTTGTTGGCCATGTTTGGAGTTTTCCCTAATTAACTTCGGTTCAAGTTCTTATAGTGCTAACTGTAGTTTAGAGCCTTGGATTTCAAGCGCTTCTAACAGGGTTTTGCATTGTTACCAGTTCTTCCGACATTGTGGGATGAACCGCAACTGTACGGTCAAAATCAGCTTTCGTCAGCCCTGCTTTGACGGCGATACCCACCATTTGGATCAATTCACCGGCTCCGTCTGCGACGATTTGGCAACCCAAGATCTTTTGTGTTGCTTTCGAAACCACCAATTTCATGAGGACCCGGTCGGGTTTTCCTGCAAATGCTGATCGCATCGGGCGGAACGATGTGCAGTAAACGTCGATCTCTTCTTGCTCGCGCGCCTGCTCTTCGCTCATACCAACGCTGCCAAGTTCCGGCTGCGTAAAGACGGCTGACGCCACCAATTCATGGTCCGGTTTCGTTGGGTTGTTTTTGAACACAGTTTCCGTGAACGCCATGCCTTCGCGAATGGCAACTGGCGTCAATTGGATCCGGTCGGTTACATCGCCGATGGCATAAATTGATGGGACGGCCGTTTGGCTGAACTCATCGACTTCAATCGCGCCGCGACGATTGATGGAAACGCCAAGTTCTTCCAGCCCAAGACCGTGCGAGTTTGGTGCGCGACCTGTGGCGAAGATCACGCGATCAAACACGTGCTCATTGCCATTGGTTGCCTTGACCCAGACTGGTTTTCCTTTGTGCGCCGCAAGATCGTCGATACTGGCGCTCTCTTCGCCAACCGGTGTGCCCATATCCGCATCTGTGCCTGAATGAAGGGAAGCCGGTTTCATCTCCACGATATTTGTCCCGAGATGGAGATCAACGCCATGTTCTCGCATCATCTCAGCGACCAAGCCTCGGGCTTCATCATCGAACCCGCGCAAGACCTGCGCGCCGCGGTAATATTGCGTCACTTCGACCCCAAGCCCGTTCAGAATGCATGCAAATTCGCACGCGATATATCCACCGCCAATAATCAACACCGACTTCGGAAGCGTTTCCATGTCGAATATATCGTCCGACACCATACCAAGCTCTGCATTTGGCATCTCTGGACGCACCGGATGTCCGCCTGTGGCCACAAGAATATGCCCGGCGGTGATCTCGGTCCCGTTGTCTAACTTAACGCTGTTCGGACCAGTCACGATTGCTCTTGCATCGTGGATGGTGACCGATGAATTGCCGAGCAAATTGCGATAAACGCCCTCAAGACGATCGAGTTCGCCGTGAAGCTTGGTGCGAAACGTCATCCAATCAAAGGTCCCGGCATCCGCTGACCAGCCATATTCGCGGGCCAAATCTGCATTGCCGCTGAATTCTGACGCGAAAACCATCAGCTTTTTGGGGACACAGCCGCGTATAACGCATGTGCCGCCCATCCGACTGTTTTCCGCGATCGCGACGCGGGCTCCCGTCGCGGCCGCTGTTCGTGCTGCGCGCACGCCACCCGAACCGCCACCAATGACAAAAAGATCGACGTCATAACTCATGGATCAGACCCCCACGTCCGAGAAAAGATTTTCGACCGGTGCGGGTTCAAAGCGCGCCTTGTCGGTTTCTCCGGAATTGATATCGCGCGTTTCGACGCTGCCATCACCATGGCCAGTCACAATCACATCACAGATATCAATAAACAAACCATTTTCGACAACGCCCGGCACTTGATTGAGCAAAAGAGCAAGCTGGCGCGCGTTGCCGATGCGCTCAACATGAAGATCTAGGATGTGATTGCCCTCATCCGTGACAAACAGCTCGTCACCGGATTTGCGAAGAGATGAAGTCGTCCCCATCACATCCAGTCCGGTCAGAAGCTCCTCCACCAGCATTTGCGTTGTATTCATACCAAAGCCAAGCACTTCGACGGGTAGCGGGAACGCCCCCAACGTTTGCACTTTTTTCGTACTATCCGCGATCACGATCATGCGATCCGATGCCGTCGCGACGATTTTTTCCTGCAACAAAGCCCCGCCGCCACCTTTGATAAGGTTAAATTCCGCATCGTACTCGTCGGCGCCATCAATTGTCAGATCAAGCCAACGGGCTTCGTCCAGCGAAACAACGTGAATACCGACTTCGCGTGCCAAATCTGCCGTGCGCACCGACGTGGCAACGGCCAAGATGTCCAGTTTTTCATTTTTAACACGCTCACCCAAACACTTAACGAGATGAGCCGCAGTCGATCCCGTGCCCAGGCCAACCTTCATACCGCTTTCGACAAATGCACTCGCGCGCTTGGCGGATGCAAATTTGGCCGTGTCAGCGGGCGAAAATCCGGTCGTCATGGGGCAGCTCCAGCGCAATGTCGTGGCGTTATAGAAACTCTCACCGCGAAGGGCGAGGGCCATTCGTGATTTTCCTCTCGCCATGAATCGTTTGCTTTGCTAGGACGCAGTCCGAATGCGGGTGTGGCGGAATTGGTAGACGCACCAGATTTAGGTTCTGGCGCCGCGAGGCGTGGGGGTTCGAGTCCCTTCACCCGCACCATTCGTTCCGAAAAAATGCTGGCAACGCACGGTGACTGGCCTTCGTACGCAACACGCTTTTGGTTTGCGATACCCTCGTCCTACTCCAAAGCGGAAGCGCCTGCAGATGATCCCCATCAAGGCGTAAAGGTTCCGGCCTTGCACCGCCTCAACGTGCCCGTCCGGTCTGGGCGGACGGGCACGCCATTTTTCCAATCCTGCATTGCCGCTTGCAACCCAAGCTATGCTTGCCTAGAAGGTGCGCTGATTTTCAGCCCCCGGCTCACAGGGCCGGGGCTATTGATATGAGGGCACACATGCAGGTCACAGAGACCCTGAACGACGGGCTGAAGCGCGGATATAACATCACCGTGGCAGCTACCGAACTTGACGCCAAAGTGAATGAAAAGCTGGCCGAGGCCGCGCCCGATATTGAAATGAAGGGCTTCCGCAAGGGCAAAGTGCCAATGGCGCTTTTGAAGAAGCAATTTGGCCAGCGCCTTATGGGCGAAGCCATGCAGGAAACGATTGATGGCGCTATGTCATCGCACCTCGAAGAATCGGGTGACCGTCCTGCGATGCAGCCCAAGGTCGAAATGACCAACGAAGACTGGAAAGAGGGCGACGATCTCGAAGTCGCAGTTTCCTACGAAGCGTTGCCAGAAATTCCCGAAGTTGATTTCAGCAAAATCAAGCTGGAAAAAATGGTCGTGAAAGCTGACGACGCAGCGATGGACGAAGCGCTCGCAAATCTGGCCGCAAACGCTCAGAACTTCGAAGACCGCCGCAAAGGTTCGAAAGCGAAAGATGGCGATCAGGTCGTTATCGATTTCTTGGGCAAAGTTGACGGTGAAGCGTTTGAAGGCGGGGCCGCCGAAGACTTCCCGCTGACCCTTGGCTCGGGACAATTTATTCCCGGCTTTGAAGACCAGCTTGTTGGGGTAAAAGTCGACGAAGAAAAATCCGTCGAAGTGACATTCCCGGCCGAATATGGAAACGCCGATCTTGCTGGCAAACCGGCGGTTTTCGAAGTCACTGTCAAAGCCGTCAAGGAACCAAAAGCGGCTGAGATCGATGATGAGATGGCTAAAAAATTCGGCGCAGAAGATCTGGATGCGCTGAAAGCACAAGTTTCAGAGCGCCTCGAAGCTGAATATACCGGCGCCGCACGCGCTGTGATGAAGCGTGGTCTTCTCGATGCGCTCGATAAGGCTGTTAAGTTCGAATTGCCTCCGTCGCTTGTCGAAGCCGAAGCCGGTCAAATCGCGCATCAGCTGTGGCATGACGAAAATCCGGATGTGCAAGGTCACGACCACGACAACATCGAACCAACCGACGAGCACAACAAACTGGCGGAACGCCGGGTACGTCTTGGGTTGCTACTTGCCGAGATTGGCCAAAAAGCATCTGTTGAAGTCACAGACGCCGAAATGACGCAAGCCGTCATGACGCAAGCCCGCCAATATCCCGGCCAGGAACGCGAGTTCTTTGAGTTTGTTCAGCAGAACCCGCAGATGCGTCAGCAGCTTCAGGCCCCTATTTTTGAAGACAAAGTGGTTGATCACGTCTTTGAACAGGTAAAGGTCACCGAAAAAGAAGTCTCAAAAGACGATCTGCAAAAGGCTGTTGAGGCGCTCGACGAAGAATAAGTGCATTCGTTTGCACCAAGATAACGAGGGGTCGCTCAGGCGGCCCCTTTTCATTTTACGGGGATTTGATTAGCGCAGCCGCGACGCAAGGCGGACGAGTTCAGAACGCGTCGTGCGCGTTTTGACGTTATAGCCCTTCTTTTGAAGCGGATTTGGACGGCCGTTTCTGTCCCAGCATCCAAACGTGCGAAATTTGCCGGTCGAAAGGATATATGTCCCGTACTCGCGATAGTCAGACAATTTACGAAGTGCCTTCTTCATGGCCGCGACTATCCCTTTTAATCAAATGCATTTCGCGTTTCAGAATTTCCCTATTTGGCGATAGAAACCCGACGAAAATAGGGCAAGCGAGCAGGGCTGTTTCAAGCAGACGGCGAAAACTGGAAACAGTCTGTTTACGCGAAACGCCGTACCAACTGATAGACAAGGCGGCGTTAACCATGTATAAGTTTTGTTAATGAGGCATTAGTAGCCTTTGGTTTGACGAAGTTAATGAGTGAGACAAGCAATGCTTGATTGTAGTTACGAGTTCCAAAACGAGATTTGTACCTTTGAACGGTGTGATGTTCTCGACCCAATTGCCCTTACCGAAAAACTTGCAAGCCTTTCCGACAAAGAGCTTGAAGCGCTGACCGACGAGTTGGACTTCGCGACCTTTACTGGCTTCATGAGTGACGCGATTTCGGACATTGCGTCCCGCGTTCCGGAAGCAGCCTAGTCGTCTCAGTCTAGGCCAGCGGGTTTCCAGAAAATTTCTGCAATTCGATCCCGTCGGCTTCTAGGCCGGCGCGGACGGCTTTGGCAAGCGCGACTGCGGCGGCGCTGTCACCGTGCACACAAATCGTATCGATCCGTGTCTCCAATCGCTCCCCCGTCGCTGTCAGGATCGCGCCCGCGCGCACCATCGCAATCATATTCGCCGCCGCTTCATCGGGATCGTGGATCATCGCACCCGCAAGCTTGCGATCCACCAGTGTGCCGTCACTGTTGTAAGCCCGGTCCGCAAATATCTCACCAGCCCAATTGCAATTCAATTCCCGCGCAATGTCTTCCATCGCCGTTGCGGCAAGCCCCATGATGATTATGTCAGGCGCAACTTCAAGAGCGGCCTCATAACACGCGCGCGCCATATCAGCGTTCACGCATGCCATATTCGAAAGCGCCCCGTGAAGCTTCAGGTGCCGGACGCTTCCGCCTACCGATGCCGCCATCGCTTGGGCGGCCCCAACCTGATATTTGATCTGATTGGCGAGCGTGCTGAAAGGGACATCCATTTTGCGCCGCCCAAACCCTTGAAGGTCATTGAACCCTGGATGCGCGCCAATTCCGACTTTGTTGGCCACGGCCAGGGACATTGTCTCGTGCATCGTGTCGGCGTCACCGGCATGAAAGCCACACGCGATATTCGCCGAGGTCACGATTCTCAAAAGGGAGGCATCATCGCCCATGGTCCAAGGGCCAAAGCCTTCGCCCATATCCGAGTTTAGATCAACCGATGGCATGTGCTGTCCGCCCTTATCCCGCTACGCTCACAGATGAACGCATCGTATTCCCGATGACAAGTCCGCGGCCTAGTTCAGGGACGCTTTCACCTGCTCGATAAACCTTTGCATCACCGGCCCTAGATCATTCACAATCAACGCAACACCCTCAGAATTGGGATGAATGCCATCGCGCTGCATGTACTGCGCCAAGGCCGCCTGACGATCTTCCAGCGCGGCCAATGCTTGCAAAAAATTCGGATAGAGAACGGCATCATATTGATCCGCCAAGTCGGGGTACATCGCATCGAATGCACGTTCAAAATCCGCCCCGTAATTTGACGGCGCGTCCATTCCAACCAATAAGACGGGCAGCCCGCGCTCGCTGATCTTAGACAATATGCCGTCAAGGTTACGCTTGCTTTCTGCTGGATCAATTCCACGGAGCAAATCATTGCCACCCAACGCCACAATGACGGCCTCGACATCTGGGGTCAGCGTCCAATCCACGCGCGACAATCCACCAGCCGTTGTATCGCCTGAGACACCTGCATTGATCAAAGTGATCTCTGTACCTTCGGCCTCCAGCCAGTCGCCAAGCTGCGCCACAAACCCATCCTGAGGCTGTAATCCATAGCCTTGGGTCAGACTGTCGCCCAATGCGGCGACTGTGACCGGTTCAGCCCAAGCCAACCCGCTTCCAAGAAACATTGCCACTCCGGCGTTGCGGATTGCGCGGATCACCCCATATCGGACGGTATACAACAAAGCAGAGCGCATGACCGACACCATCCTTTCGCTGAAAGACGCAAGCCTTACGCTCGACGGCAACGCCGGGCAGGTGGAAATCCTCAAAGGCATTTCGCTGGATGTTTCGCGCGGCGAAACTGTTGGTCTGATCGGACCATCGGGATCGGGCAAGTCGTCGCTCCTTATGCTCATGGGCGGATTGGAACGCGCCACGGCAGGTGTCGTCAATGCGCTTGGTCATGATTTGACCGCACTTGGCGAAGACGCGCTGGCGCGCTTTCGCAGATCGCATATGGGGGTTGTCTTTCAATCTTTCCACCTGATCCCAACAATGACCGCGCTTGAAAATGTCGCAACTCCTCTGGAACTGGCGGGTGCTGCAGATGCGTTCGAGCGCGCGCGGGACGAACTGGCCGCAGTTGGTCTTGAAGATCGCGTCGATCACTACCCGGCACAAATGTCAGGCGGCGAACAGCAGCGCGTCGCACTCGCGCGCGCCGCGGCGCCGCGACCTGACATTTTGCTTGCTGACGAACCAACGGGCAATCTCGACGGCAACACCGGCCAGATTATCATGGACTTGCTCTTTGGACTGCGGGACCGACACGGATCAACACTAGTACTTGTTACTCACGCGCCGGAATTGGCGGCGCGTTGTGATCGCGTTATTTCTTTACAAGACGGACGCTTGGCGGGCGAAGCTTCGGCACAAGGGGTCGCTGAATGAGTTTGCCGGTCGCGGCTCGGATCGCGCGGCGTGAATTGCGCGGTGGGCTAAATGGGTTCCGCGTGTTTCTTGCGTGTCTTGCGCTGGGCGTGGCCGCAATCGCGGCTGTTGGCAGTGTGCGCGAAAGCATCGCCACCGGGCTGGAACAAGAAGGTGCCACGATCCTTGGCGGCGATGCAGCACTTGAGTTGACCTATCGTTTTGCGGAACCGGATGAACGCGCGTGGATCGACAACGTGTCTAAATCCTTCACCGAAATCGTCGACTTCAGATCGCTGGCAGTCTTTGGCGAGGGGGACGCGGCCGAACGCGGGCTAACTCAAGTCAAAGGCGTCGACGAATCCTATCCGCTTTATGGCGAAGTTTCCCTTGATGGCGAAATGACATTTACCGATGCGCTGAACGGACAGGGCGGCGTGCCGGGCGCTGTGATGGACCCGGTTCTTATAGCGCGTCTAGGGATGCAAATCGGAGACACGTTCCGTCTCGGTGAACAAAACTTTGTCCTCACAGCAGCGATGTTACGCGAACCCGACTCAGCGACCGCTGGGTTCGCCTTGGGGCCACGCACCATTGTGCGCACCATCGATCTCGCCCAAAGCGGGCTCATCCAGCCCGGAACCTTGTTCGAAACGCAATACAAACTCAAACTTCCGCCTGACACGGACCTCGACGCGCTTGCGGCAACAGCTGAAACGGAACTTACCGGCGCGCGCTGGCGTGACCGGCGCAACGGCGCACCGGGCATCTCGGAATTTGTCGACCGATTGGGGTCGTTCCTTGTTCTGGTGGGCCTCGCCGGTCTTGCGGTCGGGGGTGTCGGCGTATCCTCGGCTGTCCGGGCATATCTGGAAGGAAAAACCGAAGTCATTGCGACGCTGAAAACGCTAGGAGCCAGTTCCACCACGATCTTCCAAACCTATTTCCTGCAGATCGGGGTCCTGACGATCTTGGGTATTGCAATCGGTCTGGTGCTTGGTGGGTTTGCTCCACTTCTGTTTGCACCGATCATCGAAGCGCGTTTGCCACTTCCCGCGGCGATTTCAATTCATCCCGGACCATTGGCGGAAGCAGCGCTATATGGCTTGATCGCCGCCCTCGTCTTCACAATCTGGCCGCTTGCCCGCGCGGAAGAGGTGCGTGCGGCAACTCTGTTTCGAGACGCAAGCGGGCACATCAGCGGAATACCTCGTGGGCGCTGGATCGCTCTTACGCTCGTTCTCGCCGGGTTGTTGGTCGGCGTCGCATCCTACTTTTCAGGCCTCGTGAACTTGACCGTGTGGTCCGCGCTGGGCCTGTCGGGCGCGTTCTTGATGCTCGCCATTGTGGCACGCGCCATCCGCGCCCTCTGCCGTCGCCTTTCGCGCGCTCAAATGTTGCGCGGCAAAAGTGCTTTGCGCCTCGCACTTGGCAGCGTCGGGGGACCAAGCGGAGAATCAACTTCTGTCATCTTGTCGCTCGGACTTGGCCTCACGGTGCTTGCCGCTGTCGGGCAGATCGATTCAAACCTGCGCGGGGCAATTGACCGCGATCTGCCCGATGTGGCCCCGTCGTTTTTCATGGTCGACATCCAGCCGGACCAACTCGACCCCTTCCGCGAAGGGCTTGAAGCAAACCCAGCTGTCGAGACAATCGAAAGCGCGCCCATGCTGCGTGGCGTGATTACTCAAATCAATGGGCGCCCCGCGTCTGAAACCGGGGGCGACCACTGGGTGCTGCAAGGCGATAGGGGCGTCACTTATTCCGCGACCAAACCCGAAGACGCAATCGTGACCCACGGCGCGTGGTGGACCGAGGGTTATTCCGGGCCGCCTCAAGTCAGCTTTGCCACCGAAGAAGCGCTCGAAATGGGGCTGAAGCTCGGGGACGAGATCACGGTCAATATCCTGGGCCGCGATATGAACGCGACAATCACCAGTTTTCGCGAGGTTGATTTTTCGACCGCAGGAATTGGCTTCATCCTTTCGATGAACCCGTCTGCGCTGGCTGGTGCACCCCACACGCATATTGCCACCGTCTACGCAGATGACGACGCGGAACCGCAAATTCTCCGCGATGTGTCGAACACGTACCCCAACATCACGGCGATCCGAGTCAAAGACGCGATAGACCGCGTGAGCGACGTTCTGGCGGGGATTGCAGCCGCAATCACCTATGGAGCCATGGCGACCTTGGTGACCGGCGGTATCGTGCTGATCGGTGCGGCTGCCGCTGGTATTCGGGCACGCACATATGAGGCGGCCGTTTTGAAGACGCTGGGTGCTTCACGCCGAACGATCTTAGTCAGCTTCGCGCTGCGTTCGGCATTTCTGGGGGCCGCGGCAGGGCTGGTTGCGATATTCGCCGGCGGGCTTGCGGGCTGGAGCGTCATGACATTCGTGATGAACACTGATTTTGTTTTTGAACCGGTCTCGGCGATTGCCATTGTCCTTGGCGGCGTGCTCGCCACGCTTATGGCGGGTCTCGTTTTTGCTTGGGGACCCTTGGCGGCACGCCCGGCGCAGGTTTTGCGCGCTCGCGAGTAGCATAATGCGCTTGGGGCTTGCCCCTGTCACCGGCTCCGATAGTTTGAGTTCCAATAAGACACCGTCACACCCAATCACCTGCAAGGCGTGTGGCGGCAATTTGCTGTAACTGGGAGCACTATGATGAAACTTATGATGACAAGCGTGATCGCTCTGACGATGAGCGCAAGCGTCGCAATCGCGGGCGGCCATTGTGCCGCTGGCATGACGATGAAAGACGACGTTCTGACAATCGCGACCGGCAATCCAGCCTATTACCCTTGGGTGATGGACGACGCGCCTGAATCAAAGGCCGGATTTGAAGCCGCAGTTGCCTATGCCGTTGCCAACCAGATGGGCTTTGAAGACGACGCGGTCGAGTGGGTGCGCTCGTCCTTTGATCAGGCCATCCAGCCGGGGGCAAAAGACTTCGATTTCAACCTCCAGCAGTTCTCGATCACCGAAGAGCGCGAAGAAATCGTAGACTTCTCAGCGCCTTACTATTCGGCCGCTATGGCTGTCGTTACCCGCAAGCCGGTGGTTGATGGTGGCGCCGAAGCGACATTGGCCTCGCTCAAAGGCCTGAAATGGGGCGCGCACGCCTCCACAACAGCTGTCCCGATGCTGGCTGAGATCGTTCAGCCCGACAGCGACCCGCTCCTTTATGGCGACAACGCGGACGTGGTTGAAGCGATGAAGGCCAACCAAGTCGACGCGGCTCTCATGGACCTGCCCACGGCGCTTTTCACCGCGGCAGTGTTGATGGATGACGGTGTCGTATTGGGTCAATTCCCACCAGAAAGAAGCGAAAATCCGGACCAGTTCGGATTGTTGATGGAGGAAGGCAATCCGCTCAAAGCTTGCGTTGACGAAGCGCTCGCAGCTCTCAAAGCGGATGGCACGCTTGCTGCGATCGAAGCCGAATGGTTGGCCGAGGCCACGGGTGTTCCGGTCATCGAATAAGTGAGCGACGCGTCCAAAGAAATCGCCGCCGCGGGGCAGGGGCTCACGCGGCGGCAAATCTATGAAGCCTCGGTCCGCCGCCGATCGCTCATCATCGCCAGCGTGTCCACTGCTGCCGTATTTCTTGCCCTTGTT
>CALLWO010000075.1 GCA_938016355.1 uncultured Boseongicola sp. | reverse complement strand
TCTGCGCGCCTTTTGTCGTTTCCGACATTTCAATTTTTGATCAAGGACGCGCGCACATGCTGATCCTGACCTGTCCTTATTGCGGTATCGCGTGTGATGAGACCGAATTGCACGGCGGTGGCGAAGCGCATTTGAAGCGGTACGGTCCCGGTTCCGAAGACGGAGATTTCGAAGATTATCTTTTCATGCGGGAAAATCCGCGTGGTGTGCATCTGGAGCGTTGGCGGCATGTGAACGGTTGCGGAAAGTGGTTTCACGCAGCCCGCGATACGACGACGCTAGAAGTCTTTGGCACGTATTCGGCGCAGGTGTTTGAGCCACCAAAAGAGGTCTGTGACGCGATTTCCGCCAAGCGACCGGGATGGACGTGGAGGAATTTCTCATGAGCCATCGGCTTGAAACAGGCGGTCGTTTGATCGACCGGACCCAACCCAAATCTTTCACTTTCAACGGACGCCCAATGCGCGGTTTCGGAGGAGACACGTTGGCATCGGCGATGCTGGGGGCGGGTCAGGTACTGGCGGGCAGGTCGTTCAAGTACCACCGTCCACGCGGGATCGTCTCGAGCGGGGCGGAAGAACCAAACGCGCTGATCAATCTCGGTGACAAAAAGACGTTTGAGCCAAATGCGCGGGCGACGACGACGGAATTGTTTGATGGATTGAAGGCGGAAACGCAGAACCACTGGCCGAGCCTTGAGTTCGATGTGGGCGCGGTGAATGCCAAGCTCTCGCGGTTTTTGCCAGCTGGGTTTTATTACAAGATGTTCCTGTGGCCGCGGGCATTTTGGAAACACGTTTATGAGCCGATCATTCGCCAGTCGGCGGGCTTGGGCAAAGCGCCGCGCCACCGGGATGCGGATCATTACGAGCATTTCAATGTGACGACTGACGTTTTGATCGTTGGCGGCGGTGTTGCCGGCTTGACGGCGGCGCGTGCGGCGGCGCGCAAGGGCGCAGAAGTACTACTTTTTGAACAAACGTCCGCTTGGGGCGGACGCGCGGTTGTCGATGGCGCCGAGATTGACGGTGTACCGGTTGCTGACTGGGTAGACGCAATCGTGGCCGAGTTGGCCGCCATGCCAAACGTCAAGATGCGACTGCGCACGATGGGCGCGGGCGTTTACGATCACGGCTATGCCTTGGGCTACGAGCGGATTGGCGATCACGCGCCCGATGACAGCCGACCACGCCACCGGCTCTGGCGCATTCGCGCGCGCCGGATCGTGACGGCCTGTGGCGCTATTGAGCGGCCTTTGTCGTTTGCGGGCAACGACTTGCCCGGCGTGATGTTGGCGGCGGCGGTGCGGGATTACGTGGTCAACTTCGCGGTTGCGCCGGGTAAGCGCACGGTCGTTGTGACGAACAATGATGACGGATACCGCACCGCGCTTGCACTTCATGACGCCGGGCTTGAGGTGCCGGTCGTTCTGGATGCGCGCGCGGAAGCGACGGGGTCGTTGGCCGAAGCCGCGCGCGCGGTCGGTATCCGCGTGGCCCCGGGCCGTGGGATCGCGAAAGTCTCGGGCAAAGGGCGCGTGGAAACCGTGCATGTCTGCGACCAGTTGGGTGACGGCGCGGCGGTTGAGATGATCGCGGCGGATTGCGTCGCCATGTCAGGGGGCTGGTCACCCATTGTACACCTGTGGTCCCATTGCGGGGGCAAGCTTAACTGGGATGAAGACGGCGCGTTTTTCCGACCTGATGCGACGCGCCCGCCCACGGATCAGTCCGGGGAAGGGTTTGTCTTGCCCGCCGGAAGTTCCAACGGCGCGATGTCTTTGGCGGATGTCTTGCGTGACGCACATGGCGTTGGCGCGGCGGCGGCGTCACAGGACGGAGATGCGGGCGATGCGCCTTTTGCGGACGACGAGCCCGCGCAGGCGATGGCACCGGTTTGGAACATGCCCGCGAATGCGCCATACGAACTGCGCTCGAAGACTTGGCTTGATTTTCAGAACGATGTGAAGGTCACGGACGTCGAATTGGCGGCGCGCGAAGGGTTTGAAAGCGTTGAGCATACCAAACGTTATACGACGCTCGGTATGGCGACGGATCAGGGAAAATTAAGCAATATCAATGGTCTTGCGGTGCTTTCTCAAGCTTTGGGGTCTGAAATACCTAAAGTCGGTACGACCACGTTCCGCCCCCCTTACACCCCGATTTCGATGGGCTCGATTGCCGGTGAGGCGCGCGGGGCATTGTTTCAGCCAATCCGCAAAACACCCATGCACGATTGGCATGATGCGAACGGCGCACATTGGGAGCCTGTCGGCCATTGGCGGCGTCCTTATGCGTTTGTGAAGGCAGGCGAGAGCGTCGAAGAGGCGGTCGCGCGCGAAGTGAACGCGACGCGCCAATCACTTGGATTGCTCGATGCCTCGACCCTTGGAAAGCTGGTGGTGAAAGGTGCGGATGCGGGGAAATTCCTCGACATGCTTTACACCAATATGATGTCGACGCTGAAAGTCGGGAAGTGTCGTTATGGTTTGATGTGTTCGGAGAACGGGTTTCTGAGCGACGACGGCGTCGTGGCGCGGGTCGACGAGGACACATGGCTTTGCCATACGACCTCGGGTGGTGCGGACCGCATTCATGCGCACATGGAAGAATGGCTGCAAACCGAATGGTGGGACTGGAAAGTCTACGTCGCCAACGTGACGGAGCAATATGCACAGGTTGGTGTCGTTGGGCCGAACGCGCGCAAAGTGTTGGAAAAACTTGGCGCGAATTTTGATCTTTCGGCAGAAGCATTGCCGTTCATGGGTTGGTCCGAAGGGGCAATTGGCAACATCCCGGCGCGCGCGTTCCGCATCTCGTTCTCGGGCGAGTTGTCCTATGAGATCGCGGTTCCGGCCAGCCAGGGTCAGGCGTTTTGGGACATGTTGATGGACGCCGGTGCCGAATATGGCGTGACTCCTTATGGTACCGAGGCGCTTCATATCATGCGGGCTGAGAAAGGTTTCATCATGATTGGGGATGAAACCGACGGCACTGTGATCCCTCAGGACCTTGGGCTTGGATGGGCAATATCGAAAAAGAAGGACGACTATCTCGGCAAGCGCGCACAGGAGCGCGATCACATGACCGACCCGCTGCGTTGGAAGCTGGTGGGATTGGAAACCGAGGATGGATCGGTGCTGCCGGATGGTGCCTATGCCGCCGAACCCGGTTTGAATGATAATGGTCAGCGACGCACCGAGGGCCGTGTGACATCGACGTATCATTCTCCGACGCTTGGGCGTGGTATTGCGATGGGACTTGTCGAGCGCGGGCCGGATCGGATGGGAGATATGTTGGAGTTTCCGCGGATCGACGGGTCTGTTGCCCGAGCGAAGATCGTTGACCCGGTGTTCTTTGATCCCGATGGGGAGAAGCAAAATGTCTGAGTCAGTGAGCGCACTTGCAGGGGTGTCGGCCCTTGGATTTGTTGATGTGGCAGACGCCGGGCTGGTCGGGATGATCACGATCCGCGGCGATTTCGAAGAGGTCGGGTTTCAAGGCGCGATCACATCGGTCACCGGAATGGCCATTCCGGGAAAACGCGAGATGGAGACATCGGCAGTGGAAAAGTTGCTGTGGATGTCGCCCGATGAATTGTTGTTGATCTGCGCTTACGATGAGGCGAGCGCACGGGTCGCAGCCCTTTCGAAG
>CALLWO010000074.1 GCA_938016355.1 uncultured Boseongicola sp. | reverse complement strand
TCGCGAATAACGCGCGCGTAATCATCGTAAGCATGGACGATATGCCATTCGGGATAGGTCAAAAGCGTTCTTGTTTCCGCCCTTTGCCAAGCGGGATCAGAGAGGATCGGCTGGTATGGATCAACCTGCTGAGCGCCACGGCAGGCGGTCTCAACATAGGCGATCGGGGACAGCAACAAGAGGATCAAGATCAGAAGCGCGAAAACCGCGCGTTTCGACCATCGCCAGAGAAAGCTCACGCAGATTTCCCAAGAAACACCCCGGCCAACAAGGCAATGCCACCCAGACCGATATGGGGAAGGTTGGCCAGAATCTTGAACCCAAATGGCAGGTCCTGAAATCCATAGGTGAAGATGCCGAAATCCAAATAACCCGAGCCGGTCGCAAGCCCCATGGCCCCATCCGCGAAATAAAGCGCGCCGAACAACAACAGAAACGTCCGTGCCGCGCGGCTCGAGATCAGGGCTGCGGCAAGTGCCCAAATGGCCGACGCCAGATGCAAGCTGTCGTCAAAGATATCCAGCGCAAAGACACCAAACGCCACCCCTTCGGCATCGGTGACGCCGGGAATGTAATTAAGCGACGCCGCCCCCAAAAGAACGACGAAAAAGCCCAGTGCGATTTTTTGATGAACCGTCATCACAGGTCCTTCAGATAAGTGTCCCAAAAGCCGTTTCGGAAAAGAAGATCCGGATCGTAATCACGCTTTTCCGCAGCAAATTCAGCAGCTTTTGGATAGGCCCGGCGGAATTGTGCGGCCGAGGCATGGGGTCGATAGGGAAGGTAATAGGTGCCTCCAAGGTCGTCCACACGGTCAATCAGGGCGCGCGTCATTCGGGCGTGATCTATTTCTGCGCGCTCGGTCATTTCTTGGCTGAACAACATCACGCAGGCGATCCTCGGCGCTGGCGCATAAGACAGCAAGCTTTCGTTGTCAGCGCCGACATAGCGCAAAGTGATGTTCATCATTTGCTGATAGCTGGCTGGGATGATCTCCTGACAAGCGTCGATGAATGCTGCAAAGCGCCCCGGCGGCACGAAGTATTCATGAAGAATATCGGTGCGGGTCGGGTCACGGTCATCCAGCGTCACAACTGGCTCGTTGATCAGCGAATTTCGCGTGACAGGACCACCGGAAATCATCGGCCCAAGGTCGGTTTCAAACCACCATCGCAAGTCTTTGGCGGTCTCATTCATCAATTGTGCACGGAATACATGGCGCGCGATCTTGCTCATCGCACCTGACCCGGACGCGGGCGGAATTTCGGTCTGATCGTCGCCCTCACGATAGGTGATCATCAGTGCGTCTTCGAAAAATGTCTCGCGATCGACGTTCAACCGGCCATAGGCCATGTTCACATCTCCGCGTTCGATCGCGCCGATGAAGAACTTGGCAAAATCGCGCGAAGGCATCTTTTGATAGGTCGGTACAAGATTGACGTTCGCAGCCGCCTCGACCGTGATTTCAACAATCGCACCGGTCAGCCCATAGCCCCCCATTGTGAGGAAAAAGAGCGGGGCATTTTCGGTGCGTGAGCATCGGACAATCTCGCCATCCGGGCGCACCATGACAATACTTTTGACGGTCGAACCCATCGGACCATGCGGGGCGGGCCACCCGTGAGCATTCACGCAAAACGTCGCCGCGACGCCAAAATCATTGTTAGATTGCATGACCTTGGGGCCAAATCCCAGCGGATCAAGCGCGCGGATCACATCGGACCAACGCGCGCCCGCATGGGCGCGAAACACGTTGTCGCGTGTATTCAGATCGACGAAACCATTGTCATAGGTGATGGCCTGCCCGTCGCGCGGAATTGCATGCCCGCCCATTGAATGACGCGCCGCACCAACATTGACCGGGCGGCCTTCGCGGCGGGCCTCGTCGATCTCGAAACGGATGCGTCGGATCAGGTTTTCACCGGGGTTTTCCTGAAGGGTAATATGACGAAAGATCGGTGTTTCGTTGAGCCCGCTTGCGTCGTTGAGCGTGTTCGCAAGCCCTGCTGGCTGCAACGACTTCGTACCGGCAACGCTTGGGACCTTCGAGGTAAGCTTCGCTCCTGCCAGCCCACCAAGCGTGGCGCCACCTGCCAACAGGATCGCCCGGCGTGTCAGTTCACCCATTTCAGCACCTTCCTCGTCTTTTCGCTCTCTTATAAATCAAAAGTCGCAAAAACCGGCGCGTGATCGCTGGGCTTTTCCCAACCGCGCGCTGCGCGCAACACTCGGCTGGAGTGGCCAGCGTTCGAGATATCGCCCGTAGCCCAGACATGATCGAGGCGGCGGCCCTTGTCGGCTGTGTCCCATTGGGGTGAGCGATAAGACCACCAGCTAAAGAGCGGGCCGTCGGGAATATCCTGCCGCGTGATGTCGACCCAACCGCCCGCATCCTGGGTCGCGCCGAGCTGCTCAACCTCGATCGGCGTGTGGCTGACAACTTTGAGCAATTGCTTATGATTCCAGACGTCGTCTTCGCGCGGAGCAATGTTTAAGTCACCGACAAGAATAGATTTTTCCGGCTTTTCTGCGTGAAAATCCTCTTTCATCTCGCGCAGGTAATCAAGCTTTTGACCAAACTTTTCGTTCTTGTCCCGGTCCGGGATGTCGCCACCGGCGGGGACGTAAAAGTTGTGGATCGTGACGCCGTTTTCGAGGCGGGCGGCGATGTGGCGGGCGTGGTTGAGGGAGGCGTAGTCTTCGGCGCCGGCTTCAACCATGGGGAGCTTTGAGAGGATCGCGACGCCGTTGTAGCCCTTTTGGCCGCGCGCAACCATGTGGGTGTAGCCAAGCGCGGCGAAGCCTTCGGTCGGAATTTTCTCCACCGGGGATTTGCATTCCTGAAGGCACAAGACGTCGGGCGCCTCTTCTTCCAGCAATTTCAACACGATAGGTTCGCGCAGTCGAACGGAATTGATGTTCCAAGTGGCAAGCGTAAAGGGCATGGGGGCTCCGGCGTGGGGATGTCTTGGCCCCGATTGTAACAAGAGGCGGGGACAGGGACCACGGAGAATATTACGGGAAGGGCGGCGAAATCGCGCGCGCACGAAAAAGGTTAACGGCCTTATTTTACTGGGGTTTCAGCGTCGGTAACCGGATCGGTATCGCGTCGGTATAACGTCGGTATAACGTCGGTGCCCCCGTGCGGGCTGTTTTGGCCGCATTAAGCGGCGCGCGCGATGCATTCAGAATTTGGCAAGCGGCGCGACGGCAGCGCTTAGCGCGCTTTGCCGCCCCATGCGCCGGTGGATTTGATCGGACTTTCGTAAGGCATGCGCTGCAATCCGTCGTCGAACTGACCGTCTTGTTTGGCGACGGGCGCAGGTTGGTCCGGGCGGCGCGACGGGAACAGACGCTTCAAAAGC
>CALLWO010000073.1 GCA_938016355.1 uncultured Boseongicola sp. | reverse complement strand
CGCAATCGCACGAAGAACGTCAAGCGTTTGAAATTTCTCAGCTTTCAAACGAATTTCCATGTCTTCGGCCCAATGCCAACATAACCCACGCGGGCGCAGCCCCATGTTCACTTTGGTATTATGGATCAGCGGCGGATCGGTGATTTCATAGGCTTTTGCCAACTCGTTCGTATGGAAAAATGCAATCTCAGCCGCGCGTCTGGCTTCAGAAGGATCTATGCTTTCGTCCATGCTGATAAGCGCATTTTCGAGTGCTGACACCTGATCACGTGTGACCAACTCCGGGCCGACAGAGGCACAAGCGGACAGGCCCAGAACAAAGACCAGAGCAAGAAAACGTTGGATCATTTCAATTCAACGTCCCTTAAAGAGGCCACCCAGAATGCCGCGCACAATCCGCCGCCCGGTCGTGCCCTTTAGCTCTTTGACCACAATTTTCGTCAACGCATCACCAAAGCCACCGCCTGAGCTGCGCTTGGAAGTTGAACGGGTAACACGTTCCCCTTTGTAGCGACGCCCGGTTTGATATTCGCGCTCGGCGGCTTTTGCATCTTCTTCGCGCCGTTCGGCTTCTTCCGCTTCTTTTGCGGCAGCCTCGGCCCGTTTCGTCAGGATTTCATATGCGCTGTCGCGGTCTTTGGCTTTGTCATATTTCCCCGACATTGGTGAGGCGTTCATGACCTCTTTGCGTTCAGCTTGGGTGATTGGCCCGAGTTGGGACGACGGTGGCCGGATCAGGGTGCGTTCGACCACGCCGGGGGCGCCTTTAGATTCGAGCATTGATGTTACCGCCTCGCCCACGCCCACTTCGCGGATGGCTTCTTCGGTCGAAAAACGCGGATTGTCCCGATAGGTTTGCGCTGCCTGTCGAAGTTGCTTTTTGTCCCTGGCCGTGAACGCCCGAAGCGCATGCTGTACGCGGTTCCCCAATTGCCCAAGGATATCCTCAGGAACATCGGCAGGATTTTGAGTCACGAAATAGACCCCAACGCCTTTGGAGCGGATCAATCGCGCGACTTGCTCAACCTTATCGACAAGCGCTTTGGGAGCGTCATCAAAAAGCAAATGCGCCTCGTCAAAGAAGAAGACGAGCTTGGGTTTGTCCGGATCACCAACCTCGGGCAGTTCTTCGAACAATTCCGACAAGAGCCACAAGAGCGAGGTTGCATAAAGCCGGGGCGCGCCCATGAGCTTGTCTGCGGCCAGAATGTTGATGCGGCCGCGTCCGTCGGTGTCGGTGCGCATGATATCGGACAATTCCAGCGCGGGTTCTCCGAAGAATTGCGCAGCGCCCTGATTTTCAAGCACCAACAACTGTCGTTGGATTGCCCCGATAGAGGCCGTCGAAATGTTCCCATAGCGCAGAGACAGGCTCGCTCTGTTTTCACCGAGCCAAACCAGCATGGCTTGGAGGTCTTTGAGGTCGAGAAGCGGAAGCCCCTCCTCGTCCGCCACGCGCACGGCGATGTTCAATATGCCTTCCTGCGCATCAGTGAGTTCCAACAGACGCGCGAGCAACAGCGGGCCCATTTCGCTGACAGTGGTTCGAATTGGATGGCCCTGTTCACCAAACAGATCCCAGAACGTAACGGGGAAACCTGCATATGAATAATCGTCAAACCCGATCTTGGTAGCGCGAGAGGTGAAAGCGTCGTGCAATTTGAAATCTTCGCGCCCTGACAAGGCCAGGCCAGACAGGTCGCCCTTTACATCAGAAAGAAAAACCGGAACGCCTTCGGCGGAAAAGTTCTCTGCCAAAATCTGGAGCGTGACGGTCTTACCTGTGCCTGTCGCGCCAGCGATCAGCCCATGTCGGTTGGCGTATTTGAGAAGCATGCTTTGTTTCTCGCCATATTCCGGACCACCGCCGCCGATGAAAATCGTTTCTGCCACGCTCAACCTCATTTTCCGATACATATCATTTCCGGTGAGAATACCTTGTTAACCTTTCTATGCCAGTGTGAACGTGTTCCATTTGCGTATTCTGCGCAGATTGGACACTTCCTCCCTGTCGACTGGCCGCGCGCACTCCGCGCGGCCCTTTTTTGTGGGGCTTTGAAGGCCGTGTAAAAAAGTGATCAAAATACTGTTGACGCATTAATCTCAGTCGCTTAGCTTCGCGCTCAATGAATAAGTCGGCCAGTCCGGCAGGGAGTGAATAAGTTTCAGGGTCTCGCTTGCGAGGCCCTGTTTCTTTTTGGATGGCAATGCTTTGCCTGTCAGCACACTCCCCCCTGACACCGCCTTTTGAGCGTGTTAGACGATCCCAAACCACATGATCCATGGATGTAACTATGCTTCGTACTCTTATTTCCGCTATCGCTTTGGTACTTGTTTTGACCCCGGTCGGCAGCTTTGCGCAGGACCAGCAAACCGAATCCGAGTCCGGCGACACAAGTGAAACCGCAACCGAAGAAACGCAATCGGATGAAAACACCGATGGTGGACTATCCATGGGGCGCAGCGAAGAACAGGCCGTCGAAGTCGGCCAGACCTATGTGCGCGAGGTATTTAAGGATTGGGAATTGCGCTGCGTTTTGACCGAAGATGGCAAAGACCCGTGCCAACTATATCAACTACTCAAGGACACGGGCGGAAACTCGGTCGCTGAGTTCAACCTTTTCCCGCTACCTCCGGGCAATAAAGCCGCAGCTGGTGCAACGGTGATTACACCACTGGAAACTCTTTTAACGGCTGAGCTACGCTTGGTTGTCGATGCAGGGAAATCGCGCCGTTATCCTTACTCATTCTGCACGCAGATCGGCTGCATCGCCCGGTTGGGGTTCACTGCTGAAGAAATCACGCAATTCAAACGTGGGAATGCGGGAACGGTTACAATCGTGCCAGCGACCAATCCTGATGCCTCCGTCGCACTGGCGGTCTCGCTATCAGGCTTTACCGCCGGATATGACGCTTTGGTTGCAACCCTGGCTGCGAATTCCGAATAAGGCGCTTAGTGGCTCAACTTGAATGACGCTGAACAGCGGCGACGAGTTGAGCCGTTGACCCATCCTTGCCATTCGCCGGCTGTTCACCCGCGACGATAGGCTCAAGCGCTTTTGCAAGCTCTTTGCCCAATTCCACGCCCCATTGATCGTAGCTGTTGATCCCAAGGATTGCGCCTTCGACAAAGACGCGATGCTCGTAAAGCGCTATGAGTTGGCCAAGGACGAACGGCGTGAGCTTTGGATAGACAAGGGTCGTGGACGGGCGATTGCCTTGGAACACACGATGGCGCGCCTGGCGCTCAAGTTCATCGCCCTCAAACTTATCAGCAACGATTGCACGGGCTCCATCCAACGTCCGACCTCGCATCAAAGCCTCGGATTGTGCCAGACAATTCGACACCAGAAGCCGGTGTTGGTGCTTGAGTTCCGGCTCGTGGCCTTCTGCGCCCACTAGAAACTCACATGGGACAATCCGTGTTCCCTGATGGATAAGTTGGTAAAACGCATGCTGCCCGTTGGTGCCGGGTTCGCCCCACACAATCGGTCCCGAATTCACATCGAGCGCGTTGCCGTTCATATCAACGCTTTTGCCGTTTGATTCCATTTCAAGCTGCTGAAGATACGCGGGAAACCGGGAAAGCCGCTGCTCATATGGCAGCACCGCGCGCGTCGCATAGCCAAGGCCCTGATTGTGCCAAAGCCCGACCAATGCGAGCATGACGGGGAGGTTTTCGATAGGATCGGCTGACACGAAATGCTGATCCATGGCTTCGGCGCCTGCCAAGAACGATCGGAATGCATCGCGGCCAATCGCGATCATCAACCCCAAACCAATTGGTCCCCAAAGAGAGTAACGACCGCCAACCCAATCTTCGAACCCAAACACACGTTCTGACGCGATGCCAAAGGCGGCAGTTTTATCTGTAGCCGAACTCAGTGCTGCAAATTGATCGGCAGGCGTCGGGACAGCCTCGCTCATCCATGCTTTGGCGGTTGCCGCATTGGTCATCGTTTCAATGGTCGTAAACGTCTTGGACGCCACAATGACAAGGGTTCTGCGCGGATCAAGTGGGCGCAAAACATCCGCAATATGCGCGCCATCGACGTTTGACACATAATGGCATTTGGGTCCGTCGTGATAAGGCGCCAGGGCGAGTGTTGCCATGGCGGGCCCGAGATCCGAGCCACCGATCCCAATGTTCACGATGTCAGTTATCGACCCGCCTGCACCCTGAAACCGTCCGGCTCGCACGTCTTCGGCGAACGCACCCATCTGATCCAGTGTCTGCAACACATCCGGCATGACATCCTGTCCGTCGACGACGACTTCAGAGCCGCTCAAATTGCGCAAGGCCGTGTGCAACACCGCACGACCTTCGGTTTCGTTGATCTTATGGCCTGCGAACATCGCGTTTCGCCGTTCCGGCACACCAGCGTTCTCATACAATGCAAGCAATGCATCGCGGCCTGCCTCATCGAGCGTGGTCTTCGAGTAATCAAACAACAAATCACCGGCAGAAACCGAAAACGCCTGTGCGCGATTTGCGTCAGCGAACCGATTCAAAATAGGGGTTTTGGCGGAAGTCGCTGCAATCTCTTTCAGTTCAGACCAATTCATGACTTTCTCCTTAAGGTGCCCAGTGCACACTTGCCTGCCCAAGGACCAATGAAATGGGCGCTTCGCTCGGGTGCAGGTGCAGCGCACGATCAAGCGCTTCGCGTTTGTCTTCGCCTTTGATCAAAACATGGGTCGACATAGCATTCTGAAGCGCCGGACCGGTGAGCGTTATGCGATCCTCAAGATCTCCCGAGGCTTTGACCGCCATCAGTGGTGGCGCATCGCCCGCCAAGGCAGCCGGTAAATCCGGCGACCCGGGGAAAAGGGATGCCGTGTGCATATCGGCACCCATTCCTAAAAGCAGAACTGAGATTGGCAAATGCGAGGTCGCGCGTGCATGAATTTCCGGCCAATCGGCATCGGATTGAGGGACAAATCGCTGGAATTCCGCGACCGCCGCTCTTGATCTTAACAGGCGTTCGCGCAACAGGCGCTCGTTTGAACGGGCGTGATCAGCCGGAACCTGACGCTCGTCCGTGAGAAATACATCCACCCTCGACCAGTCAAGATCCGCACCAGACAAAGCGTCAAACATAGGTCCCGGTGTTGATCCACCCGGAACCGCTAACGAAGCGCGATCATGCTCAAAAAGGCAGTTGGTCAATTCCCCGGCGATCTTATTCGCGAGGTCAATCATCATCATGTCACTGTCAGGGTATTCGATCAAATTCATATGTCGTGTCCTTGGCAGCAAAATTACATCTGCGATGGTTCAGGCTTTGATCTCGCGCCAACGACGCCCGGCTTTGTGCAAAAGAACTGCGGCGTCTTCCGGCCCGGTAGAGCCGATTTCATAGGGTTTCGGACGATCGCTTCGATCCCGCCACCCATTAATTATGGGGTCGGTCCAAGCCCAGGCCGCCTCAACCTCATCACCGCGCATGAAGAGAGTTTGGTTGCCGCGAATGACATCCATAATCAGGCGCTCATAGGCATCCGGGACATCCTCGGCATCAGGACCAAGTGCTTCAGCAAATGTCATATCAAGTGGCACGTCGACGAGACGCATACCCCCCGGCCCCGGCTCTTTGATTGTGACACCAAGTGTGATCCCTTCATTCGGCTGCAAACGAATGGAAAGAATATTGCGATGATGTTCCACGTCCTGGCCGAAAATCGAATGCGGGGCGTCTTTGAATATGACCGAGATCTCGGACTGGCGCGCTTTCATGCGTTTTCCGGTGCGCAAATAGAATGGCACGCCGGCCCACCGCCAGTTTGAAATCGCGATTTTAAGCGCAATGAAACTTTCGGTCAGGCTATCAGGATTGTCGGCTTCTTCTACAAAACTTTTTGTGTCTTCGTTTCCGGTATATTGACCCCGAACAACGTCTTCGCGTTCCATTGGCTCCAGGGCGCGGATGACTTTGAGCTTTTCGTCTCGCACGGCGTCAGGGTCGAAGCGGCTCGGCGGTTCCATAGCGATAAGGCACAAGAGCTGCATAAGGTGGTTTTGAACCATGTCACGCATAGCACCGGATTTGTCATAATAGGCCCCGCGACCGTCTACGCCGACGGTTTCAGCCACGGTGATCTGAACGTGATCGACGTATTGCGCGTTCCACAGCGGTTCAAACAGCATGTTACCGAAGCGTACAGCCATAAGGTTCTGAACTGTTTCTTTGCCAAGATAATGATCGATGCGATAAATCTGACTTTCGTCAAAATGATCCCGCAGTGTCTTGTTCAGCGCTTTGGCGGACTCAAGATCGCGGCCAAAGGGTTTTTCGACAACGATGCGCGCCCGTTCGCCCGCGATTTTGTTTGAGTGGAGCCGTTCCGCGATTGCTCCGAACAAGCTGGGTGCAACCGAGAAATAGAAAGCCTGAACCACATCTTTGCGGACAAGTTTTTTAAGCGCGCTCCACCCGTCAGTGCCCAACGCATCGACTTTTACATAATGCAACCGCTCCAAAAACGCTTTGAGATCACCTGCAGGACGTGCTTCTTCCGCTGTGAATTCGACGATCGCGGCCTTGATATCTTTGCGATAGGCCGCGTCATCAAGATCAGAGCGCGCCGCACCAATGATGCGGGCATTCTCGGGCATCTGACCGGATCTAAAACGGCGAAACAGTCCGGGCAGAATTTTCCGCCGAGCAAGATCGCCTGTGCCGCCAAAAATGACGAGGTCAAAATCATCGACTGGAATAACGCGCGATACCATTGCGGATCCTTTTCGAAAACCTTGTTATGTTAACGCTAACATATCTATTGCCGACCCGATAATGGGTATTGATGCGTGTGTCTAGCCTCCTCCTCAAACATCACAAGTCCGTCACGAGCAACAGCTTTTTCTTTCGCCGCAACGCATAGGCCACTAGGTAACAGTCACAAGGCGACGAGGGTGAGATGAAAGACCAACTTGATAACCAGCTTGATCCGGCAAAATTCCGCGATCCGTTGATTACGGCCAAGGGTGAGACGCGGGCCGAAGTTGCCCTTACGCACCCGGAAACGCTTTGGTTCAATACCGGCACGCTCTGCAATATTGAATGCGTGAATTGCTATATCGAATCTTCGCCATCAAACGACCGTTTGGTCTACCTGACGGCAGATGAAGTGAGCGACTACCTTGATCAGTTAGAAGAGCGAAACTGGCAGGTTCGTGAAATCGCCTTTACCGGCGGCGAACCATTCATGAACCCACAGATGATTGAGATGACCCGACGGTCGCTTGCACGTGGTTATGACGTGCTCATTCTGACCAATGCGATGCGTCCCATGATGCGAAAATCTGTGCAGGCTGGGTTGACCGATCTGCAAGCGGAATTTGGCGACAAGTTAACTTTGCGGATCTCGGTTGATCACTGGTCGGCCCATTATCACGACGAAGAACGCGGCGTCGGGAGCTTTGAAAAAACGCTTACTGGCATGCGCTGGCTGCGCGACGCCGGTATAAAGATGGCCATTGCCGGGCGGACGGTTTGGGGCGAAAGCGAAGCCGCTTCACGTGCCGGTTATGCCCAACTATTCGAGGCCGAAGGCTTTGATATAGACGCCAGCAATCCCGGCATGACGGTTCTCTTCCCGGAAATGGATGAAACAGCGGATGTCCCGGAGATTACGTCAGCATGTTGGGGTATCCTGGACATAAGTCCAAATACGGTGATGTGTTCCTCGTCACGCATGGTTGTGAAGCGCAAAGGTGCAGAGGCGCCGGCGGTGGTTGCCTGCACGCTGTTGGCCTACGAGCCGGAATTCGAGATGGGACCAACCCTCGAAGACGCCGAAAAGTCTGTGCGCCTGAACCATCCGCATTGTTCGAAGTTCTGCGTCCTCGGTGGCGCGAGTTGTTCTGCCTGATCGGCGATCACGCTTCGAGTTCTGCGTCCCAATAGAGAAAATCAAGCCAAGTCGCGTGCAAATGATTTGGCGGGAATTTGCGCCCCTGATTTCGCAATTCGCCCGCACCCGGCTGTCTTGGTGGCCGACGCAACGACATTCCGGCCTGCTGCAAGGACTTTGACCCTTTCTTGAGGTTACAGCGCGAACACGCAGCAACGACATTTTCCCAGCTTGTCACACCGCCCCGCGCCCGAGGCACAACGTGGTCGAACGTCAAATCTCCGCGCGCGCCGCAGTATTGGCAGCAAAACTGATCTCTGAGAAAGAGGTTAAAGCGGGTAAAAGCCACACGTTTCTGTAACTTCACATAGTCTTTCAAGACCACCACCGACGGGATTCGGATTGTCGTCGACGGGCTTCGAACGACTTCATCATACTCGGCCACGATATCGACCCGATCGAGCCATGCGGCCTTGATGGCATCCTGCCAAGGCCATAGCGATAAAGGGTAATAGGATAACGGGCGATAATCCGCGTTCAAAACAAGCGCCGGATGCTGCTTCAAACCCGCTGGTTCTCGTACAAAACTCGTCCTGAATTCGCCGTTCATT
>CALLWO010000072.1 GCA_938016355.1 uncultured Boseongicola sp. | reverse complement strand
GCGGATCGACGCGTTGACGCGGATGCGGGACAATCTGGACGGGTGTATCGGGTGCGGATGTCTGTCGCTGGCCAAATGCGCGCTTTATAATCCCGGGGATGCGGCGCGGGTGCGGGGCACAGGTGCGCGCTATCTCAAAGGGGATCGTTCAGACGAGGTGCTGCGCGCGCCTATTGGCGGATCTCGTCAGGTTGGACGCCCCAGAGAATGCGCTTTTGCACCCAGCCTTTGGACGCGCCCGCGGTGATGCGGCACCAGTCCAGCAGGCAGTCCCCAAGCCGCGCCACAACGCCGGATTCTGCCACGGCATTGACCGGGCTTTCGGCATCCGGTTTGAGATAGAGCTGGGCCATGTCCTGTTCGATGATCACGTGGCGCACGCCGGAGAGCAGCGCGTAATGCACCCAGCCGCCCTGACCGTCGCGGTCGCGCACCCGACGCCAGTGGCCGTATTCCCCGGTCACCTCGAGCGGCATGTTGCGCCGGGTAAAGACCCAGTCGATGCGGTGGGACAGCGATGGTCCGCGCCGCGCGTTGCCTTCTTCGGCTTTGAGCGACACATAACGCGGCATGGGCAGATTGGTGACCGGGCCACGTTCGGAGGCGATCGCCGGTGTCGCGACCAGCAATGCAAGCGCAAATCCGGCGGCCATGCGTACAGGTTTCATGACGTTTTGTTCCTCATTTGGCGCGCGCTTTTTATAAGCGTCTCTTGTGCCGCTACTCGTTCCTTGTCACTTTGCCAAAAAGCGACGGTGTCGGAAAGATCAAGGGAGAGAAAATGCCAGACAAGCGGTTGAGTGTTGTCGTCACACGACGCCTTCCTGAGGCGGTGGAAACGCGTCTGAGTGAGTTGTTCGATGTGACATTGAATTCCGACGACATGGAGATGAGCCGCGAAGCGCTTGTTGCGGCTGTGAAAACTGCCGATGTGTTGGTGCCGACGATCACCGATCAGATCGATGCGCCGCTTCTGGCGCAGGCCGGAGAACAGCTGAAGCTGATCGCGAATTTTGGCGCAGGGGTTGATCATATAGACGTCGCAACGGCGCGTCAGCGCGGGATTTTGGTCTCGAACACCCCCGGTGTGGTGACCGATGACACGGCGGATATGGCGATGGCGCTGATTCTCGCGGTGACGCGGCGCATCCCGGAAGGCCTCGCTGTGATGCAAAAGGGCGATTGGGATGGCTGGTCGCCGACCGCGCGGCTTGGCGGTCGACTGGCTGGACGGCGGCTTGGCATTTTGGGCATGGGGCGGATCGGGCAGGCGGTTGCACGACGCGCCGCGGCCTTTGGCTGTCAGGTGCATTACCACAATCGCCGCCGGTTGCGCCCCGAAATCGAGGAAGATCTGCAGGCGACCTATTGGGAGAGCCTTGATCAGATGGTGAGCCGGGTCGATATTCTGTCGGTGAATTGCCCGCACACGCCGTCGACGTTTCATCTGATGAATGCGCGGCGACTGAAGCTGATGAAGCCGAGTGCGGTGGTGGTGAACACGTCGCGCGGCGAGGTGATCGACGAGAACGCGCTGACGCGGATGTTGCGAGCCGGTGAGATTGCCGGGGCGGGGCTTGATGTGTTTGAGCATGGTCACGACGTGAACCCGCGGTTGCGCGAGCTGAAAAACGTCGCCTTGTTGCCGCATATGGGATCGGCGACCCAGGAAGGGCGCGTTGAGATGGGCGAGAAGGTCATCATCAACATCAAAACCTTTGACGACGGGCATCGGCCCCCCGATCAGGTCGTCCCGTCCATGTTGTGAGCGAGGCAATCTGGCCCCCAAAGGGATTGGTGCGCGGGGTTGCGAATGCCGCCAAGGGCACAGGCTGGACGGCGTGGTCGGCGTCTGTGTCGCGCGTAGAGGACGGGGTTGCGTTTCACGCCTATGAATTCGCCAAAGAGATGCGGTTTTTGGTCAAGCCGATTGACTGGGACCGGGTGCTTTGGAGGCTGTTGGGCCATGAGGTTGCGCGCGCGCCGTCGCCCAGCCGCTATTTTCGCACCGATTGCAGCCCGGTGCCGCCCTTGGCCGTTGGGCGGATCACGGGCGGCGATCCCGATGACATCGGGCGCCAGATTGTCGATTTCGCAAACGCCGGGTTCGAGGGACGCCGGGCTCTGCCTTGCCCCAGTTTTGATGAGATGATGGCGGCGCGGGGCGGGCCGAGGCGTGCGGATGATCACGTGGTGGCTGAGTTGGCGATGCTGCTGGCCGAAGCGCGGCATAACGAGGCGCGGCAATTGTGCGCGCGGGTGTTGGCGGGAGAGCAGCGGGTCGGGGTGATGCTTTCGACGCCCAATGGGAATGTGTTTGAGTTAGCGAAAAGGGCGTTGGATGACGGGTCGATTTAAGGGCGCGGTGGTTTTTGGGCTTTTGATGCTTGGCGCGTGTACGCGGCCATTGACCGAGAACGAGGCACAGTTTGCGCGTGATCTTTTCGGGCCGTCGCTTGCGGTGGAAGACGTGCGTGTGGGTCAGGGGGTCGGGTTGCTGCCGCCGCAAAAGACGGTGCCGACCTCGGTTCGGGCGCTGCGCGGGACCGAGCGGGCCTGCGTGCGCACACCGCAACCGCGCGGGTCGCAACCGCCGCAGGCGTTTGCCTTGCGCAACAGCGCTTTTTTCAGCGGGTCGCTTTATTCAAGCGATATGACCGCGCCCTGGCCCAAGGGTCTGCGCTTTCCCAATGCGTTGATTTTCGCCCATGAACTGACCCACATCTGGCAATGGCAGAACCGCAGGGCGACGGGGTATTCGGCGTGGCGCGCGATTGGGGAGAGCCTTTGGCACGCGGACCCGTATTTCTCGGCCAGCGGCGAAGCGCCTGTGTTCCTGCGATTTGGCTATGAGCAGCAGGCGGCGATTGTCGAGGATTACATCTGTTTCACAATCGCGAACCCGACCCATCCGCGCCGCGCAGAACTGCGGGCGTTGTTGGAGCCTGTCTTGCCAGTGGCGGCGTTTGAAGCGTCAATCGCGCGCTAGAACCACTGGCCCGGCTCCATCAGCCCCAGTTCGAGCAATTGTTGGGAATGCCACTCAAATTCGGTGGAATTGTGCCAGCGGAACGTATCGATATCAAAGCGGCTTGCGGGATTTGTGCGCAGAGCTTTGGCGGTGCGGAACGAGACGATCGCGGCGGTGAGGTTGTTGTGCCAGGGGCAGGCGAACGTGTTGAGCTCTTCGTCTGACCAGGTGTGGTCCGCGCGCAGATTGATGCCCGGTTGCGTGCGCACAAGTGCGATGCGGTCGATGCGGCGGCGTTCTTCGCTGATGTGTTCTTCAAAGCGCCAGCGCAAGCCGCCATAGAAATCAAGCTGGCGTTCTTTGGGCTGCCCGGCGTCGGTTTGCCGCGCAAGCGCGTAATAGCCGGAGCGGTCGAGATGGGCGTCTTCGAGCGACACCGCGTTTTCAGCGTCGTTCAATTCGCCGGCGTAAACGTCGATCACGTAAGTCAGCATCGCGAAGCGGCGTTCTTCGGCGTGGAAGGTCAGCATCTCGCCGATGGTGCGCGATTCCGAATAGGGGAAGAACAGGTATTCGGCGTTGTAGCAGTAATAGAGCCAGGTTTTCGCAGGCAATGATGCGGCGATTTTGTTGACGATTGTCTGGGTTGCGTTCGCGTCGCGCGTCGGATGCGTGATCCGGTGGACCATGGCGGCAACACTGTCGGGCAAGTCTATTTCATCGGGCGCAACCAGCAGGATCGTGCGAAAGCCGGAATAGGCGTGGTGGCGGATGGTTGTGTCGACCTCCACATCGTCCTCGGCAATCACAATCGCAACCGGCCCTTTGGCCGCTTTGATCGTGTCGGACCGTATGGCCTCGTTGAGGGACGTGAAATTCATGGCAACCGGTGTCGTGTCGTTGTCTGAGAAGTGTGTGCCACGAGGGTCGATCTCTTGGCAAGCGGCGCGCGCCCGTGTAGGACGCCCGCTGACCCCCGTGACAAGGAAAGCCCTTAAAATGTCGGCGCCCAAGAAGCTCTTTATCAAGACCTATGGCTGTCAGATGAACGTGTATGACAGCGAACGCATGGCCGAAGCGCTGGGCGGGCAGGGGTATGAGACGACGGATCGGGCGGATGATGCCGATATGATCCTGTTGAACACCTGTCATATCCGCGAGAAAGCGGCCGAGAAGGTCTATTCCGAGCTTGGGCGATTTCGCGCGCTGAAGGACGAAAAGCCCGATCTGAAGATCGGTGTGGCGGGATGTGTGGCGCAGGCCGAAGGCGCGGAGATCATCAAACGTCAGCCGATGGTGGATCTGGTGGTGGGGCCGCAAAGTTATCACCGCCTGCCCGAGCTGGAAGCCAAGACCCAGACCGGGGCCAAAGCGCTCGACACGGATTTTCCCGAAGAAGACAAGTTTGAACATCTTGCGGCGCGGCCCAAGGCCAAGCGCGGGCCGACGGCGTTTTTGACGGTGCAGGAAGGGTGCGACAAGTTTTGCGCGTTCTGCGTGGTGCCGTATACGCGCGGCGCAGAAGTGTCGCGCCCGGCGGCCCGTGTCATGGGAGAGGCGCGCGATCTGGTGGAGCGCGGGGTGCGCGAGATCACTTTATTGGGGCAGAACGTGAATGCCTATCACGGGCATGACGGCGGTTTGTCCGGGTTGATCCGGGAACTGGCCGGGATTGACGGTCTGGAGCGCATTCGCTTCACCACGAGCCATCCAAACGACATGGACGATGATCTGATCGCGGCTCATGGCGAGGTCGACAAGCTGATGCCGTATCTGCATCTGCCGGTGCAATCGGGGTCAGACAAGGTTCTGAAAGCGATGAACCGCAAGCACACGGCCGCGCATTACCTGCGGCTGATTGAGCGCATCCGCGCCGCCCGGCCCGACCTGCTTTTGTCGGGTGATTTCATCGTTGGTTTTCCAGGCGAGACCGAGGCGGATTTTCAGGACACGCTCGATCTGGTCGAGGCGGTGGGATACGGGCAGGCCTATAGCTTCAAATATTCAGCGCGCCCGGGCACACCGGCGGCGGAGCGGGAGACGGTTTCGGGGGATGTGGCTGACGAGCGTTTGCAGCGGCTGCAGGCGCTTCTTTCAAAGCAACAGCGCGCGGCGCAGGACGCGATGGTCGGGCGCGAGGTGGATGTTCTGTTTGAAAAGGCAGGGCGGATGGACGGGCAGATGGTGGGCAAATCCGATCATCTGCACGCGGTTTTTGTGACATCGGACGCGGTCAAGCGCGGCGATCTTGCACGCGTGCGGATTGTTGAGAGCGCGTCCAACTCATTGTCGGGCGAAGTGGTCGGGCCGGCGCGCTAGACGCCGATCCCGATATTCAAAGCAGGCCTTGGGCGAGGATCATCAACGCGCCCGCGCCCACCACATAAAGACCATCGGTGAAAATTGCGCCGGTGGTTTTCTTTTGAAACGCCCCACCGCTTACCACGAACAGCGCCGCCGCAAGGATGGCGAGGATCGCCGTGCCCAAGAGATTGAGCGTGGCCGTCATGCCGACAACAATCGCCAGAGCGATAAGCGCGAGTGCTTGCAGGACAAAAGCAGCAATCGGGGGCGAGCCGCCAAGATCGACGCCGGACCCTTCGGCCCAGGTGCGCCCAAGCACGCGCGGGTGATAGATAATCGCACCAAAGGCAAAACCAGCAACGGCACCGGCGATAACGGCGGGGATGTTCAGAGCTTCAGCTTCCATAATGCCCTCAGACCGCGTTCGCGAGAGCGTCGAGGATACTTGCCCAGCCGCCTTTGTGATTGTCGCGGCTTTCTTCGCTTTCGAAACGCACGTGGTGGAGTTTTACTTCGGTGCCGCCTTCGGCTTCGGTGAAGTCGATTGTCACGACGCTGTCTTCAAGTTTGGAAAACGGCGATTCCCATGTGAAGGCGAGGCGGTTGGCGCGGTCGATCGTTTTATAGGTTCCTTTGTGGGGCATGTCCTGATCACCGGCGCGCATGACGACGAGAAAGCGTCCGCCTTCGCGCGCGTCCGATTTGGCCTCGGGCACGGTCATGTTCGGACCCGGCATCATGAAGCGCGCCAGCATGTTGGGATCGAGCCACGCGTCAAACAGCTTTTCTTTGGGCGCTGCGATCACGCGGGAGGTTTCAAGGTGGAGTTCAGTGGCAGTGTCAGTCATCTGGGTTTTCCTTTGTCATGAGATGTTCAAGGGCTTCGAGGCGCAAATCCCAGATCGAACGGAGGTCTTTGAACCACGCATCAATCCGGTCAAGGCGGTCGGGTGTCAGCTCGATCAGGTGTTCCCGCCACTCGGTCTTGCGGCTGACGAGACCTGCGCTTTCCAGCGTCTTGATGTGTTTGGATACAGAATTCAGCGACATATCGAACCGTTTCGCGAGATCGGTGATCCGCGTTGGCCCGTGTTGCGCCAAGAGCGTCAGGATCGCCCGACGCGTTGGATCTGCGGCCGCTTTCAGGATCGCGGTGAGGTCTGTATCTGATTCTCGTTCAACCATATGGGTGAATTAAAGTACGAGACAATATCAGTCAACCCTTTGGGTGAATGATGGGTGTTTGATTCGGGAAAAAAGGCCGTCTGCCGCATTTGAGACGGGCCAAACGCGCCATTGTTTCGCGAGGAGGGAAAATTCAGGGGGTGGAACGCTTGAGTGTTTCGCAAGACGCGCAAGTCGCCCCTAAATTGCACGATTTCCGGCCTCATCCTGTGCCGGGTCGCCCGATAGACCGGTCTCAAGCAGACGAATTACAATCATTTTTACCAAGGGACTTCATTATGTTGGCGAAGATCGAGACGAACGGAGGAAAGCGGGGGCTGATTAACCGCATTTGCCGTTTCGCGGGGCGCGAAGACGGCGCGGCAACTGTGGACTTTGCGTCCGTAGCTGTGGTTTTCGCAGGCTTTGGCGTGGCCATGGTGGCTTCTATTGAAACAGGCGGTGCAGACCTGGGCGGGTCCATGCAATCGGATATGACATCGACACAGATCGTATTGGTTGGTGCAGATTCCGGGACAACCAGCGAAGGTGGCGGCGATTCTTCCGGGGACGGCAGCGGCGGCGACGGCGGTGGCGACAGCGGCGGAAGCGGCGGCGACAATGGCGGCGGTGGTGTTACAGAACCAGATCCGCAACCAGAGCCCGAGCCGGAGCCAGAGCCGCAACCAGAGCCTGAGCCCGAGCCAGAACCGGAGCCCGAACCTGAGCCCGAGCCAGAACCCGAGCCGGAGCCAGAACCCGAGACGGAACCTGAGGGAGAAGACGATCTGCCACCAGGTTGCTGGATCAACGGAGCCGGTAAGTTGAAGTGTAACTGATCCAGCTCCAAGGCATGAGATTGAAACGCGCAGATGAAAGTCTGCGCGTTTTGCGTTTGAGGGATGAAAGAAACGCTGATTTTCGTGACGTTTCGGTGAAATCTGGAGAGATGTGCTTGCACCACGACCAAAGCCTTGGCAGCATTGGGACAAGTTCACTTGTGCATCGGACCCGGAGTTTCGTTATTTGGCCACAACAGCCTTGACCCAGCCAGAGCAAACCAGCGACGCGAACGAGACGCGTCTTGAGTTCCCCGACAACCGCATATTGATTGATCTCTTCGGCGAGTTTGACCGCAACCTGGCTCAGATCGAGCAGGCGCTTGGCGTGCAGGTTGTGCATCAGGGCAACCAGCTTGCGCTGTTTGGTGAGCCCGATGCGCAAGCGCGCGCGGCCGAGGTTCTGACGGCGCTTTATCAGCGGTTGGAATCGGGCAAGGGTCTGACGCCGGGCGATATTGATGCCGAAATTCGGATGGGTGGCGCGAGCGAAAAGACCGAGAGCCGCGCGGGCGATCAGATGGAGCTGTTTCAGGGCGGCCGGATTGAGATCAAGACCCGCAAAAAGCTGATTGAACCGCGCACCGAAGCGCAAAAAGCCTATGTCCGGTCGCTATATTCGAACGAAATGGCCTTTGGCATCGGGCCTGCGGGGACGGGCAAGACCTATCTGGCGGTGGCGGTGGGTGTGAACATGTTCATCGGCGGCCATGTGGACCGGATCATTCTGAGCCGTCCAGCGGTTGAGGCGGGCGAGCGTTTGGGCTTTTTACCCGGCGACATGAAGGACAAGGTCGATCCTTATATGCAGCCGCTTTACGACGCGCTGAACGATTTTTTGCCGGGCAAGCAGGTGGCCAAGCTGATCGAGGAAAAGCGTATCGAGATTGCGCCGTTGGCGTTCATGCGTGGGCGCACGTTGTCCAATGCGTTTGTCGTTCTCGACGAGGCGCAGAATGCCACGACGATGCAGATGAAGATGTTTCTGACGCGTCTGGGCGAGGGCAGCCGGATGGTGATCACGGGCGATCGCACGCAGGTGGATTTGCCCCGCGGTGTGACGTCAGGGCTGAAAGACGCCGAGCGCCTTTTGACCGGGATCGACAAAATCGGGTTCAATTATTTTACGGCCAAGGATGTCGTCCGGCACGCCTTGGTTGCCAAGATTATTGAGGCTTATGATGCGGATGGCCCGGTTGGTTAATGTATATTGGCGGCTATCCTGAGCCAATCAGGATGCCAGCGGCCAGCACCAGTGCACCCCCCAGAACGACCTGAAGCGCGGCGCGGAAGAACGGCGTTTCCATGAAGCGGTTCTGTATCCACGCGATGGCCCAAAGTTCGACAAAGACGACAAGGATCGCGATTGTCGTGGCCGTCCAGAAATCTGGGATCAGGTAGGGCAGGGCGTGGCCGAGCCCGCCAAGGGTTGTCATCACGCCCGAGGCGATGCCGCGTTTGATCGGAGAGCCGCGCCCCGAGATCGCGCCGTCATCTGACGCCGCTTCGGTAAAGCCCATCGAGATGCCCGCGCCGACCGAGGCGGCCAAACCGATGAGAAACGTGTTCCATGTATCACCCGTGGCAAAGGCCGCGGCGAAGATGGGCGCGAGGGTCGAAACAGACCCGTCCATGAGCCCGGCAAGCCCCGGCTGCACCCAGGTCAAAATGAACTGACGGTGGGCGGTGCGCGCTTCCTGATCTTTGGCGTCCCCGTCCAGATGCGTTTCAGCGAGCGCGTCGGCGAGATCGGAATGCCCGGCCTCGGCGGCGGCAAGATCGCCCAGCAACTTGCGGGTGTCGGCGTCTTTTGTGCGTTTGGCGGCCTCTTCATAGAAGGCCTGCGCGTCGCGTTCCATCATCTCGGCCTCATCGCGGATGCGTTCGATGCTGAGGTTTTCGACAAGCCAGACCGGGCGGCGGGCGTAAAAGCCCGACACATGCTCGCGCCGGATCAGAGGGATGACATCGCCAAACCGGCTTTGATGCAGGTCGATGAGCTTTTGGCGATGTGTGTCTTCTTCGCGTGCCATTCCGTCAAAGACAGCCGCGGAATTCGGGTATTCGCCGCGGAGCCTTTGGGCATAGCTGCGATAGATGCGGGCGTCGTCTTCTTCTGACGAGATGGCAAGCGCTAGGACTTCCTGCTCGCTCAAATCAGAGAAGCGGCGGCGATGGGAAACACCTGGGATCATGGTCGGCTCCTTAGAATGGTTCTAAAGTAATTCTGCAGGCGGAGAGTGCAAGTCCGAAAAGTGAACCGTTTAGTTCACTTTTTGCTTGAATGTTGCGAGCGAGATCCATAAGTGAACTAAACGGTTTAGTTATTGGAGAGAGACATGACTTTTGCACGCATCACCTTAGCAACGGCCTTCACCGTAATTGCGCTTCCTGCGTTCGCGGGATTCAGCCTTCCTGAGCTACCGCGTCTGGACTTCCCCGAGCCGGTGAAATCCTGCGCAGCCCCCAACACATGTAACGTGACGAAATAGCCCGATCCGGCCGCCTTCTGAGCCTTCGCGGTTGCGTGTGTCTTGAAAAAACTGAACTGGTCAGTTTATATATTAAAGATCATTTATGAGGGTGGCATGAACGCGCCGGGACAGATCATCAAACAAGGTCGGAAGTGGGATCAGGTGCTCGAAGGGGCCCGGACGGTTTTCATGCGCGATGGTTTTGAAGGGGCGAGCGTCGACGACATCGTGCGCGAGGCTGGCGTGTCCAAGGCGACGCTTTACAGCTATTTCCCGGACAAACGGCTGCTCTTTGTGGAAGTCGCAAAGGCGGAGTGCAAAGCGCAATCCGACGAAGCGATCAAAGAGGTCGAAGGGTCGGACGATATCCGGGTGGCGCTGTCGCAGGCCGCGGGGCGCATGATTCGGTTCTTCATGTCCGATGTCGGGATTCAGGTTTACCGGATCGTGGTCGGCGAGAGCCAGCGGTTCCCGGAGATCGGGCGCGAATTTTATGACTGCGGCCCGGCGATGGTGCGCAGCATCCTCGTTGAGTTCCTCAAGCGCGCGGTCGCAGACGGCAAACTCAAGATTGATGACATTGATCTGGCCGCCGACCAATTCCCCGAACTGTGCAAGGCCGGGCTTCATGTGCAGATGGTGCTGGGCTTGCGCGACAAGGCCTCAGACGAGGAAATCGATCGCGTCATCGCTGGCGCGGTTGATATGTTCCTGTGTAAGTATGGTGTCGCTGATTAATCGACGCGGCGCACGTATAGCGATGTTCCGTCTTTCTTCGTTTCAAAACGCTTGAGGCTAGCTACAAGTTCGCTGAGCTTTTTCTTCCCGTATGTGCGCGGGTCGAAGTCGGAGTTGGCGCGCAAAATGTGCTGACCAAGCGGGCCGAGCGCATACCAATCATCTGCCGAATCCATTTTATCCATGGCGCGCGTGATCAATGGGATGGCGTTGGTCGGGTTTTGCTTGGTTGCCTTTTTGGGCGCCGGTTCTTTGTCGCTGGCTTTGGCTGATTTCTTGGGCGCTTCGTCTTCTTCGATCAGATTTTCGAGATAGATAAAACGCTGACACGCCTGGATAAAGGATTGTGGCGATTTCTTTTCGCCCATCCCGATCACGTCGAGGCCGTGTTCTCGAATGCGCGACGCAAGGCGGGTGAAATCACTGTCTGACGACACAATGACGAACCCGTTCAGCCGCCCGCCGTGCAGAATGTCCATCGCATCAATCACCATACCGATGTCGGAGGCGTTTTTCCCGGTGGTGTTGGCGGTTTCCTGGTAGGCGACAAGACCGTTTTTGCGCACCTCGCCTTTCCAGTCGCTCAAACGTGGGTTGGTCCAGTCGCCGTAGACCTTACGCAGGGCAGGCTCGGCGAAGGTTGAGACTTCCTTGAGGACAGCCCCGGCATAGGAGGCGTTGACGTTGTCGGCGTCTATGAGAACGGCGTAGAGTTTGCGGTCTTGATCAGCGATATCGTGTTCCTAAAATGTGAGGAGCGGACGCATATCCGCCCGCTCTTTTTTGAGTAATGCGGCGCTTGTGCCGGATTGGAAGCGCGGTCAGCCCAGATCTTTGACGTTCTGGATGACCTTGCCCAGAAGGCCGTATTTCTTGGCCTCGTCGGTGTTCAGCCAGAAATCACGCTCGGTATCTTTGGCGATTTTCTCGGGCTTTTGTCCAGTGGCGTCGGCGAAGAGTTTGTGGAAACGCTCACGCATTTTCTCGATCTCGTGGGCCTGAATCTGCATA
>CALLWO010000071.1 GCA_938016355.1 uncultured Boseongicola sp. | reverse complement strand
CGCAGCGGTTTCCGCGATATGGCCCCGATCTCTGGCTATAACGAGGATTATCACATCCTCCAGACCACCAAAGAAGAACACGTCATGCGCCCGATCCGCAATTTGCTGGTGGAAGCAGGCGTGCCGGTGGAAAATTCCAAGGGCGAAGCCGAAACCGGTCAGGGCGAGCTTAACATCCGCTATGCCGACGCCATGGGTGCCGCCGATCACCACACAATCGCCAAACAGGCGATCAAGGAAATTGCCAACGCAAAGGGTCACGCCGCAACGTTCATGCCGAAATGGCATCACGACAAGGTCGGCTCGGCCGCACACATCCATCAGTCTCTATTCAAGGGGAATTCGAACGCTTTTCACGACGCGGACGCGCCGCTTACCATGTCGGACGCGATGCGTTCCTATGTGGCGGGGCTCTTGAAGTATTCCACAGACATCACCTTTTTCCTCGCGCCTTACGTCAACAGCTACAAGCGCTTCCTTCCCGGCACGTTCGCGCCCACAAAAATCGCGTGGAGCATCGACAACCGCACCGCGGGCTACCGTCTCGTCGGTGATGGAACCAAAGGCGTTCGGATCGAGTGTCGCATTCCGGGATCTGACATCAATCCCTACCTCGCATGTGCGGCGCAGCTCGCCGCCGGTCTTTCCGGCATCGAAGAAGGGCTGACGCTTTCAGATCCGGTCAAAGGCGACGTCTACGCAATGGACGACGTGCCCGAAATCCCATCGACGCTGCGCGCGGCGACCGAAACCTTGCGCAATTCGGCATTCCTGCGCGCGGTCTGGGGCGATTGGGTCGTCGACCACTACACCCGCGCCGCCGAAGTCGAACAGGAAGAGTTCGACAAAGTCGTCACCGATTGGGAAGTCGCGCGCGGTTTCGAGCGCGCTTGATCCATGATTTCCGCGATTGATCATATCGTCCTTACCGTACGCGACATTGATGCGACGGCCGCGTTCTACAAACGCGTTCTGGATATCGATACTGTCACGTTCGGCGCGGGGCGCCGCGCGCTCGCCATCGGGGACCAGAAAATCAACCTTCACACGCTTGGCATGGAAACCCGTAACCATGCTGCGATTGGTGCGGGCGATATTTGCCTTTTGACCGACAGGCCCGCCGGTGAAGTGGTCGACCGCCTGACGCGCGAGAATGTCGAAATCAACGAAGGCCCTGTCGAACGCTCTGGCGCGAAAGGCCCCATCATGTCGGTCTATTTCACCGACCCCGACGGCCATTTGGTCGAAGTCTCAACTTATATGTGATCACAAAAATGACAAAAGAAATCAAACTGATATCTCCAATCGACGGGTCTGTGTACCTGACACGGACCCCCCTGCCCCGCGATGACGCCTTTGCCGCGGCAAAGCGCGCGCGTGTCGCGGCACGCGGCAGCTGGGCCAACAAACCCATTCAGGAGCGCATCGACCTCGTCCTGAAAGGCGTCGAAATCATCGGTCAGTCCACCGATCAAATGGCGCTCGAAATCGCGCATCAGATGGGCCGGCCCATCCGCTACGGCGGGGAATTCGGCGGCTTTGACGAACGCGCGCAATACATGGCCAAAATCGCTCACGAGGGTCTGGCCGACGATGTCATCGAAGACAGCGCCGATTTCCGCCGCGTGATCAAGCGCGTGCCCTGGGGCGTCGTCCTCGTCGTTGCGCCGTGGAATTACCCCTACATGACCGCGATCAACACCATCGCGCCCGCGCTCATCGCCGGTAACACCGTGCTTTTGAAACACGCCGCCCAAACCCTTCTGGTTGGTGAGCGTATGGCCGAAGCCTTCCACGCCGCCGGCATCCCCGAGGACGTTTTTCAAAACGTTGTGCTCGATCACGATACCACCTCGGCGCTGATTTCCGAGCGCGCCGTGGATTTCGTCAACTTCACCGGATCCGTTGGTGGGGGTCAGGCGATGGAACGTGCGGCTGCAGGCACGTTCATCCCCGTTTCGACCGAGCTTGGCGGCAAAGACCCCGGCTATGTGCGCGTTGACGCGGATCTCGAGGCGGCGGTCGACACTTTGATGGATGGCGCCATGTTCAACGCGGGCCAATGTTGCTGCGGAATCGAGCGTATTTACGTGGAACAGTCTCTGTTTGAGCCCTTCGTCGAGAAAGCCGTCGCTTGGGTAAACGCGCAGAAACTCGGCAATCCGCTCGATCCTGACACCACGCTCGGCCCCATGGCGAACCAACGCTTTGCCGATGTAGTGCGCGCACAGGTCTCAGACGCGCTCCAGAGCGGCGCTACGGCGCATATCGCTCAGATGGACGCTGACGACGGCAAAGGCCCCTACGTGACGCCTCAGGTGCTCACAGGCGTCACGCACGACATGTCGGTGATGCGCGAGGAAACCTTCGGTCCCGTTGTCGGCATTATGCCGGTAGAGGACGACTTCGAAGCGATCCGCCTGATGAATGACACGAATTTCGGGCTGACGGCGTCGGTCTGGACAAAAGATGCCGCCGCCGCCGAGCGGATCGGCAATCTGATCGAAACCGGCACGGTGTTCATGAACCGATGCGATTACCTTGACCCGGCCCTCTGCTGGACCGGCTGCAAAGACACCGGGCGCGGCGCGGGTCTCTCTAAGCTGGCCTATCAGTCTCTAACACGGCCAAAATCTTATCATCTGCGAAAGAACTAACATGAGCTTAACTGGCAATTGGTCCTATCCGACCGCAATTCGCTTCGGCGCCGGACGCATCTCGGAAATCGGAGGCGCGTGCATGGCGGCGGGTATTACAAAACCGCTCCTGATCACGGATCGCGGCCTCGCTGAGATGGAAATCACCAAGCGCACGCTTGATATCCTCGATGCCGAAGGCTTCGGGCGGAACATGTTCGCGCGTGTCGACCCCAACCCCACGGACCAGAACGTCAACGATGGCCTGAGCGTCTATCGCTCCGGCGGGTTTGATGGCGTGATCGCATTCGGGGGTGGCTCGGGTCTCGACCTGGCCAAAACCATTGCCTTCATGGCGGGTCAAACGCGCCCGCTTTGGGATTTCGAAGATGTCGGCGATTGGTGGACCCGCGCCGACCCTGCGGGCATTCACCCCATTGTCGCAGTGCCCACCACTGCGGGCACGGGGTCAGAGGTCGGGCGTGCCTCGATCATCACCAATTCCGAACAGCACGAAAAGAAGATCATCTTCCATCCAAAGATGCTGCCCGCCGTGGTCATCTGTGATCCAGAACTCACCGTGGGCATGCCACAGTTTATCACCGCCGGAACCGGACTTGATGCCTTTGCCCATTGCGTCGAAGCCTATTCCAGCCCCCATTACCACCCGATGAGCCAGGGCATCGCGCTGGAGGGAATGAAGCTCGTGATCGACAACCTGCCGCGTGCCTATGCCGACGGCACTGACATCGACGCGCGCGCCAATCTGATGAGCGCGGCGGCCATGGGCGCGACCGCGTTCCAAAAAGGTCTGGGCGCAATCCATGCGATCAGCCACCCGGTTGGTGCAGTGCATCACACGCATCATGGAACGACCAACGCGGTGTGCATGCCCGAGGTGCTGAAATTCAACTCCGCCGCCATTCGCGACCGTTTCGATCTGGCTGCGGGTTATCTTGGGATTGAGGGTGGTTTCGACGGGTTCTGCGCCTTTGTCGATACGTTCAACGACAGCTTCGCGATCCCGAAAACACTGACCGCCCTTGGTGTGGAAAACCCCGATATCGACGCCCTTGTCGCATCGGCTTTGAACGACCCATCAACCGGCGGCAACCCCGTTGAGATGACGCGTGAGAATACCACTGCGTTGTTGAAATCGCTGCTGTAATCCGGGTAGTTTTCGCGTAACCCGCGACGTAACTATCTGATATTATTGAAAATAGGCGAGGTAACCCACGGGTTACCCGCCTTATTCTTCCCCCAAAGCCTGCTCAAAAGCATAAACTGCGCGCTCAAGTCGATCCCGCGACACAGCCGTGAAATCTTCGCCCGAAACGATCCGGCATTCGCCGTTGCGTGCAGTGACTTTGGTGTCGCCGACGCGGAACTCGAACTTCTCATTGGCGCGCGTCAGCGTCCGCTTTGTAGGCTTCTTGGGCTTGTCGTTTTCGTCGTCCAGATAATGTGTCAGCACAGCCGCCTGCATCAGCGCATCGCCCGCAAGGGCGAGCTTCTTTTTCAAACGATCCGCCCCTTCCCCGCGTTGCAATTTGCGCGCCGCGCGCACACCAAGATTGCGCGACACAGCCTGCGGAAACCTCAGACTGTCGCCGAGCTCGGTCAGAAGATAAACGAACGAGCGCACATAGGATCGCTTCATCTTGTGAAGCGAGGCGTAAAGCTGATTCACCAGAACGTCGGGGTCTGTTTCGTCCACAGCCGGGTCTTCTGCCGCTTCAAGCGCCACCTGCGCCATTTCCGCAAACGACAGATCCTCGCGCACGACGTTCTCTTCGACCATGTCGATGTAACGGTCGAGCATCCCGGCTTTCGCCTCGTCAATGCGCGCAGTGATCGTCGCGAAAGCGTCGTCGCGGGTCTCTTCAAAGAGCTGCGTTAACGCCGTGAGGCGGCGCCACCCTTTCTTCAATTGCAATCCGCCGGTCGCGTCCCGGAACAATTCAATCGGTTCCTTCTGACCCCGTGCCCTGATCGAGGTTTTCAACTCCTCCATCTCATCCGAAGTCGCGACGCGCTCCAGATCCATGCGGTCGCGGGGCAATTCATCGGTCTTGATCTCACCGATTGGAATAGACACGAGCACCCTGCCCTCGCTTTGTGCCGCGCGATACGCCTTCGCGTCCTCGGCGTTTTTCTTGCGCTGCTCGATCTTGGCTTCGGTCGTGGCATGCAGGTCTTCTGCCGCCTCGCGCACGGCTGCACCCATTGGCCCGACAGAGCGCACGCGCGGTGTCATGGTTTTCACTTCCGGCGCTTCGATCCCGAATTTGTTCTTGCGGCTCATCGCTGTGTCTCCTCTTCCCGCGCCTCCCAGGCGCGCAAAATGGTCGATTTGAATTCGTCATAGGCCCGGTCGAAACTGCCGCGCGCACGTTTCCAGGTTTCCCGCGTCATCTGACGATAATCCTGCTCATAGACCGACATCTGAAAGCGCCCGGATTGCTCCACCGCGCGCGTCATTTCGATCGGGTTCTGGCAGACGTCTGCGCCAAAGACATTTCGAAACGCATCCATCATTGCCTGATGCAGCGGATTTTGTGTTTCAAACCGCGTCATCAGAACCCGAATATCCGCGTAGGTTTTGGGAAGCGTTAACCCTGCGTCCGCAGCCAGCGGACCAAACCCTTCGGATATGTCCTGCATCGCGTCGCCAAGCTGACCGAGATAAGACGTCGTGGAATCGTATTCCCAATAGCCGGGGCCGGACGGGATATAGAGGATATCAGCGGCAAATGCGGCGTTGAGCGACTGATATCCGATCGCCGGTGGACAGTCGAAAATGATCAGGTCGTACTGATCATCGGGCAGCTCGTCGAGGTATCGCGACACGCATCCAAAGAAGCTCCACGCCTTGTGCAGCGCGCGATATTGAGCCGAAGCAAATTCGACGAAGGCGGCGTTTGCGCAGGACGGGATCAGATCAATCGTCGGCCAGCAGGTCTCCTGAATGAAGTCCTGCACCCGGACGGACCCGATAGATTGCACATCCTGAGGCAGTTCATCCGCAGACGGGTAGGGGCAGTCGTCGGGATCGTCGTAAGACGCCATTATACGGTCGGCTTCACGGCAAAGATCGCGGCACATAATGCCCCAGACCGTGTTCCACTCCTTCACCTCAACAAGGCCCATGGAATGGGTGAGCGTGGCTTGCGGATCAAAGTCGACACAAAGAACGCGATAGCCATCAAGCGCGGCCGCATTGGCCAGGTGCTGGGCAACGACAGTTTTGCCGACGCCGCCTTTGAAATTGCTCACCGCGATACGCATGGCGCGCCCTTTGGGCCGTTTGGGGAGCAGCGACTTGCCACGAAACCTCAGCAGGCGGCGCAGTTCATTGATCTCATCAAGCGAGAACCAGCGCTGACGGCCGTCTTCTTCAACAACGCCCTGAGGCAAGGAGGGATCATCCGCAAGTTTCTTGCGCAACGTGTCGGCCGGAACGCCGAACATAAAGGTGGATATTTCCCAGATTGAAAAGGGGCGCAGGCCTTTGATCTCTCCGGGATCGAAGGTTGCTTTGCGCACCATAGCCTGTTGTGCCAGACTGCGTTCGTTCATGGATTGCAGGTCGCTAAAGTCTCTCATGCCTCAAAACTCTTGTTTTTGGTTTCTGTTTTTTCAATAACGCGATTTTCTCGCTTTTGCAAAAGCCGATTTTCGTGACCAGTAAAGTTAAGAGGGGCAGGGTGTTCGCTATATATGGTGACACTACACGACACCTATTGACTTATATGGTGACATCGGGCGTCCTATTACGTGACTCTCAGGAGTCCCCCTTCACCCTGACTCACCTATTTTCGAATTAGGAATTTTATCCCGTCTTTTCGGAACGCTTGACAAAATACGGGACTTCGTGCGTTGTCTTGAGTGTCGAGAATCGGTCCAGCAGAGACCGCAGACGTTGAGGCAAGACATGGGCAACTTATGGACAACAGGCACAATGGCGGCCCCGGTGCGGGTGCTGTTAAATACGATATTCTGACAGCATTGGCGATCTCTGGGCTGAACGGAAGTCCTAGAGACCAGATATCCATGATGCGTCTCGGCTCGATCCTGACCGCCCGATACAACTGGCGACGCGATGAACTGAGCATGGGACAAAAGGAAATGGCGGCTTTGTGGGGCGTTGGCGAACGGACCGTAAAGCGCGAAGTGAAGCATTGGCTTGCCACCGGTTTGCTCATTTGCACGCGCAATGGCGTGCGGGGCAGGGTGGCGGCGTACAAGCTGAATCTTCACCGACTGGGCGAAATGACCCAACCGATCTGGGACATCGTCGGACCTGATTTTGCCGAACGGATGCGCTTGCTGATCCCCGGTGGCGATCGTGTGATCCGACTTGAGACCCATCGAACAGGCCCCGAAACAATTGAGGAGCAAAAGGGCTGGGCGGCGGTTTCCAACAAACTGAAAGCACGGTTTCCCAGCCAGCACGACGCCTGGATTGCGCCGCTTAGTGTAACCAAGGACACTGAAATGCTCGTGTTAGAGACTAAAAATGCGTTTTCGGCGGAGTATATCAAAACCCACTTTGGGCGCGACATTGTCGAGGCTGCTCATGCGGAATGGGGTCGTGAGATGCAGATCGTCATTCGCAGCTCAAAAGAAGCGGACCGCGCCTAGCACCCGTATTTCCGTTTCCTTAATCCTTGGGCGCTACCTATAGTTGAGAGGATTCTGCGACGGGGAACCAGATGGAAGACAGCGCGCAATCGCTTTTCGAATACGCGTCCAGCGAAGACTGGGCACAGCTTGCCACGGGCGCGGGGCAGATCGGGCGGTGGGTGCTGGATCCGGAAACGAGCATCGTTGAACTTGATGATACACTGCGCGAACTGACCGGAATGCAGGACTTTCCGGTCACGTTTCTCGCGGAGGGTTTTCAAAACCTGATCCATCCCGACGATGCCGAATACGTTTTTGAGAGGTTAGAGCGAGCGCGCGAAGCCAACCAGACGTATCAGGCGATCTTTCGTTTCAACCGACCCGATGGCAAAATGATCTGGCTGGAGGGCAGGGGGGATTTCCGCAGCCTGCCGGATGGTCGCGCGGTGTTTCTTGGCGTGAATTACGATGTGACCGAGTTGCAAACGGCGTTTGAGGCGAACCGTCTGCTTGCCGGAGAAATGGCGCATCGGGTGCGCAACATTCTGACGCTTGTGTCGGGTATTTTCCGAATGGCTGTGCGTTCGACAGATAATCTTGAGGAGCTGACGGATGCGTTTCTTGGGCGGCTTCAGGCGCTGAATGCGCTGAACGCATTGCTTTTCGAAAGCGAGGCGCGATCCGTAGGTGCGGACGAATTGATGCGGTCGATTTTGGGGCCGGTGGCGGTGGACGCGCGGTTTAATCTGGAATTGGCGGATATCGCGCTTAACTCGGCGGGCGCGCAAACGATTGCGCTCGTTACGAACGAGTTGATGACAAACGCGGTCAAGCACGGCGCGCTCAATGATCCCGAAGGGCATATCGATGCCGAGTTGATCCTTGATCGGGACCGGGATGAGCTTGTGCTGAACTGGGACGAAACAATGACGACCATCACCGCGCCGCGTGCGCCCGGCGCCAGCCGGTTTGGCATGACCGTACTTGATCGTATGACACGCCAGACGTTCGAGGGTCGCCCGGAGTTCTTCTGGCGCACGCAAGGTTTGCAATTCAGGTGTTCGTGGAAGGCCAGCGACATGGAGCTGCGCGACATCGGCCCGGCGATGACCGCGCGCGATGTGTTGGTGGAAGTGGCCGCGTCCAATGCCTTTCACGGCGGAGATTGAACGCGGACCTTGGCCGGATTTCCACTGGTAGCGAGCGCGCAATCTGAATAAACACGCGGTCATGACTGACTTGGATGATCGCGCATTTCTGACGCGCCTGTTTGACGCCGCGGTTGAAGCCGCAGATCCACGCGCGGCGCTGGCGCGCGTTTTGCCTGCCAAGCCGCAAGGGCGCACGGTTGTGATCGGCGCTGGCAAAGGTGCGGCGCAAATGGCCGCGGCGTTCGAGGACCTTTGGGACGAGCCGGTCGATGGTGTGGTCGTGACGCGCTACGGATATGGCGCGCCGACCAAAAGCATTCGTGTGCTGGAAGCCTCGCATCCGGTGCCGGACGCAGCGGGTGCGCAAGCAACTTCTGAATTATTCAATGCAGTTCAAGGGCTTAGGTCCGACGACCTTGTCGTTGCGCTTATCTGCGGAGGTGGGTCAGCGTTGCTGCCAGCCCCGCCGTCGGGTTTGTCTTTGGAAGATGAACAGGCGCTGAACACGGCGCTTTTGGCCTCCGGCGCGCCGATCTCGGCGATGAACGCCATTCGCAAGCAGGTCAGCACAATCAAGGGCGGGCGACTGGCCGCGGCGGCCCATCCCGCGCGGGTGGTTTCGCTTGTGGTTTCGGACGTGCCCGGCGATGACCCGGCGCAGGTTGCAAGCGGGCCAACGGTGCCGGATGCGAGCGATCTGAAAGCCGCGCTGGCGCATGTCGCGGCCTATGGCATTGAGCTTCCCGACGCGATCGGCGCGCATCTGGCCAGCGGGGCAGGGGAGGCGCCAAGTCCCGGCGATCCGGTCTTTGCGCGCAATGAGGTGCATGTAATTGCCTCGGCGTCCCTGTCGCTTGAGGCGGCGGCGCGGATCTCGGAATCCGAAGGCATTCCGGCGGTCATTTTGTCGGACGCGATCGAGGGCGAGGCGTCGGATGTCGGGCAGGTGCACGCGGCCATCGCCCGTGAAGTGCGCCAGAAGAACCGCCCTTTCGCCGCGCCGGTTGTGATCCTGTCGGGCGGTGAGACCACGGTGACATTGGACGGAAAGGGCGGGCGCGGAGGGCGCAACACCGAGTTCCTTTTGTCATTCGCGCGCGGGATTGACGGGCAGGGGATCACAGCGCTGGCGGCAGACACAGACGGCATTGACGGTTCAGAAGACAACGCGGGCGCATTTGCCGATGGCGGTACTTGCGGGCGTATCCGTGACGCGGGCGCCGATCCGGCGGCTTTGATGGCCGCGCATGATGCCTGGGGCGCTTTTGATCTGGCGGGCGATCTATTTGTGCCCGGACCGACGGGAACGAACGTAAATGATTTTCGCGCGATCCTCATTCGGTAGGATGCGCGGTGCCGCGTATTGCGGCGCGGAACAAGCAGGGGCAAAGGAAAACAAGATGACGACGGAGACAATCACGGCTGCGTATTATCGCGGCGAGAAGCGGTTCACGGTGGAGCAGGTGGCCACACCTACCCCCGGACCCGGCGAAGTCGCCATCCGGACCGCCTTTTGCGGCATCTGCGGGACGGACATGCATGTTTACCACGGCAATATGGACGCGCGCGTCGGCTTTGAGCGGATCATCGGCCACGAGATGTCGGGTGTGATTGACGCGGTGGGCGAGGGTGTGACGGGTCTTGCGCCAGGTCAGAAAGCCGTGGTGCGCCCGCTTGATCATTGCGGGAAGTGCCCGGCATGCGAAGCGGGGCACCAGCACGTGTGTCACAAGTTGAAATTCCTCGGGCTCGATACCGACGGGGCGATGCAGGATGTCTGGGTGATCCCGGCGCATACCGTGCATGTGTTGCCCGATGATATGCGGCTTGATCATGCGGCTTTGATTGAACCCGTTGCGGTGGCCTGCCACGATGTGCGGCTTTCGGGGCTGAAACCGGGCGAAGATGTCGTTGTGATCGGGGGCGGACCCATTGGCGTTCTGGTCGCCATGGTGGCGCGCGAAGCCGGCGGCAATGTCGTGATTTCGGAAGTGAACCCGCACCGTTTGGCGATTGCCAAAACCCTTGGGTTTGACACGGTGAACCCGGCCGAGGTTGATCTGGCTGAAACCATCAATGCCCGCACTGGGGGCAAAGCCGCCGACGTGGTTTTTGAGGTTTCCGGTACGCAGCCCGGAGTTGATGCGATGACGGCCGTGGCCGCCACAAAGGCGCGCATCGTGATGGTGGCGATCCACGCGCAGAAACCGGCGATTGATTTGTTCCAGTTCTTCTGGCGCGAGCTGCAACTGATTGGCGCACGCGTTTACGAGGGCGAGGATTACGAAAAGGCCATCGCTCTTGTGGCCGGTGGTGCAATCGATGCGGACACGGTTATCACCGATGTCAGCCCGCTTGCGGATATTCAGGCCGCGTTCGAAGCGCTTGATCGTTCGCCCACGGCTCTGAAAAGCCTGATCAAAGTCGGAGGTGAAGCATGACCGGTATTTCTGCATTCGATCTCAGCGGCAAAGTCGCACTGGTCACCGGTGCAAAGCGCGGCATCGGACGCGGCATTGCCGAGGGGCTGGCAGCGGCGGGCGCGGACATCATTGGTGTATCGGCAACGCTGGAAAGCAGCGGCAGCGCCGCAGGGGCGGCTGTAGAGGCGTTTGGGCGCTCGTTTGAGGGTCATGCCTGCGATTTTAGCGACAGAGCCGCTCTGACGGCGTTTTTGGGGGGTCTGGAGGCGCGTGGCGTCGTTCCCGACATCCTGATCAACAACGCCGGCACGATCAAACGCAAACCGGCGGCCCATCACGAGGATGCGCTGTGGGACGAGGTGATCGAGACGAACCTGTCCGCACAATTTGTCATTTCGCGCGAGATCGGGCGGCAGATGGTGGCGCGCGGTTCGGGCAAGATCATCTTTACCGCGTCGCTTTTGACGTTTCAGGGCGGGATCACGGTGCCGGGTTATGCTGCGTCCAAAGGGGGCGTCGGGCAATTGACCAAGGCCCTGGCCAACGAATGGGCCGGGCAGGGGGTCAATGTGAACGCGATTGCGCCAGGCTATATCGCCACAGACAACACCCAGGCCTTGCAGGACGATCCCGATCGCTCGAAGTCGATCCTTGAGCGGATCCCGGCAGGGCGCTGGGGCAAGCCTGAGGATTTCGCGGGCCCTGCGGTTTTCCTTGCGTCCGGCGCGTCGGATTACGTGAACGGAGAAATTCTGGTCGTGGACGGCGGCTGGATGGGGCGCTGAGGCGCGAGATCAGGAGGCATTCATGCTGCTCGATACACCGATTTGCGATTTTGGCTGGCAGGCGCCGGAGTTCACGCTCAAAGACCCAAGCGGTCGCGCATATACCATGTCCGAACATCTTGGCGAAAAGGGGCTTTTGATTGCGTTCATCTGCAACCATTGCCCCTATGTGAAAGCCATTGGAGAGCGGCTGGCGAGTGATGCGCGCGAGTTGATGGGCGAGGGGATCAACGTTCTGGCCGTGATGTCGAACGACTATCGCGATTATCCAGCCGACAGCCCGGCCAACATGGTGGCATTCGCGGAAATGTACGGCTTTCCGTTTCCCTATCTCGTGGATGAGGATCAGTCGGTCGGCAAAGCCTATGGCGCGGTCTGCACGCCCGATTTCTTTGGCTTTAATGCGCTAGGGGGGTTGCAGTATCGCGGACGGCTTGATGACGCGGCGATGGGCGATGCAAGCGGGCGGACACGCGAGTTGGTGGATGCCATGCGCATGATCGCGGAGACCGGCGAGGGGCCGCGCGCGCAAACACCGTCGATGGGCTGTTCGATCAAGTGGACCTGAGCGCCGTTTAGCCGCGGGTTTCGGCCGTATATCGTGCGAGTTTCTCGGCATCGGGACGCGTGCCAAGGCCGGGGCTTTGCGGCACGACTACGGATCCGTTTTTAACCGCAAACGGCGTTTCGGCGATGTCGGTTTCCGCGTAATACGTCGACATGTAGAACTCGCAACCCAGAGTCAGGTTTGGCACAGCCGCCATCAGATGCGTGCCAGCGGCATGGGCGATGGAGGTTTCGAACATGCAGCCGCCATAAACCTCGATCCCGGCTGTACGCGCGACGGCGGCGATTTCCAGACAGCGGCGAATTCCGCCGGATTTGTTGATCTTGAGCGAATAAATATCGGCGATACGGTTGGCGACGCCGTCGACCGCCTCGCGCAGGTTGAAAACGGATTCGTCCGCCATGATCGGAACATCCACCGCCGCCGTGATCGCCGCCAGTGCGGCGCGTTCGTGCATTTTCACCGGCTGTTCGACGAACTCGGGGCGAAACGCTTCAAGATTGCGGATATGGCGAATTGCGTCATAGGCGGGCAGGCCCTGATTGTAGTCAATTCGCAGGCGGAGGTCGTCGCCATAAAGCGCGCGCAATTTCTCCAGCCGCATCAGGTCAAACCCGTGGTCGCTTGCCCCGGTTTTGATCTTGAGAATGCGAACGCCGTCGCTCCAGATCCGCGCAATGTCATCGAGATCCGCGTCAAAATCAGGATTGGCCACCGAAAAGCTGAGCGGAATGGTGTCGCGGTGGCGCGCGCCGACGAGTTCGGCAATCGCGAGGCCGGCAATCTGGCCCGTGATGTCCAGAAGCGCGCATTCAAGAGCTGATTTCGCCTCAGGGTGATCGACGAGCGCTTTTTCGACGTCGGCCATGATTGCTTCGACCTGGACCGGATCCGCGCCAATGACGAGGGGCCGGATATAGACGTCGAGCGCGCCTGCGGCGGCTTCTTTTGTGCCGGTGAACACGGGCCAGGGCGCGGCTTCGCCCCATCCGGTCAGCCCGGTGTCGGTGACAAGTTCAAGGAGCACACTGTTGATGCCGCCAACGTCCCCGGAGCCGTGGGCATGCACGGCCAACGCGGGAATTTGGACGATGTGCAGGCGAAAGCGTTCGATGCGATGGCCGGACATCAGCGACCCCTCGAGGGTCGGGTGATCGGGGC
>CALLWO010000070.1 GCA_938016355.1 uncultured Boseongicola sp. | reverse complement strand
CACGTGACTTCGGGTCCCAAACTGTTATCCATTAGAAAAACACGCTCGCGAAGGGAGCCGAATATGGCCGATGTGAACCGGGGCAATCGTCCCTTGTCACCGCATTTGACGATTTATCGTCCACAGATCAATTCGATGACTTCGATCCTGACACGCATTACCGGAAACGCGCTTCTAGTTGGTGCTCTTTTGGTGGTTTGGTGGTTCTTGGCGGCAGCGACGTCGCCCGAATATTTTGAAGTGGCAGACGGGCTGATTACGTCATGGTTTGGCGACTTGGTCATGACGCTTTCATTATGGGCGCTTTGGTATCACACGCTCGCAGGTCTTCGGCATCTTTGGTGGGACACAGGACGGGGCCTTGAACTGGAGCAAGCAGAGAAGCTTGGTCTCGGAGTTGTGGTCGGATCGGTTGTCCTGACAATCATCACTCTTCTGGCGATTATGTAGGGGGCGCGGAAAGATGGCATATCTTACGGACTTGAAACGCGCAGTTGGAATGGGGTCGGCACGCGAAGGAACCGAACATCATTGGTCGATGACCAAGTCTTCCTTTGGCCTTTTGATCTTGGTTCCTTTGTTTGTGTTTACCTTTGGCCCGATGCTGGGTGAGCCCCACGCAGACGTCGTTACGTACTTCGCGCGCCCATTCCCGGCGATCGTCGCGGCACTGACAATTGTTGTTGGCTTCATGCACTTTAAGGGTGGCGTGCAAGTCATGATTGAGGATTACGTCCACGGATTGGCTCGCAAAATCGCAATTCTTCTGACTGTTTGTTTGTCCTATGGCGCAGCTGCCACCGGACTTTTCGCAATCGCAAAGATCGCGCTTTAAGGAACTGAAATGGCAGCTTACGACTACGAAACGCACGAATACGATTGTATCGTCATCGGGGCAGGTGGCTCTGGTCTTCGCGCAACGCTTGGCATGGCCGAGCAGGGATTGAGAACAGCCTGCATAACCAAAGTATTCCCAACCCGCTCGCACACTGTGGCGGCGCAGGGTGGGATCGCAGCATCATTGGGCAACATGGGCCCAGATCACTGGCAATGGCACATGTATGACACCGTGAAGGGGTCTGATTGGCTGGGTGATACGGACGCGATGGAATATCTCGCGCGCGAGGCGCCCAAAGCCGTTTATGAGCTTGAGCATTACGGTGTGCCTTTTTCGCGAACTGAGGAAGGCAAAATTTACCAGCGTCCGTTTGGCGGGCACACAACCGAATTTGGCGAAGGCCCGCCGGTGCAACGGACGTGCGCCGCAGCCGACCGCACAGGCCACGCGATTTTGCATACGCTTTATGGTCAAAGCCTAAAGAACAACGCCGAGTTTTATATCGAATACTTCGCGATTGACTTGATCATGGGCGAAGACGGAGCGTGTCAGGGCGTCGTCGCGTGGTGCCTCGAAGACGGTTCGATCCATGTCTTTAATGCAAAAATGACCGTCCTTGCGACAGGCGGGTATGGCCGGGCTTATTTCTCGGCGACATCGGCGCACACATGTACTGGCGACGGCGGTGGAATGGTCGCGCGGGCGGGTCTGCCGCTTCAGGATATGGAGTTCGTGCAGTTCCACCCAACCGGAATTTATGGTGCTGGTTGTTTGATTACTGAAGGCGCGCGCGGCGAAGGGGGATACCTCACCAACTCCGAAGGCGAGCGCTTTATGGAGCGATATGCGCCAACTTATAAGGACTTGGCCAGCCGCGACGTGGTCAGCCGTTGCATGACGATGGAAATCCGAGATGGTCGCGGTGTTGGCGATGCAGGTGACCATATTCACCTCCACCTAAACCACTTGCCGCCGGAAACTTTGGCCGAGCGGCTTCCCGGTATTTCGGAAAGCGCGCGCATCTTTGCGGGTGTCGATCTGACCAAAGAGCCGATCCCGGTTCTTCCAACCGTTCACTACAATATGGGCGGTATTCCGACAAATTACTGGGGTGAAGTGCTTGCCCCGACCGAGGACGATCCAGACCGCATTACACCCGGGCTTATGGCGGTCGGTGAAGCCGGATGTGCAAGCGTTCACGGTGCCAATCGCCTTGGCTCCAACAGTCTCATCGACCTCGTCGTCTTCGGGCGTGCTGCAGGGATCAAGGCTGCAGAGGTCGTGGATCCGAAATCAGCCAACCCCACGCTTAACGTGGCCAGCGTCGAAAAGGCACTCGATCGTTTTGATGGGCTGCGCCACGCCAAAGGAAGCGTGGCGACTGCCGAGCTTCGGCTCGAGATGCAAAAGACCATGCAAGCAGATGCGGCAGTATTCCGGACGGACAAGACGCTCGGAGAGGGTGTCGAGAAAATGTACTCCGTCGCCGGCAAGATGGATGATATTGCGGTGACTGATCGTTCGCTCGTTTGGAACAGCGACCTGATGGAAACGCTCGAACTGACCAATTTGATGCCGAATGCGCTTGCCACGATTGTCGGGGCTGAGGCGCGCAAAGAAAGCCGTGGGGCGCATGCCCACGAAGATTATCCAGACCGCGATGATGAAAACTGGCGCAAGCACACGTTGTCGATGGTCACCGACAAGGTCGAGCTTACGTA
>CALLWO010000069.1 GCA_938016355.1 uncultured Boseongicola sp. | reverse complement strand
CGCTCGGAGGTCGATCCGATCCCGACGGTGCCGTTTTCATGCGGGATGATATGGAGGCCGTCGGCGAAAATCTGCGGCGCGCCAATGGCGTTGAAATCGAGGCGGGCGGCCTGACCTTTGACGCCGTTGCCCTGTTCGATGCCGGTTTCTTTGGACAGATCGAGAAGGCCCTGCCAACCGGTGGCCCAGATCGTCGGCGTGCTGGTGTCGGGGGCGGTCTTGAGGATGTCGCCGCCACGTGCGCGGATGGCGATGGCGAGGCTTTTGCACGCAGCGGCGGGATCAAGAAGTGCGGAGAGCGTGTCGTGAATGTATAGGCCTGTGGGTGAATGTGGCCGCCAATTGGGGGCGTCGTCAGCCGAGATGACGTTCCATGAGGCATGCGTACCCCAGCGGTCCGCGGCGGCAGCGGTGCGAGATTGCGCCAATGCGATGTCCCGGTCACGCTGGATCGGTTGGAGCCGACCTGCGCGAGCGTATCCGGGATTGAGACCGGAAGCTTCGGCGACGTCCGGCCAGAAGCTGCGGGCTTTGATCAGGCTTTCCAGCTGGAATTGCTTCTTGGCATTCCAATTGTCCGGTGTGTGGGGTTGAAGCGCGCCGACAACGCCGCCCGAAGACCCCGCGCCGGGGCCGTTTGGATCGACCACGCGCACGCGCGCGCCGCGCTGCAGAGCCTCCCACGCGATGGAAAGTCCGAAGATGCCCGCGCCCCGGATCGTCAGATCGGCCATTGCCAAGTCGGGCTCCTTTCGACACTCTGTCTCAATGATTTCAAGGTGTTCATAGGGCAGCGCGTGCAGGGTGACCAGTCTCCTGAGTTGGAATGGAAAGACGGCGTGCCGGTGGCACGGGCGTTCGACGACCCCTATTTCTCGCTGGAAAACGGACTTGCAGAAACGCGGTATGTGTTTTTGGACGGCAACGGCTTGCCCGGACGGTTTTGCCCAGGTTTTCAGATCGCGGAATTGGGTTTCGGGACCGGATTGAACGCCCTGGCCTGCCTCGATCTTTGGCGCAAGAGCGGGCACGAGGGCCAGTTGCGATACACAGCATTCGAGCTTTATCCGATGGCGGCTGAAGATATGGCGCGTGCTTTGGAGGCGTTTCCGGAGATGCACGCCACGGCAGCAGCGCTGATCGAGGCGCGCGGGGCTGGGCGGTTGTCGCTGGAATTGCCGGATGTTTCGCTAGAGATCATTGCCGGGGATGCGCGCAAGACACTTCCGCGCTGGGCCGGGCTTGCCGATGCGTGGTTTCTGGACGGATTTGCGCCCGCAAAGAACCCTGAATTATGGGAGCCGAGGCTGATGCAGAACGTGGCGCGTCACACAAGACCCGGCGGTACAGCCGCCACGTATACGGCCGCAGGTGCCGTGCGTCGCGCGTTGGACGAGGCAGGGTTTGACGTGTCGCGGCGCCCCGGCTTCGGGCGCAAACGCCATATGACGGTTGCACGCCGAAAATAGGATTGCGCGGATTTATCCGGCTGTGGCGAGGTCGCCGATCAGCTTGTCGATGTCACCGCCGCGCTTGTCGAGCATTGCGCCGATTTCGGCGCGTTCGGATTTCAGCAGGCTGATACCTTCGATCAATAGGTCAAAGAACAGGTCCTGCCCGGACCGGTCGGAGACCATGAAGCTGACAGAGAACGGGGACTGGCCGCGCAGAACCGCAACGGCCTGAACCTCTTGAAAGCTTTTGACTTTGCGGGCGCTTTTGACTTCGATCTCGCCGCCGATAAATTCGCGGAAACGCTTGCCGTATTTGCGCGCGAGATAGCCTGCGAAGGCATCGGAAAACTTGTTGATTTGAGTCGCGCTGGCCGAGCGGGCAGGCGGCCCAAGCGCCGAACGCGCGATGGTCGGAACGTCGGCGTATTTCTTGAAGATGACCTCGAAATCCCGGAACATCGCAGAGCTGGATTTGCCCGAGTTGATCACTTTGTTGATGTCGCCAACAGCACGATTGATCAGCGCACTCGCCTCGTCCGAGGTGAGCGCCCGTGCTTTGTTCGGCAGCACCAGAGCAAGTGCAGAGGCCCCAATGCCAAGCATCACATGGCGGCGATTTGGGTTACTCGTCAAAAAGTCCATCATACAAGTCCTCGTAAGGGTCAATTGAGTCTGCGCTTTCGCCAAGACCGAAGCGGCGCGCGTCGAGATAGAAGAGCCGAAGCTGCGCATAGCTGTCGGCGCTGTCATAGAGAATGCCGTCGACGGTGTCGGAGAATGTGTAGCGGTAGTTCAGAATTTCGGTGACCGTCGTGACGCGATCGGCGTCTTCGGCATCGTCGCCAAAGAGCGTGCCAACCGGGTTGGTTATGAAATCGACGACCATGCCTGCGGTGTCACGTTCGGTTGACGGCCCAAAGACCGGCAGTTCCTGATAGGCGCCTTCGCGTGCGCCCCATTTCGCCAGCGTGTCGGCAAAGCCGGTGTCGCGGTTTTCAAGGCCGAACGAGCTTTCGGCCACGTCAAAGAGACCGAGGACACCGAGCGTGGTGTTCAAAAGGAAGCGCGACGTGTTGTGGACCGCGCTTTCGATGTCGCCCTGAAGCACGTTGTTCACGACATTAGCCGGTCCGCCAAGGTTTGAGCCTGCGTTATCGAGGCTTGTGCGCACGGGCGTTGGCACAAGCGTGCCATAGACTTGAGACGCGGGGCGCAAGAGCGACCGATCCAGTTCCTTGTTGAACTGGTGGGTCGCGCGATTCACACTTTCATAAGGGTCATGGACGTCTGTTTGCGCGCTTGGCGTCGAGCAACCGGCCAAAATGACCAGCCCGGCGGCGAGTGCAATGCGTCGTGAATTTCTGGTGTGCGGCAGCACGGGATTTCGTCCTGTTAAACGGTATTTTCGCTCAAATATGTCCGATCTACATAAGCAAAAAACCGGCAATGAACAGGGGAAGTTACGCAAACTTGTTGGAAACGCGAGCATGTGTTGCCCCAGATCTGCGCCTGAGCGATTTCATGCTGACGAAACCGGTCGGCCACGCTATATTTATGCCGAAGTTTGAATGAATTTGGCATATACAGTCCCGAAACGGGGCAAACAAAGCCGGAATAGGGACGGATATGACGACTGATATCGACGCGAAACTCGCCGAAATGGGCCTTGAATTGCCCGATGCTCCGGCTCCGGCTGCGAATTATGTGCCGTTTGTGATCACAGGCAAGATGCTTTTTGTTTCGGGTCAGATTTCGATGGACGAAAACGGGCTGATTACCGGGAAAGTGGGTCAGGATCTGGACGTTGAGGCGGGTGCGCGGGCAGCAGGCCGGTGCGCGCTGTCGCTTTTGGCGCAGGCGCGTGCGGCGTGCGATGGCGATTTTTCGCGGCTGAAGCGGGTAGTGAAGTTGACCGGGTTTGTGAACTCGACCCCTGATTTCGCGGATCAGCCGAAGGTGATCAACGGGTGTTCAGATTTGCTGGTGGCTGTGCTTGGCGATGCGGGGCGGCATTCGAGGTCGGCGGTGAGCGCGGGCGCATTGCCATTGAACGTGGCGGTCGAGATCGAAGGTATCTTCGAACTGGTATGAGCCTTCCCAATTCCTTATTGAAAACGCCGATCGCGCATCGCGGGCTTCATGACGTCAAGGACGGTCGCCCGGAGAACTCGATCGAAGCGGCGCGGGCGGCCATCGACAAAGGCTATGGGATCGAGCTTGATCTGCAATTGTCGGCGGACGGGCAGGCGATGGTGTTTCACGATTATGCGCTGGACCGCCTGACAATGGAAACCGGACCGGTTCGGGCGCGCACGGCCGGGCAACTGGCGGTGATCCCGCTTCGCGGCGGGCGTTCAGGCATTCCGACATTGCGCGAGTTCCTGAACGTGGTGGCCGGGCGTGTTCCGCTTCTGATCGAGCTCAAAGATCAGGACGGCGGGCTTGGGCCGGATGTGGGCGCGTTGGAGAAAGCGACGGCACTGGCGCTGGCGGATTACGAGGGCGATTTCGCGGTGATGTCGTTCAATCCCAATTCGGTGAAAGATTTGGCGCGGTTGATGCCCGATGTGCCGCGCGGATTGGTGACGGAAAGCTTCCCGATTGACGACTGGCCGGTGGCCGAGCCTGTTCTGGCGCGCCTTCGGGAGATCCCGGATTACGACCATGTGGGCGCGACGTTTATCAGTCACGATGTGAAGGATCTGGATCGTCCGCGGGTCGCAGAACTGAAGGCTGCAGGGGCGAATATCCTGTGCTGGACAATCAGAAGCGCCGAAGCAGAGGCAGAGGCGCGCCGCATTGTCGATAATGTGACCTTTGAAGGCTATTTGGCGTGAGCCACGCGCTTGAAACTTCGTGATTTTGCGCCACTTTAGGGACATCCCCAAAGGCGCATTCGCATGACCACGCCAGAGATCGAAATCACGGTCCTTTCCAGCCTGTCCGAGATCGCGCCCGAGGTTTGGGACGCCTGCGCCTGCCCGGAGGCAGCCGACGGCAGTCGCCCGCTCGATCCGTTCACCACGCATCGGTTTCTGCGCGCTTTGGAGGCGTCGAGGTCGGTGGGAACAGGGACGGGATGGCAGCCGCGCTATCTGGTTGCGCGTCAGGGTGAAGACGTGATTGCCGTCGCGCCGCTTTATGCGAAGGGGCACAGTCAGGGCGAGTATATTTTCGATCACAACTGGGCGCATGCATGGGAGCGGGCTGGCGGGCGATATTACCCGAAACTTCAGATTGCAGTGCCGTTCACGCCTGCCACCGGGCGGCGGTTTCTTACCCACCCCGGCCATTGCGACGCAGGATTCCAGGCGTTGATCCACGGGGCGCTGCATCTGGCGATGGAAAACAAGCTGAGTTCTTTCCACGCGACGTTCTGCACCCGTGAAGAGGCAGAGAAGGGCGCCGAGATGGGGCTGATGCACCGTGTGACCCAGCAATACCATTGGGCCAACGACAATTACCCGGATTTTGACGCGTTCCTTCAGCAATTGTCTTCGCGCAAGCGCAAAACGATCCGCAAAGAACGGCGCACAGCGCAGGCATTTGGTGGTGATATCGTGCAACTGACCGGGGAGGCGATTGAACCCGAGCATTGGGATGCCTTCTGGGAATTCTATCAGGATACGGGTGCGCGAAAATGGGGAACCCCATATCTGACGCGGGCGTTTTTTGATCACGCGCAGGAAACGTTGCGCGACGATATTCTGCTGGTCTTTGCCATGCGTGACGGCGAACCGGTTGCGGGCGCGCTGAACATTATTGGTCGCGAAACACTTTATGGGCGATACTGGGGCGCGCGCGAGCATCACGACTGCATGCATTTTGAGGCATGTTATTATCAGGCAATTGACTATGCGATTGCCAACGGCATGCTGTCGGTTGAGGCTGGTGCACAAGGCGATCACAAGCTGGCGCGTGGGTATTTGCCGGTGGAATGTCATTCGCTGCACTGGATTGCAGATGAAGGGTTTTCAGGCGCGGTGGCCGAGTATCTTGAGGCGGAGCGTCGCGCCGTGGAAGACGATATCGAAGTGCTGACAAGCTATGGTCCGTTTAGAAAAATCACTGAGGAGCCGACATGAACGCCAAATTAAGCGACGCTGATCGGACAGACGCCCTAGCCCCGCTGATAGAAAACGGTTGGGCCATGGCAGAGGGGCGCGACGCGCTCGTAAAGACGTTCAGATTCCCGAATTTCGCTGCTGCCTTTGGTTGGATGACACGGATGGCGATTGTCGCGGAGAAGATGGACCACCACCCCGAATGGTTCAATGTGTACAATCGGGTCGAGGTGACCTTGACGACGCATGATGTCGATGGTTTGTCGCCGCTCGATGTGAAGCTTGCGACTGCAATGGATAGGGCCGCCTGATGGACTTTTTTGAAGCTCTGATGAACTTTGAGATCTACTCCGGAACCACAATTGGTGATCTTTTCACCGTCGATTTCTTTTTGAACATCGTCGGGCAAGTCGCTTTGGCGTCCTTTATTCTGATTGTCGGTTTCTTTCTGGCCGGTTTCTTTCGGCGTCGGATCACGCGGATCGCAGAAAACTCGCGCCATTTCGACAAGACGATGGGCCGGTTTCTGGCAAACCTCGTGCGCTATGGCATTCTGGCGCTTACGATCATTTTCGTCCTGCAAAACTTTGGCTTTCAGACCGCGTCTTTGGTCGCGCTTCTTGGTGCTGCTGGTCTTGCCATTGGTCTTGCCTTGCAAGGGGTTCTGGGCGGGGTCGCCTCGGGTGTGATGCTGGTGATTTTCCGCCCAATCAAGGTCGGCGATTTCATCGAAGTGAACGGCAAAATGGGAACGGTGCAGGACATTTCGATCTTTACCACCGAGCTTGCGACACTGGATAATGTGCAGGTGATTATGCCCAATACCGAGGTCTGGTCGAACACGATCACGAACTATTCGGTCTATGACATGCGCCGCGCGGAATGGGTTTTTGGCGTGTCTTACGGGGCCAATCTGGCCAAGGCTGAAGAGATTATTCGCGAGACAATCATGTCTGATCCGCGGTCGAAAACCGATCCGGAGCCGTTCCTTCAGGTCAACAATCTGGGCGATTTCTCGGTCGATTTTCTGGTGCGCGTTTGGGTGCCTGCGGCTGAATTCTTCCAGTATCAGGCCGATATGAAGCGCAAGGTGAAAGAGGCGCTGGATGCCGGTGGTGTCGAGATCCCATTCCCAACGCGCACGCTTTTCAACGTCGAAGGGTAAACGGGTCTAGGCTTCGGCCGAAAGGATCGTCACGTAGGTATCCCCGTAGCGGCGCGCATCGCGCTTTTCAAAACTGGGGGGAGTGGCGGGTTCGCTTGAGTCCTCCCACACCACAAGCGCGCCGGGCGCGATCCAACCGGCTTTGCGTGCGGATGTCAGCGCCAGTTCTCCAAGGTTGGTGCCATAAGGCGGGTCAAGGAACACAAGCGTCGCCGAGATGTCATTGGTCGGCCCAAGCCGGGTGACGTCGCGCTTTTGCAGCTTTGTTGCGTCTTGAGTGCGTGTCTTAGCGATGTTGTCGCGGATGAGGCCGGTGGCCACGCGTCCGGAATCGATGAACGTCACATGCGCAGCACCCCGGCTTAACGCCTCAAGACCCAGCGCCCCGGTGCCGGCAAAAAGGTCCAGAACAATGGCGTCCGTGATCGGGTCGCCATAGCCGCCGTTCACAAGAAGATTGAAGATGCTTTCCCTCACGCGGTCGGTCGTCGGGCGCAAATGCGCGGCGGCATCGCCTTTGCCAACCGAGGCAAGGCCAAGCCCCTTCAAGCGTCCGCCAATGATCCTCATGCCCGCAAGAGCGCTTTTAAATCGGATGAAGGGTCACGGATGACGTCCGCGTCCGGGCTTTTGCCCATGTCGATCAGACGCTTGCCGACCATATAGTCGCGCGGTGCGTTAATGGCATCGACGGCCAAAAGCTCCGCATCTTTGTAATACCAGAAGCTTTGGGTGCCTTCGCCGGTCCGGGTGACCACATGGGTATAGCCGGTGTTCAGGCCTGCAATCTGAAGTTTCAGATCGTATTGATCCGACCAGAACCACGGGCGAGGATCATAGGCGGTGTGCGCGCCAAGCATGTTGGCGGCGACCGCCTCGGCTTGATCAATCGCGTTCTGCACGCTTTCAAGGCGCAAGCGCGCCCCGCGCCACGGGAAGGACGCGCAATCGCCTGCCGACCAAACGCCGGGGGCAGAGGTTTGGCCCATCTCGTCCACGGCAATGCCATTATCGAGCGTGATGCCTGCGGCCTCGGCCAGACTTGTGTCGGGGCGTATGCCCGTGCCGACAATCACGAAATCGACGTCCAGCGCGCTGCCATCCGTCAAGGCAGCGCTGGTAACGCGCCCCTCGCTGCCGGTCAGTTCCACAAGGCCCACGCCTTCGCGGATATCAACGCCATGGGCGATATGCGCGGTGCGGATCGCATCAGCCGTTTCGGGCGCGGCGACACGGCCCAAAATGCGTTCGGTCATTTCCACAAGCGTAACATCAAGGCCCAGTTTCGATGCCACGGCCGCGGCTTCCAGCCCGATGTAACCGCCCCCCACAACCAACACCCGCGCGCCGCTTTGAAAGAGCGGGGCCATGCGGTCCACATCCGCCAGCCCGCGCACGGTGAACACTCCGTCCAGCTTGCCACCAATAGCGGCAGGCAGCTGGTTTGGGATCGATCCAGTTGTCAGTGCCAGATGATCATAGCCAAGGGTTTCGCCACCAATGACGATCGTCTTTGCCTTTGTATCAAGCGTGGACGCAGTTGCGCCCAGCCGAAGTTCGATCCGTTGGTCCTCGTAAAAGCTTTCCGGGCGCAGATAGAGCCGTTCCTCCGCCATCTCGCCAAGCAGATAAGCCTTGGAGAGCGGCGGGCGCTGGTAAGGCGGCACGGGTTCGGCACCAACAAGCGTGACGGCGCCCTCATATCCAAGCGTGCGCAGCTTCGCGGCCAGCGATGAACCGGCTTGTCCGCCGCCTACAATAATGATGCCTGACATATGCCAATCCTCTGGTCCTTTGCGTCACACGAGTTATATCCCTTGGTCACGCAGGGCAATAAAAGCGGAAGGCCAGACTATGCCGATAAAGGTCGGGGACAAAGTCCCCTCAGCGACATTGATCAATCAAATTGGCGACACGGTCAGCCATATCGAAATCGCCGAGCACGTGGCAGGCAAACGCGTGGTGCTTTTCGGATTGCCCGGCGCCTATACCGGAATATGCTCGACGTCGCATTTGCCAAGTTTTATTCGCACCGCCGACGCGCTGCGGGCCAAGGGCATAGACGAGATCATCTGCGTGGCGGTCAACGATGTGCGCGTGATGTCTCATTGGGGCCGCACATCGGGTGCCCAGGACGCAGGCATTTTGATGCTGGCAGACTGGCAATCTGAACTGACCAAAGGGCTGGGGCTGGAATTTACAGTGCCCTTCATCGGGTTCACCGATCGCCTGACCCGCTGCGCGATGCTGATCGAAGACGGCGTGATAAGCGTGCTACAATTTGAGGACGACAAGGATGTCTGCAACCTCACAGCCGGCGAAGCGATGCTCGACCTCGTCTGACGTTTTAAAGACGTGGCGCGGGGTCGTTTTCGCCTGTTGCGCGACCCCATTGGATCAGATGCTCGGGAATGCCTCCACGCATCGTCACGATATCGCCCATCAAGGGCCAGTCGTGCTTTAGCGACGAAGGCGCAGGTGAGGCCGGTGCATCGAGCTCGAGCGACCAGTGCACAAACGGCCATAACCAGTGTCGGGACATCACGTCGTTCATGATCCCGATCTTACAGCGGAACGCGGCACTTTCAAAACCACCGCCCTTCATTTTTCAATAAATACTCAAAAACCCGCCACCGCAGGTGGCGTGGGTCGACGCGGGCGAAGCCCGCGGTGAAATAAGAATGGCACCGGCGCGGGTGCTTATTCAGCGGCGATCTGATCGGTGATCTTTTCGATCTTCACGGCCGCGAATTTGAATTCGGGAATTTTGCCATATGGATCAACGGCCGGATTTGTCAGGATATTCGCAGCCGCTTCGACATAGGCAAAAGGCACGAACACCATGTCGGGGGCCACAGCGCGATCCGCGCGCGCCATGATCGTGATCGAGCCGCGCCGCGTTGTCAGGCGGACAAGCTCGCCCGCTTCAATCCCAAGCCGGCGCAAGGTTGCTGGATGCAACGAACAATTTGCTTCGGGCTCAACTGCATCAAGGACTTTGGACCGCCGCGTCATAGAGCCCGTGTGCCAATGTTCCAATTGGCGACCTGTGGTCAGGATCATCGGATAATCTGCATCCGGAACTTCGTCGGGCGGTATAACGGCTGCGGGTGTGAACCGCGCGCGCCCGTCAGGGCGGGGAAACCCATCGCCAAACACGATCGGCTGACCGGGGTCGCTTTCGCTCAGCGACGGATAGGTCACTGCGTTCTCGCGCATCAGGCGATCCCATGTGATGTTATCGAGCGAGGCCATGTTCTGCTTCATCTCGCCAAACACATCCGCCGGAGAGGCATAATCCCATGCAAGGCCACACCGCCGGGCAAGTTCGACTGTGATGGCCCAGTCTTCGCGCGCCTCGCCGGGAGGTGTGACCGCCGGGCGGCCCATTTGCACTTGCCGGTTGGTGTTCGTGACGGTCCCGGATTTCTCGTAAAATGCAGAAGCGGGAAGAATGACGTCGGCGTAATTTGCAGTCTCTGTAAGAAAGATATCCTGCACCACCAGATGGTCGAGTTTGGCAAGCGCATCACGGGCGTGGTCGACGTCGGGATCCGACATGGCCGGGTTTTCGCCAAGCACATACATGGCCTTGATATTGCCGTCATGGACCGCGTCCATGATCTCGGTGACGGTCAGGCCTTTCTCATTCGAGAAGTCGTCCGATTGCCAAACCGAGGTAAAGGCAGAGCGCACGCCATCATCCGTGACCGACTGATAATCGGGCAGGAACATCGGGACGAGCCCGGCATCTGACGCGCCCTGAACGTTGTTTTGACCGCGCAAGGGGTGAAGCCCGGCGCCGGGGCGCCCGACATGCCCCGTCATCAGCGCAAGCGAAATCAGGCAGCGTGAATTGTCGGTCCCGTGGATGTGTTGTGAAACGCCCATGCCCCAGAATATCATTCCCGCTTTCGCGCTGGCAAAGTCGCGTGCGACAGTGCGGAGCGTCTCGGCGTCGATGCCGCAGATCTCGGACATTTTCTCAGGCGCAAACCCAGCAAGGTGGGCTTTCTCGGCCTCCCAGTTCTCGGTGTAGGCTTCGATGTATTGCTGGTCGTAGAGTTCTTCTTCGACGATCACATGCATGATCGCATTGAGCATTGAGACGTCCGCACCGGGGCGAAACTGCAGCATGTGGGTCGCAAAGCGGCGCAGGCCGACCCCGCGCGGATCCATGACAATCAGCTTGCCGCCGCGCTTGGTGAATTGCTTGAAATACGTCGCCGCGACGGGATGGTTCTCAATGGGGTTCGCACCAATGACGATGGCGACATCGGCGTTTTCGATCTCGTTGAAAGTGGCCGTCACCGCGCCCGAGCCGACGTTTTCGATCAAAGCCGCGACCGAAGAGGCATGGCAGAGCCGCGTGCAGTGGTCGACGTTGTTGTGACCAAAGCCCTGGCGGATGAATTTCTGGAAGAGATAGGCTTCCTCGTTCGTGCATTTGGCCGAGCCAAAGCCCGCGACTTCGCGGCCGCGTCCTTTGAGACCACCGGCAGCGGCGTCGAGCGCTTCGTCCCATGTTGCTTCGCGGAAATGGGTAAGCACGTTGCCGGGATCGACGTTGAGGCCCTTTGCGGGCGCATCGTCGCGCCGGATCAGCGGTTTCGTCAGCCGGTGCGGGTGGTGGATATAGTCAAAGCCGAACCGGCCTTTGACGCAGAGGCGACCTTCGTTGGCCGGACCGTTGATGCCTTCGACATACTTGACCTTGCCGTCTTTGACTTTGAGCGAGACCTGGCAGCCGACGCCGCAGAACGGGCAGATGCTGTCGACTTCGTTGTCGAAATCCTTGCTGTCGCCGGTGCCAGCACCGTTGGTGACGCTGGCAGGCATGAGCGCGCCGGTCGGGCAGGCCTGCACGCATTCGCCGCAGGCCACGCAGGTGGAGGCACCCATCGGGTCGTCCATGTCAAACACCGGGTAAGCATCATGGCCGCGCCCCGCCATGCCGATCACGTCGTTGACCTGTACTTCGCGGCAGGCACGCACGCAGAGCCCGCATTGGATGCAGGCATCAAGATTCACACTCATGGCGACGTGGCTGTCATCCAATAGAGGAATGCGACCATCTTCGAGCTTGGGGAAGCGGCTGACCTCAACGCCTTGGGCATCGGCCATGTCCCAGAGGTGGCTGGAGGTGTCGTGTGCCGTCTCTTTCTCAGGCTGATCTGTGACCAGCATTTCCATGACCATTTTGCGCGCCTGAGTTTCGCGCGCGCCCTGGCTGGAGACACTCATACCTTCCGAAGGGGTGCGAATGCACGAGGCGGCCAGAACCCGTTCCCCGTCGATCGACACCATGCAGGCGCGACAATTCCCATCCGAGCGATATCCCGGCGCATCTTTGTGACACAAATGAGGGATCGTGGTGCCGTGTCGTTTGGCAACTTCCCAGATGGTTTCGCCGGTTTGCGCCTCGACCTCTTGGCCGTCGAGCGTGAAGCGGATGGTGTCGGACATGATCGAAAGGCTCCCTTTGAAGCAATTGTAGACCATGGGACGCGAGTGCGTAACGCCTCAAAGACGACAGAGGCGGGTGGAAATGCGGCGTTCCAAGAAACGCGCGTGTCAGATCGGAAACAGATGCGCGATTGCGCGATCAGCGGCATCGCTTTGGCCAACGGCATCCAGAACCACGACGCCTTCAATCAGCGCCATCATAGCGCGCACCGTTGTTTCCGGGTCCGGAGTGTCGTCTGGTAATCGGCCTTGCAGCCACTGGAAAAAGCCTTCGATCATCGCACCGCCGATAACGGAGTGGCTGATGCTGCCTTGTGCGGCGCTTGAAACGATGTCGAGCCAAACGCGCATGAATGGCGCGAATGCCGGGCTCCGCAGCAGCGCGACGATGTCGCGCAAGCAGGCATTGAGGTCCGGTGCCGGCTCGGGTGGAAGCGCTTTGTCCAACTCCAATGCCATGTTTCTTGCAAGGAATTGCAACAACTCTGCGATCAACGCTTCTTTACTACCAAAATGATAGATCAGCATTCGGTCGCTCGTCTCGGCGGCCTTGGCAAGCGGACGCAAGGACGCTGTGTTCAGCCCGTGTTCAAGAACATGAGCTCCCATCTTTTTCAGCACGTCTTCACGATTGATCGTTTTGCGCGGCATATCTTTTCTATTGTAGCGGTCGCTACATTATGGTTGTGTAGCGGTCGCTACAATAGTTGAGTCGTATTGGAGATATAACATGACACTTGTGCAGATACTTCCAGTGGTCGGGCTGCTTGGCGCGGTTTTAGTTGCGGTGAGCACAACATTTACTGAAATTGCAAAAACACGCGGGTTTTGGATTTTTTGGGCAATCTACGCTGCGGCCTTCGGCGCGTTCTCGGTTTGGGCGATCGCTGAAGACGGGTTGATGATGTTCTGGATCAATCATTCTGCAAACTTGATTGGGAATCAGGTCTGGCTTGATTTGCTCTTCGCATTAGCCATTGCTTGGGTGTTGGTTTTGCCAGAAGCGCGGGCGCGTGAAATGAACGTTAACGCTTGGTTGGTGTTTGTTCTTCTCACCGCGACGATCGGTTTTGGCGCGATGCTGGCGCGGCTGTTATATTTGCGAAGCAAAGACCCGCGCTGATTGGCAAGGCGCGCTTGATCCGATATCGCCCATGAGAAAGGAGACCTCATGGGCGAAATTATTCTGGTCCGGCATGGACAAGCCAACTCTTCCGCGAAAACCGAAGAAGA
>CALLWO010000068.1 GCA_938016355.1 uncultured Boseongicola sp. | reverse complement strand
TGCGTGCGTGAATTCTGCCGGCACGGCCTCTTCAGGCCCTCCGTCCTCTTCAGACTGGTCCACAGCATCGTCATCCTCTTCGACAACGCGTTCTTCGTCTGGTTCGGATTCTTCCAACGGGGGTGGTAATGCACCCATGATTTCGGCCGCTTCAGCTTCCAATGGCTTGCGGAAAATAAGCATGTTTTGGAAAACAGTTGTCTTTCCCATCAGTCCTTCACGTTCTTCAGACGGAAGGGTTTCAGCACGGACGTATTGCCACCCATCGGTTGCGAGGACATTGAGGGCAGTTTGCAATGCGTTAGCGAACCGGTCAGGGCTGCTTTTGACGCCTTTGGCTTTAAGACCCTTAGTTGGGGCGGGGATGACTTTGTATTGGTAAAGCATTGTGCCTCCTGTCAGCGGGTTAGGCCATAACGACGATGGGCCGGTTTCGAAAGGGGAGGTTTTGCAAACCCAAACCCCAACTGCGCCGGCATTTGCGGATCAAAGCCCCAGTTTTGCTTGGACCAGTTGGTTTACAATCGCAGGGTTTGCCTTGCCGCCTGTGGCCTTCATCACTTGGCCGACGAACCAACCTGCAAGCTTTGGATTGACCTTCGCCTTTTCGACCTGCGCTGGATTGCCCGCAATGATTTCATCCAGTGCTGTTTCAATGGCGCCAGTGTCGGTCACCTGTTTCATGCCACGGTCGTCGACGATCTGCGCCGGGTCACCGCCTTCAGTATACACAATCTCAAACAGGTCTTTGGCAATTTTGCCCGAGATGTCACCTGATTTGATCAGCGTGATGATCCCACCTAGTTGGTCTGCTGAAACTGGGCTGTCGGTGATGTCTTTGTCGTCGTCTTTCTTCAAGCGACCGAAAAGTTCGTTGATGACCCAATTCGCTGCCAGCTTGCCATCCCGGCCCTCAGCGACAGCTTCGAAGTAGGCTGCATTCTCGGCCTCTGCTGTCAAAACGCTTGCGTCATAATCAGACAGGCCGAAGTCGGACATGAAGCGGGATTTTTTTGCATCCGGTAGTTCAGGCAGAGTGCTGGCGATGTCATCCACCCAGCCTTGTTCGATTTCCAAAGGCAGCAAGTCAGGATCGGGGAAATAGCGGTAGTCGTGTGCCTCTTCTTTGGACCGCATCGACCGCGTTTCGTTCTTGTCGGGATCGTAAAGGCGGGTTTCTTGGACGACGTCTTTTCCGTCCTCGATCAACGCGATTTGGCGACGCGCCTCAACCTCGATCGCCATCTGAATGAACCGCATCGAGTTCATGTTCTTGATCTCGCACCGCGTGCCAAGATGGCTGAAGTCCTGGCTCTCCTGATATTTCTCATAATCACCGGGTCGACAGACGGATACGTTCACATCCGCGCGCATGTTTCCGTTCTGCATATTGCCATCGCATGTGCCGAGATAGCGCAGGATCTGACGCAGCTTGCCGACATAGGCCGCGGCCTCTTCTGGTCCGCGAATATCGGGTCGGCTGACGATCTCCATCAAAGCCACACCAGTGCGGTTCAAATCCACAAACGACATATGCGGGTCCATGTCATGGATCGACTTGCCCGCGTCCTGCTCCAGATGAATGCGCTCGACCCGCACCAAACGCGCGACGCCGGGGCCCATATCGACCAGTATTTCGCCTTCACCCACGATCGGGTGATAAAGCTGGCTGATCTGATAGCCCTGCGGCAAATCCGGATAGAAGTAGTTCTTGCGATCAAATGCCGAGCGCAGATTGATCTCCGCCTTCAAACCCAACCCGGTCCGCACGGCCTGTTCGACACAAAACTCGTTGATCACCGGCAACATGCCCGGCATCGCCGCATCCACAAACGCCACATTCGAATTTGGCTCGGATCCAAACAGCGTCGATGCGCCCGAAAACAGCTTAGAGTTCGACGCAACCTGCGCATGGACTTCGAGCCCGATCACAAGTTCCCAATCGCCGGTCGCACCAGCAATAACTTTTGGCGCAGGTGTTTCGTAAGTCAGATCAAGCATAACGTTTCCCATGGCGTGTTGAGCCCGGTTTTAGGCGAGCGCAGGCGCGCCGACAAGGGGCAGAAACCTGCTGAAAACCTGTAACATACCGACGTTTGTCCTTCCGCCAAGCTTGCGGGACGCCCGCATTCTGTGGTCCACTTCTTGGAAGGGGCGTCAGGAGCAGTGATGCACATGGCAAAAATCGGGGTTCTCGCCGTTGTGGCGGTCGCGCTTGTGGCGTTCTCGTGCAGCCGTGCGCCAAAACCAGAGCCTCGCGTCGCGTCACCTGACATCGTCAAAGTGCGCTGGGACGACACGCCCGGCAGCGCGCGTTGGACAAACGCCGCGCTCAAAGCGCTGGATGCCCACGGGGCACCGCTGGTCTCACTCGTGCCTGCCGATATTTCGAAATACTGCCCGGCCTATCCGGACCTTGGCGCCAAGAAGCGAAAGGCCTTCTGGGTCAATCTGCTGGCATCGTTGTCGTTTCACGAAAGCACCTGGCGCCCAGAAGCCTCAGGCGGCGACGGGCGCTGGCACGGACTTTTGCAAATTTCACCCGCAACCGCGCGCGGGTACGGCTGCAATGCAACCTCGGCTGACGCGTTGAAATCGGGTGCGTCCAATCTGTCCTGCGCTATCCGGATCATGGCAGAAACCGTGCCTCGCGATGGCGTCATTTCACAAGGCATGCGCGGCATTGCTGCCGATTGGGGACCGTTTCATCAGGCGCGCAAGCGCAGCGACATTCAAACCTACACCAGCGATCTGCCGTATTGTCAAAGTTAGCATTTATCCTTGTGGCGGGGCTGGTTGCATGGCTTCCTTCATCTGCATTCTCGCAAAATTCGGCCACAGATAATCCTGTGTTCGCTCCCGAATACCTCTCAAAACTTCCAAAGCCACGTGATACGAACCTTCCTCGTGCAAGATGGGAGCATCGTCAAAACGGGGAGCTTTGGACCCGCATCGCACTGTCAGCCGTCGAAACCCACGGCCAGCCACTTCTTGACGTTGTCCCGCGCGACATCGACGAATGGTGCCCGGCATATCCAGATGCCGACCGAAAAGACCGCGCGGCCTTTTGGTCCGCCCTTCTTTCCACGCTCTCGCGCTACGAAAGCACATGGCGCACCGACGCGGTTGGCGGCAATGGACGATGGTTCGGCCTGCTTCAGATATATCCGCCCACGGCTGAATTTCGCTCCTGCCGCGTCCAAACTGGCGATGGCCTGAAAGACGCGGGCGCGAACCTCAATTGCGCCATTCGTATCATGGCGATCACCGTGCCGCGCGACACGGCCATTTCAATCAAGGAAAACCGTTGGAAAGGCGTGGCCGCTGACTGGGGGCCGATCCGAAACGACTGGATGCGTCGCGATATGCAACGCTACACCCGCCGCCAGACCTATTGCCGTCCGCTCTCTTCGGTACGACCCCGCCAGCGCCCTTAGGCCGCCTTCGCCTCGGGCGGGGCATAAAGCTGACTTTGGGAGATACTTGGCTCGCCCGTGCGCGAAAACGCTTCGCGAAGGCACGCGCGAATGGCCTCCAGATCGCGGCTCCAAAGACGCGGGTAAATCACGGTCAGATTGCGCCGGACCAAGGCATCAAGAGCAGATTGCAAAATGTTGTGCGCCTCGCCAGTTGCCACGTCAATCTCATCGGCAAGCGTCGAAATGGCCCAATTTGTCTCTGATTGCGTCCCGGAAAGTGACGCAATATCCATCAACCCGGCAGCAAATCGGTCCGTTTCCATCGCGCCGCGCAATCCGTCCAATTCGTCAAGCACCGGCAAAAGGCACAACGCATAGCCCGCGTGCCCCAAGGTTTCGGATGTCCGCTCATCTGCGCGCGCGGCCTCCTCCAGAGCAATCGCAACGGCATCCGCGTCGGTGTCGATCAGAAACGGCATATGCGCGGCGTAAATCCGCGGATTGGACGGATCAAGATCGATCCAATCCTCAAATGCCGGGCGCATCCGCGCACCGCCGTCTGGCATTCCCTGGGACAGCTCGTAATAAGCACCCGCCAAAAGCGGCGACATGAACGCCACCGGATCAAGCGGCATCAAAATCGTTTCAGCCCGCAAATAATGGTGCGCCATCTGTCGCCAGGCTGTCGATTTTTCCGCTTCGGGCCAAAAGTCCGCCCGGCAATTCCGCGCGATCATCAAATGCGCTTTCGCCGCCAGCACCGCCAGAATGTGGTTTTGTGGGTCAGCCTTGTGGCGCTCTACAAATCGCAGCGCCTCGCACTCGGCCTTTTCAAGATCGCTCAGCGTGCGGCGCGGCGCATCATCGAGCAACGTCTGAAGCCCGATCAGACAGGCATCTGCGCCGATCTCGTGTTTGCGCGCGCCTCCGGGCGTCGCCTCAAGCTCGCTCTCCCAACGGGCAATCTCACTGGCCAGCGTCGCCCAGTCGTTTTCCACAGCCAGATGACTCACGCGGTTCATGATGGCGGCTTTTTCGATGTGATCCGGATCGGTTTGCACCACCGGGATCATTTGCTCGCGCGGGATCTTGGGTTCGTCGGTTTCCGAGATTGGCACATAGTGGCGCTGCGTTTTGTATTTGCGCAAACTGCCCATGCAAATGGCCCCGAGAAGGGTCAGCGAAAACGCAATACCCACCGGCCCCGTGAAAACTGTTGCCAGCCCACCAACCAAAAGGGTCGTATCTAACGCCATAGCCTAAAGCCTCCGCCGTGTCAGAGACCTTATTTCCCTAAGTTTTCGGCAACTTTATGGCAAAAGCGATATATAATTACCGCGCCCAGCTCGGAAATCTTGAATTTTGGACCAAAGACACCGTCGGCGCATGACGCCCGCCAAGGTTCAACGTCGCATTGCGCAGCATCTCAATCCCGTCCTCGGACGTCGCCGGAAGCGCGCTTGGCGAAATCGCCTCGCCAACGCTCACGCGGTAGGGTTGGCGGTCTTTGTTCAAGGTTTCATAGAACAAAGTGATGTCGCGCAGGCTCGGATGGATGAAATCGAAAAGATAGAAAAGCGCTGAATTGCGCGCACGTAAATTGATTGGGATAACCGGCAAATCATACTTGCGCGCAATCATCGCGGCCGATGACATCCATTCGCGCTCATAAAGCCGCAAACCCCGACGTTTTGCCAACCGGCCAGACGGGAAAATCACACCGATCCGCCCGTTCTCAATGGCCGTTTTGGTGTATTTCATTGTCTCGCGCGTCTTGCCGTGACTGCGTTTGTCGCGACGCCATTCCACCGGCGCAATGAGGCTGTCAAACTGAGGTAATATACGCAAGATGTCAGAATTGGCGTAGATGAAAAGATCGGGGCGCAGCGGCCAGATCAAATGGTGCAAAATGATGCCATCGGCGATCCCCGTCGGGTGATTGACCACAATCAGCGCAGGCCCTTGGCGTGGGATGTTTTCCAGCCCGGTGACCTCTACATCTCGTGCAAGCTGCCCGGCCATATGCCGCATGATGTGGTCTGTTGGCCAGTCGCGATAAAGCTCCGCAAGCTCCAGCGTGCGCTCATAACCCAACAGCTTCATCAAACTCGCGCGCGCTGCTTTTGCCGTCCAGGTGTCGTGAAACAACCAAGGCGCGCGTTCGCCAATCAATGGATCAATACGGTTTCTCATAGCACTCTACTACGTCACGCAACGCAACATATTGATGACGGTCTCATACCATTTCAAGGTTTTGGAATCTTGGTCGCAGCGTCATTCGCGCCCAACCGGCCAAAACCTGCCGATTTCCCTTAGAACAATGCGCGGTGAAAGGGCACTTTGCGGTTGATCATCTGGGCATCAAATGTCCGACTAGGCGGCATGCAAGGCGATGGAATATAAAGCTTTTTTCCTGACCGGGTGAACACCGTCGCCCGCTGGGAAAGATCAAGCGTCGTGACCGCTTTAACGCGTTCAATATCGCTTAACGCGACCTCTCCGGCACGCCGACCAACACGCCAGGAAAGCGTTGTGTCATTGACCTGCATTTCGGCCCTCGCGTTGACCACCAAATCCCAAATTGCTGGCGACAACAACACGGCTAATACCGCGATGAAAGCCGGATGCGCGTGAACTACGAAAATCAGCAAAATCAAACCGATAAACCCCAAAGCGACGCCAAGCAGGCTGGAAAGCTGGCGCGCGTGCCGGGTAAAGCTAAATGGTGGTTCCATGCCCGAGACTTGAGAGAAATTCGGGACCAACGCAAGGGGGATGTCATGCGCGGCGTCGCAAAGAAAGATTTGCCGGTGAAATCCTGTGCGACCTGCGGGCGCGCGTTCACGTGGCGGCGCAAATGGGCAAAAGATTGGGAAAACGTGCGGTATTGCTCCAAACGCTGCCAATCGAAAAAGTCTTGATTGGATACCAAAGTATACCAATTCGCTTGCGCATGATGGATGCCTTTTTTATGAGCATCTGACACCTAAATTTGCGAGGCGCATGCCCATGTCCGATCGAGTGACCCGTCACGGCCTGAATGTCAGCGCATTGCTGGCAAACTTTATTGAAACAGAAGCTTTGCCAGAAAGCGGTGTCATCGCGGATGCGTTCTGGTCCGGGTTCGCTGACCTCGTCGCAACCATGACTCCGCGCAACCGTGATCTCCTTGCGACCCGCGAGACGATGCAATCCCAGATCGACGACTGGCACCGCCAAAACCGCAATGCGCCGCACGATCACACCGCCTACAAGGCCTTCCTCCAAAGCATCGGTTATCTTGTGCCCGAGGGCGACGCGTTCGAGATCGAGACCACCAACGTCGACCCCGAGATTGCAAACGTGCCGGGGCCTCAACTTGTCGTGCCAATCACCAACGCGCGCTATGCCCTGAACGCAGCCAACGCGCGCTGGGGTAGCCTTTATGACGCGCTTTATGGCACCGACGCCATCGACGGCGCCGCGCCAAGCGGACCTTACAACAAGGGTCGTGGGGCACGGGTTGTCGCGCGTGCACGTGTATTTCTTGACGAGGCCTTCGCGCTCGATGGGACCAGCCACGCCGACGCGCGCCGCTATCACGTCAAAGGCGGCCAATTGCTCGTCGATGACATGCCGCTGGTCGATCCGACGAAATTCGCCGGCTACCGTGGCCACCCCAAATCGCCCGACAGCGTCTTGCTCAAGAACCACGGCCTTCATGTCGAACTGAACTTTGATCGCACCCACCGCATCGGCAGCCGTGATCAGGCAGGCCTCGCTGATATTCAGATCGAAGCGGCGATGTCCGCCATCATGGATTGCGAAGACAGCGTCGCCTGCGTGGACGCCGAAGACAAGGTGCAAGCCTATCGCAACTGGCTCGGCCTGATGAATGGCACGCTCGAAGACACGTTCGAAAAAGGCGGCACCACCGTTACCCGTCGCCTGAACGAGGATCGCGTCTATACCGCGCCCGACGGCAGCGAGATCGCTCTAAAAGGCCGCGCGCTCATGCTGGTGCGCAATGTCGGTCACCTCATGACCAACCCGGCCATTACGGATGCCGACGGAAACGAAGTGTTCGAAGGTCTGATGGACGCGATGATCACCACGCTGATCGCGCGCCACGATCTAGCCCGTGAAAGCGGAAATTCCGTTCAGGGGTCTGTCTATGTCGTGAAACCCAAGATGCACGGTCCCGACGAAGTGGCATTCGCGAATGACATCTTCACAGCCGTCGAAGCTGCCCTCGACCTCCCTGCCAACACCGTCAAACTCGGCATCATGGACGAGGAGCGCCGCACGTCCGTGAACCTTAAGGAATGCATTCGCGCCGCAAAGTCGCGGGTCGCGTTTATCAACACAGGCTTTCTGGATCGTACCGGCGACGAAATTCACACCTCGATGGAAGCAGGGCCCTTCAGCCGCAAGGATTTCATCAAACGCAAAGGCTGGATCTCGGCTTACGAAAACCGCAACGTCGATGTCGGTCTGGCCTGTGGTCTGTCAGGCAAAGCGCAGATCGGCAAGGGTATGTGGGCCATGCCCGATCAAATGGCGGGGATGCTTCAGGCAAAGATCGAACACCCGCAATCGGGCGCGAACTGCGCCTGGGTGCCGTCCCCGACAGCCGCAACGCTCCACGCGCTTCATTACCACAAGGTCGATGTGTTTGCCGTGCAGGCCAAGCTCAAAAAGGGCGGTCCGCGCGCCCATGTCGACGCCATCCTCGATATTCCTCTGGCCACGTTCCAGAAATGGAGCAGCGAACAGATCACCCGCGAAGTTGAAAACAACGCTCAGGGCATTCTTGGCTACGTTGTGCGTTGGATCGACCAGGGTGTGGGCTGCTCCAAAGTGCCGGATGTGAACGACGTCGGCCTGATGGAAGACCGCGCAACCTGCCGCATCTCGGCCCAGCATATCGCCAACTGGCTGCATCACGGCATCGTCTCCAAGGACGACGCGATGGAGATCATGAAACGTATGGCCGTTGTGGTCGATGGTCAAAACGCCCACGACCCGCTTTATCGCCCAATGGGGCCGGATTTCGACGGTATCGCTTTCAAAGCCGCCCGCGATCTGGTCTTCGAAGGGCGTGCGCAACCGTCCGGGTATACCGAGCCGGTGCTGCACCAGCGTCGTCTTGAACTGAAAGCTTCCCTCTAAAAGGGGGGCGACGCGCAGAAATCTCGATCCAGAACGTGCGGCGCTGCACGAACAAGCGCCGCCCGTCGCTCACCTATCATTTTTTGCACAACCAGATGTGCGCCAGAAACGTTTACTTCATGCCTCAATGTTTTACCTATGAGGCAACGAAGAAAGGCATGACATGGCGCGTCCCGTCGTAGGCATTATTGGCAATTTCCATCTAATCAACGACGAATACCCGGCGTTTACCGGCGGTCGTATGAACGCCGAGGCCGTGCGCGACGTGTCCGGCGGCCTGCCACTGATCGTTCCTTCCGATCCCGCGCTTGTTGATATCGAAGACCTTGTCGAAACCTGTGATGGCTTTGTGTTTACCGGTGGACGCCCGAACGTGCACCCGAAAGAATACGGCGAAGAAGCCACTGATGCCCATGGAATGTTCGATCCCGACCGGGACAATCTTACGCTGCCGCTGATCCGCCGATGTGTGGCCAGCGGTCAGCCGTTCCTTGCGATTTGCCGTGGGTTTCAGGAACTGAATGTCGCCATGGGTGGCACGCTGTACCCTGAAATCCGCGACCTTCCCGGGCGCATGAACCACCGCATGCCCCCCGATGGCACCATCGAAGAGAAATTCGAACTGCGCCACGACGTTACATTCACCAAAGGCGGCGAATTTGCGAGGATCATGGGCGCGACTGTGGTGCGCACGAACACCCTTCACGGTCAGGGCATCAAAGAAAAAGGCGAGCGCATTGTCATCGACGGCTACGCGCCTGACGGCACGCCCGAAGCGATCTATGTCGAAGGCGCACCGGGCTTCACGCTCGGGGTTCAATGGCATCCTGAATATCAGGCAGCGAAAGACCCCGTTTCGCAAAAGCTCTTTGGGGCCTTTGGCGATGCGATGCGGGACTGGCAATCGCGCGGCCGCGCCAAGCATCTCAAAAGCGCCTGAGCCGAACTAAACCTGTTTCGCACTTCGCGCTTGGAATACCCGCGAAAATCGCAGTAAGACTTCGGTCATGAAACGCTCCGAGATTAACGAAATCATGGCCGCTGCCGACGATCTCATCCGGCACCACGGCTTCACACTGCCCCCCTTTGCCTATTGGTCACCGGATGAATTTCGCGCCAACCGGGCGAAGGCTCGTCGCATTATCGATGCGCGCATGGGATGGGACATCACCGATTACGGGCAGGGCGATTTCGACAACCTCGGTCTTTTCCTGTTCACGCTCCGCAACGGTCAGCTTGTCGACCTCGAACGCGGGCGCGGGATGGTGTATGCGGAAAAACTCCTGATCAGCCGACAGGATCAGATCAGCCCAATGCACACCCATGTCATCAAATCCGAAGACATCATCAACCGTGGCGGCGCGACGATGGTAATCGAACTCTTTGGCTCGGATGATGACGGCAATTGCTCGACGGATCGTGGCGGCGTTGTCTATTGCGACGGAATCGAACGTCCCTATGGCCCCGGCGAAAAACTCAGATTTGCCACCGGCGAAAGCATTACACTTGCGCCCGGTGACTGGCATGCCTTCTGGGGCGAGGGCGGTGACGTGCTGATCGGAGAGGTGTCAACCGTCAACGATGACGTCACCGACAACATCTTCCGCGAACCCATCGGCCGCTTTGCCAAAATCGACGAAGACGTTGATCCGACACATCTTTTGGTGAGTGACTACGACACGTGGCTCGCAGACTGATCAGGTCACAAACGCCCGCGTTTTAAACTCAGGCCTGTCCCAGAGCCGGTTGGTCAATATGTCTTCCAGAACATCCACCGCGCCGATGATGTCGTCTTCACCGATATAAAGCGGCGTCACGCCAAATCGTAAAATGTCGGGTGTGCGAAAATCGCCAATCACACCGCGAGCGATTAACGCCTGCATCACCGCATAGCCCTCTGGGTGGCGAAACGACACCTGCGAGCCGCGCGCGTCCGCCGCGCGCGGAGAGGCCAGCGTCACCTCCGGACAGCGCCGTGCGACCTCCGAAATGAACAGTTCAGACAATTCAATCGAGCGCGCCCGCACATCGTCGAGCGACACACCCTCCCAGACTTCCAGCGCCACCTCCAGCGCCGCAAACTGTAACATCGCAGGCGTCCCGACCCGCATCCGGTCAATCCCGTCGCCCGCGTGGTACGTCAATTCAAAATCAAACGGCGCACGATGGCCAAGCCAACCCGAAAGGGCAGGGCGCACGTCGCCCGCCAGCGCAGGGTCAACATAGATAAACGCCGGGCTGCCGGGGCCAGCGTTCAGATATTTATACGTGCACCCGACCGCGAAATCCGGGCCATTGGTGGAGACATCCACCGCAAATCCCCCCGCCGAATGCGCAAGGTCCCAAATCACCAATGCCCCGACTTCTCGGGCCCGCGCCGTCAGCGCCGTCAAATCATGCCGCCGCCCGGTGCGGTAATCGACTTCGGTCAGCATCAAAACCGCCACGTCCTCGTCGATCGCAGCCAACACATCTTCGGGCGCGGCAAGCTTCAGTTCATGTCCGCGATCCAGCGTTTTAATCAGACCTTCGGCCATATAAAGATCGCTCGGGAAGTTGCCGCTATCAGACAAAATCACCCGGCGTTCGGGGTTAAGCTCAAGCGACGCCGCCAAAGCCTGATAGACCTTCAATGTCAGCGTATCGCCCAACACCACCGATCCTTCCGGCGCGCCAATCAATCGACCCACGCGGTCGCCCAAAACGCGCGGCATCGCCATCCAGCCCGCCTTGTTCCAGGCGGTAATGAGCAACTTGCCCCACTCGTTTGCAATCATCTCGCCGACGCGCGCTTCCACACCTTTCGGCACCGGACCAAGCGAGTTGCCATCAAGATAAATGACCCCCTCGGGCAACTCAAAAAGTGTCTTTGTCTGTGCAAAATCGGTCATGAAACCGCCATAGCCTGTCCGTTAATCCCGCGCTAGGGTATGTCCATGAAATGGATTGATCTCCCACCTGTCTGGACCGTCAGCTTTATCGCTCTGACGTGGGTGCTGCCGCTCTACACTTCTTGGGCGCATATTCCGCAGCTTGGCCTCCTCCTGATCGGTGTGGCTGTGCTGATGTTCCTCGGCGCGCTGGCCGCGTTTGCCCAAGCCAAAACAAGCGTCGTTCCGCGTCAAACCCCCAAAGCCATGATCACCAACGGCGTCTTTCGCCTGTCGCGCAATCCAATCTATTTCGCCGATGTCTGTCTGCTTGCGGGCCTTAGCTTTTATCACGGTCGTCTCTTCGGACTGATCCTCACGCCGGTGCTCGTCTGGGTGCTGGTGGCGCGTTTCATCAAAGCCGAAGAAGCCGTGCTCGCAAAAGAATTCGGCCTTGAATTTGACGATTACAAACGACAGACGCGCCGCTGGATCTGACCGGTTCTTCCGCCCAACGGACTGTCGCATTGTGAATTTTGCCCGCACCAATTAGACAACATTGGAATCCGCCCCATTTACCCTGGGGAAATGACGACCAATCAAGGGGGACAGCCCATGAAAATCGGAGCGCCAAAAGAAACGGCGACGGGTGAAGCGCGCGTCGCCATGACGCCTGCAAGCGCCAAAGACCTGCAAAAGCTCGGCTATGAATGTCTGATCGAAGCAGGAGCCGGCGGGGCCGCCGGTTTTGACGACGCAGCCTATGAAGCCGCCGGTGTGAGCGTTGTTTCCAAAGACGCCATCTGGTCGGATGCTGACATCGTCGCCAAAGTACGCCCACCAACGGAAGACGAAACCAAATCGCTTTCCGATGGTCAGACCCTGATCTCGTTCTTCTATCCTGCCGCCAACGAAGCGCTGATGGAAACGGCAAAAGCACAAAGCGCCAGCGTGATCGCGATGGATATGGTCCCCCGCATCAGCCGCGCGCAGAAGATGGACGCGCTTTCGTCCATGGCGAACATCGCCGGCTATCGCGCTGTTATTGAAGCAGGAAACAACTTTGGTCGTTTCTTCACCGGTCAGGTGACAGCCGCCGGTAAAGTGCCCCCCGCGAAAGTTCTCGTCGTGGGCGCCGGCGTCGCGGGTCTGGCCGCCATCGGCACCTCGTCCTCGCTTGGTGCCATCACGCTGGCCTTTGACGTGCGCCCCGACGTGGCAGAACAGATCGAGTCCATGGGCGCCGAATTCGTCTATCTCGACTTCGAGGAAGAAGCGCAGGACGGCTCGGCCACCGGCGGGTACGCCGCGGTTTCCTCACCGGAATTCGCCGCAGCTCAGTTGAAAAAATTCCGCGAGCTGGCGCCCGATATCGACATCGTCATCACCACCGCGCTCATCCCGAACCGCGATGCGCCGATCCTGTGGACCAAAGACATGGTCGAGATGATGAAGCCGGGTTCGGTCATCGTTGACCTAGCTGCCGAGCGTGGCGGCAACTGCGAATTGACCAAAGCGGACGAGAAATTCGTCACCGAGAACGGCGTGACAATCGTTGGCTACACCGATTTCCCAAGCCGGATGGCCGCGCAATCTTCGCTGCTTTATTCTAACAATATCAGACACATGATGACCGACCTGACGCCCGAAAAAGACGGCGTCGTCGTGCATGATATGGAAGATGACGTGATCCGGGGCGCGACTGTCACCCATCAGGGCGAAATCACCTGGCCGCCCCCGCCGCCCAAGACAAAGGCAATTGCGGCCCAGCCCAAGAAAGACAAACCCAAAGAGCTGACGGCCGAAGAAAAGCGCGCCGCAGAGACGGCTGCTTTCAAAAAGGAAACCATGACGCAAGTTGGCGGTCTCGCTATCGGCGGTGCGTTGATCCTGCTTGTGGGCACCGTCGCACCGGCCAGCTTCATGCAGCACTTCATCGTGTTCGTGCTGAGCGTGTTCGTCGGCTTCCAGGTGATCTGGAACGTCTCGCATTCGCTGCATACGCCACTCATGGCCGTGACCAACGCAATCTCGTCGATCATCATATTGGGCGCACTGATCCAAATCGGATCAAGCTCAGTGATCATCACGATCCTTGCCATGGCCGCGGTGTTGATGGCGGCTGTGAACATATTCGGCGGCTTCCTTGTCACCCGGCGCATGCTTGCCATGTTCCAGAAATCTTGAAGGGGGCCTGAGCAATGGATTTCGGTTTCACAACAGCCGCTTACGTCGTCGCAGCGGTTCTTTTCATCTTCTCGCTCGGCGGTCTTTCGGGACAGGAAAGCGCGAAACGTGCGGTCTGGTACGGCATCGTCGGCATGGCCATCGCGGTTGTCGCAACTCTCATGGGCCCCGGCGCGGGGCTTTGGTGGTTGTCACTTATCCTGATCGCGATGGGCGGCGTTGTCGGCTATCAACTCGCCACCAAAGTCGAAATGACCCAAATGCCCGAACTGGTTGCGATCATGCACTCGCTGGTCGGGCTCGCGGCGGTTTTCGTCGGCTTTAACGCGGACATCACCATCGGCATGGTCGAGGTGGCAAAAGCCGCAGGCAATGGCGTCGAAGGCGTCTTTGCCGAACTCGTGGCCAAGAAAACGCCGGTGGAAATAACGATCCTCAAAGTCGAACTGGTGCTTGGCATCTGGATCGGTGCGGTCACCTTCACCGGGTCGCTCATCGCCTATGGCAAGCTCTCAGGGCGGGTCGACAGCGCGGCTGCGAAACTGCCCGGTGGGCACCTTTTGAACGCAGGTGCGGCGGCGCTCTCGCTCTTGTTTGCCATCATGTATTTTGGCGATGCAGGAAGCTGGACGCTGATCCTTCTGACGCTGCTTGCGCTCTTCATCGGGTATCACCTGATCATGGGGATCGGCGGCGCGGATATGCCCGTCGTTGTCTCAATGCTCAACAGCTATTCCGGCTGGGCAGCGGCGGCCATCGGCTTCAGCCTTGGCAATGACCTCCTGATCGTGGTCGGCGCCTTGGTCGGCTCGTCCGGCGCGATCTTGTCCTACATCATGTGTAAGGCGATGAACCGGTCCTTCGTGAGCGTGATCCTCGGCGGCTTTGGTGGCGCGGCTGGCCCGCAAATGGAGGTCGAAGGCGAGCAAATTGCAATCGACGCCGACGGGGTTGCCGCCGCACTGAACGAGGCCGACAGCATCGTGATCATCCCCGGCTACGGCATGGCGGTGGCACAGGCGCAAACGGCTGTGGCGGACCTCACGCGCAAGCTGCGTGCGCAAGGCAAAAACGTGCGCTTTGCAATCCACCCCGTTGCGGGCCGCTTGCCGGGGCACATGAACGTGCTTCTCGCAGAGGCCAAAGTGCCCTACGACATCGTGCTGGAAATGGACGAGATCAACGACGACTTCCCCGAGACCGACGTCGCCATCGTGATCGGCTCCAACGACATCGTGAACCCCGCGGCCCAAGACGATCCCAACAGCCCCATCGCTGGCATGCCGGTGCTGGAATGCTGGAAAGCCAAACAGGTGTTCGTCTCAAAACGCGGGCAGGGAACCGGTTACTCGGGCATCGAAAATCCGCTTTTCTTCAAGGAAAACACGCGGATGTTCTATGGCGATGCAAAAGCATCCCTCGACACGCTCCTGCCCAAGATCGACTGAGCAAACACGATAATCAAAACCAAAAAGGCCCGGTGATTGCCGGGCCTTTTTCGTGTCACATGTGGCACGCAGCTATGTGCCTCGCGTATCCATCGCCAGCGCGATTATCGTTTCGGCGGCTTGATCGATGCCAGATGCTCGGGGATGAGGGCAATCAGCTCGCCGGTGTCGCTGTCAAGATATGCCCCTGATTCCGGGATGAATTTCCCCTCTGACGCGCGTTCGATCAGTCCCGGCGCGTTGATCGGTTTTGGTCGACCGGGGATCTCAAACTCGGAGTTTTCGTGAACCAGTGTCGCACGACGCGGCCGCGCGGCCATCGCCGCTGACAGCACCAACACCAGCAAGGTATTCACCAAAACGAACTGTCCGATAAAGTCCATGGTCTGCAGGCGCGCATTCACCGTTGGGCGCAAAAGTCCTCCAAAAAGCGGCACCTTCGACCCATCGACCCGATCAAGCGGCGTGCGGTCAAACTCGCGCTGAAGGTTCCAGCCAATAAGCTGATTGTTGATAACGATAACCATATACGTCAGCGTAACGAGCGATAGGACACCTTGCGCCGTCAACCTAATGCGCCTCCGATCAAGCCGTCGCTCGCTGTCGTCGTCATGCTTTGGATTTGCCCAAGCCGACACCGGCCCCAATACTGGCGCGCCGACCAGGCCCGCGCTGCCTCCTAACAATAGCGATCTACGATCCATCCCGTTCTCCAATGTCTTAACAATGAAGAAATCCTAGCACGGGGCGGAAAATGTGCAAAATCCGGCGGATATCTCAGGCGTCGCGCCACGCACCGGGCGCCAGCCCCTCGACGCTCCATCCTCCAACGCGCCAGCGCACAAGCCGCAGCGTCGGAAACCCAACGGCAGCCGTCATTCGCCGGACCTGGCGGTTTCGACCTTCGGTGATTGTGATCTCAAGCCATTGGTCAGGAACGGATTTCCGAAACCGCACAGGCGGATCGCGCGACCAAAGATCGGGTGGATCAATCAATCGCACTTTGGCCGGTCGCGTCGGTCCATCTTTCAACGTCACACCCGCCCGAAGCCCTTCGAGATCGCCCTCCACCGGCGCACCTTCGACTTGCACCAAATAGGTTTTTTCTGTCTTCGCCCGCGGGCTGGATATGCGCGCCTGTTGCCGTCCGTCATCGGTCAGAACCAGCAAGCCCTCACTGTCGCGATCCAACCGTCCGGCGGGATAAACGCCCTCGGGCAAACCAAAACCCGAAAGCGTCGGCCGTTCGGTCGGGGATTTCACGTCCGTAAACTGGGACAACACACCAAAGGGTTTGTTCAACAAAATCGTGCGCGCCATGTCGTGTTATCGCCGCCGAAAGCTAACGATCAGCCCGGCATCATCGCCATGGCCAACGGGCGCCATGTCAGGATCGCGATAAACCGGAACGTGGCGCACCTCAACGTCGACAATCACCCCGTCCTGTCCATGCGCCTCCAGCGCCTCGTCAAATCCATAGCGCTCCCAAACCTCGGGTTTCACGCTGATCACGCCAAGCGCCCCACGCGCTAAAACCCGAAACAATTCGTGGAACGCCTCCGGCCCGACATGGCCATGGGTGAAGGTGCCCGCGCTGATCAAACCGGAATAAATGCCCGTCTCAAGCGGCAATGGCGCCTTCAAATCGGCTTCAATCAAGCGGCGATACCGCCCCTTGCTTTGCGCTACGTCCAGCATTTCAGCCGACAAATCGACCCCGTCGATCACCGCACCCCTGGGGAGCCTTTCACCCAAAACGCCGGTCCCGCACCCGGCATCCAGCACTGGCCAGCCACCGCCCTGATCGACAAAGGTCTGCGCGACCAAATCCGGCAATTGATAGGAGGTTTCCGCAACGAAAACCGCATCATAGGTCTCGGCCCAGTCGCGATAGAACCGTTTGTTGTCCTCGGTCGTTTCCAGCGCATAAGCGCGTTCAAGATCGGGTTTGTCTGCCATGGCCACAAGCTTACGGCGGTTCAGCCGCGTTTCACAACCACCTCATACCCGGCTTCTTCGGGCTCATCATCCAGCATTTCGGGCGGAAAGCCGGGGGCCGTGATATCCAACCCAGTCGCCTCTTCCAGCCTTCGGATGATGTCGTCGGATTGCGCACGATCCCCATAGCGCGCCATCCCGTCTTTCATGATCTCGATCATCAAAGGTGACACTTCCAACGGCACGCCATTGTCGCTCGCAATCTTCTGGAAAAGC
>CALLWO010000067.1 GCA_938016355.1 uncultured Boseongicola sp. | reverse complement strand
CATTGAGCATCAAATTCTGTCACGCCTTGTTCATGCGTCGAGCGAAGCGTCGTTTGTTTCGGATGCAGACGGCGTCGTCAAAGTTTCCAACACTCTGGCGATCGAAGAGCTCGACGCGAAAATTGGCGCGCAGACGTCAACTGTTCTAACACGGCATATCGCGTCGGGTGCGTCGGTCGTCGAACGGCTTGTGGGCCGCGCAAAAAAGGTGGGGCGCTCCTCGGAACGTATCTCGACGTGCACTGGGCTGGTTTTGACCGAAGTTGTTTCCGTCGCAAGAGGTCGGTTCCTTTGGCGCGTGACCAAGTTGGAACGAAACGACCTGGTGTCCGCATTCGCGGGTTCAACACCTTACTTGTCTATTGCGGCAGACGGCAACGTGCTTGCGGCAAACGCGGCTGCGCGTTCCATTCTTGAGGATCAGAATGTCGGTATTGGCGCCGATGTAGCGGTTCTTGGCCATGATCAGGTCGTGCTTTTCAAAGATGACACCCGCACGGATATCATCCTGTCACCGCAGCACGAGGCCAATTCTGGTGCAGGCAAAAACAACCTGAGAAGCTCATTGGCGATGAACGCAAACACGCCTGATGTGTTGCACGGCCTTCCTGTTCCGGTGCTTCAGATTGCACCTTCGGGGCGTGTGTTAACTGCGAATGAACCGGCCCGGAAATTATTGGGTTTGAATGGCGAGGAATTCCCACCGCTTTATGACCTTGTCGAAGGGATGGGACGCCCGATAAGCGAATGGCTGTCCGATGCGGTGGACGGTCGCGGGCTATTGAAACCGGAGTTTGTCCGGGCGACGTCGGGGGCAAAAGATCTCTATCTGCAGATTTCGTTGGGTCGGATCGAGGAGGGCGGTGAAACGCGCCTGATTGGTATCTTGAACGATGCCACCGAGCTAAAAACCCTTGAGGCGCAATTCGTGCAAAGTCAGAAAATGCAGGCAATTGGTCAGCTGGCGGGCGGTGTGGCGCATGATTTCAATAACCTTTTGACCGCGATTTCCGGGCATTGCGATCTTTTGCTCTTGCGTCATGATCAAGGCGATCTTGATTATTCCGACCTCATGCAAATAGCGCAGAACGCCAACCGCGCGGCGAGCCTTGTGGGTCAGCTTCTTGCGTTCTCGCGCAAACAGACGCTGAAACCCACGTCGCTTGACCTTCATGATGTGATGTCTGATTTGGCGCATTTGTTGAATCGGCTGATCGGTGAGAAAGTTTCGCTGAACCTTCGGTTTGAGCAAACAGATCGCGTGATCCGAGCGGATCGTCGCCAGCTCGAGCAGGTCATCATGAACCTCGTCGTGAATGCGCGGGATGCGATGCCCGAGGGTGGTGAAATTCACGTGCGCGGGCAAATGGCGGATCTGAGCGAGCCGCTGGAACGGGACAGGGCAAGCGTGCCCGAAGGACAATGGATCGTCCTTGAAGTGTCAGATTCGGGGGAAGGTATCGATCCCGAAAAACTCCCCAAGATCTTTGAGCCGTTTTACACGACGAAGAAGACCGGAGAAGGCACCGGGCTTGGCCTTTCGACCGCCTATGGAATCGTGAAGCAAACCGGCGGATTCATATTCGCGGAAAGTGTTGTTGGCGAGGGCACTACCTTTACGCTCTATTTCCCCGCGCATCTGCGTAGTCACGATGAAACGATAGCGCCAGTAGCGGCGAAACCAGAACCGTTGGGCAAGCAAGGGGATGGCATTATACTTTTGGTTGAGGACGAAGCACCCGTGCGTGCTTTTGCGTCGCGGGCTTTACGGATGCGCGGATACACTGTGTTAGAAGCCGAAAACGCCGAAGCCGCATTGGAAACGCTTCAAAACAAAGACCTTGAGATCGACATCTTTGTAACCGACGTGATCATGCCGGGCATGGATGGCCCGAGTTGGGTGCGCGAAGCCCTGAAGGACCGGCCCGACACGAAAGTGGTGTTTGTGTCCGGGTATGCCGAGGAAAGCCTTGCGGAGAATCAATCACGGATCCCAAATTCCGTCTTTCTGCCCAAGCCGTTCTCGCTATCGCAGCTGAATAGCGTCGTTCAGCAGCAGTTGGCTTAAGCCGCTAACCTTCTCTTAATGAATAATTTGATATGATTTTGAACATTTGTATTGAAATGTTCTCTTTTTGATCTCATACAGTGCGATAAGAACAAGAAGAGAACATGAGCATCATTGCCGCGCTAGTGCGGACGTGAAATAAGGAGCAGGACCAATGGCAGCCGCTGAACTTCTGAACATGACTGACAAAAAATCAAGCGACAAGGCAAAGGCCCTGGATTCCGCACTGGCGCAGATCGAGCGCCAATTCGGAAAAGGGTCCATTATGAAGCTGGGCGGTGAAAACGCGCTGCCAGAAATCGAGTCTACATCGACCGGATCGCTGGGGCTTGATATCGCGCTCGGGATTGGTGGATTGCCAAAAGGGCGGATCATCGAAATCTATGGTCCTGAAAGCTCCGGCAAGACGACGCTGACGCTGCATTGTGTCGCTGAAGAGCAAAAAAAGGGCGGCGTTTGCGCCTTTGTGGATGCCGAGCACGCGCTGGATCCGCAATATGCCAAGAAGCTTGGCGTCAATCTGGACGAATTGTTGATTTCACAACCCGACACAGGTGAGCAAGCGCTTGAAATTACGGATACATTGGTCCGTTCTGGTGCGGTGAACCTCGTGGTTGTCGACTCCGTCGCGGCTCTGACTCCGAAGTCGGAATTGGAAGGCGACATGGGCGATGCCAGTGTCGGCGTACACGCGCGCCTCATGAGCCAGGCGATGCGTAAATTGACCGGGTCGATTTCGCGATCCAATTGCATGGTGATTTTCATCAACCAGATTCGGATGAAAATTGGCGTGATGTTCGGAAGTCCCGAAACGACAACAGGCGGCAACGCCCTGAAATTCTATTCATCGGTGCGGCTTGATATTCGCCGGATCGGCGCCATCAAGGATCGCGATGAAGTGGTTGGCAACGCTACACGCGTGAAAGTGGTCAAAAACAAAGTCGCTCCGCCATTCAAGCAAGTTGAATTCGACATCATGTATGGCGAAGGCATCTCCAAAATGGGCGAATTGCTTGATCTTGGTGTCAAAGCCGGCGTGGTCGAGAAATCCGGCAGCTGGTTCAGCTATTCTGACGAACGGATCGGACAGGGGCGTGAAAATGCCAAACAGTTCCTGCGGGATAATCCGGATATGGCCTGGGAAATAGAGGACAAAATCCGTGCAGCCCATGGGCTGGATTTCGAAGGGTCGAGCAAGGCCGACGATGCGGATGATGGTTTGATCGAAGCCTAACGTTTCGCCAGTTCAATTCTAAAGGGCCGTTGCGACAGCAGCGGCCTTTTTTCGTGTGAAGACGAAGTACAGAGACGTGGTCCGCGTTGTCGCTTTACCGAGCCTTGCGAACGCGGTATTCGAACCACTGCCCACATACTCAAGAGCAGCGCCATGACCAGTTTGAACGACATTCGATCCACCTTTTTGAATTACTTCGAAAAAAACGACCACGAGATCGTTGACAGCTCGCCCTTGGTCCCACGGAACGACCCGACTCTGATGTTCGTTAACTCCGGGATGGTTCAGTTTAAGAATCTGTTCACGGGAGTCGAAACGCGCGATTATCGGCGCGCAACAACGTCTCAGAAATGTGTGCGCGCGGGCGGCAAGCACAACGATCTGGACAACGTTGGATACACGGCGCGTCATCACACGTTTTTTGAAATGCTCGGCAACTTTTCTTTTGGCGACTATTTCAAGGAAGAGGCCATCCCGTTTGCGTGGAATCTTCTTACCGACGAATTCGGGATCGATAAATCGCGTTTGCTGGCGACGGTTTATCATACCGACGATGAAGCCTTTGAAATGTGGAAGAAAATCGGGATACCAGAAGATCGGATTATTCGCATCGCGACATCCGATAACTTCTGGCAGATGGGTCCGACTGGACCTTGCGGCCCTTGCACTGAAATATTCTACGACCACGGGGATCATATTCCCGGCGGACCTCCGGGAAGCCCGGATGAAGACGGCGATCGGTTCATTGAGATCTGGAATGTCGTTTTCATGCAGAACGAACAATTCGAAGATGGGTCGATGCGCGAGCTTGATATGCAGTCCATTGACACCGGGATGGGTCTGGAACGGATCGGCGCCTTGTTGCAGGGCAAGCACGACAATTACGACACCGACACAATGCGGGCGTTGATGGAAGCGTCTGCCCATGCGACGTCCAGTGACATTGATGGCGAAGGTAACGTGCATCACCGCGTGATTGCCGATCACCTGCGCTCGACGTCCTTCCTGATTGCGGACGGGGTTATGCCATCCAACGAAGGACGCGGTTACGTTCTGCGTCGCATCATGCGTCGGGCAATGCGCCATGTGCACTTGCTGGGCGCAAAAGATCCGGTGATGCATGCTTTGGTTCCTGCTTTGGTGCGCGAAATGGGGCAGGCCTATCCCGAACTGGGCCGCGCCCAGCCGATGATCGAAGAGACATTGCGTCATGAAGAAACCCGGTTTCGCGAGACACTGGATCGCGGGTTGCGATTGCTTGATGACGAACTTGATCGCCTACCGGATGGCAAGGCTTTGCCCGGTGCGGCCGCGTTCAAGCTTTATGACACCTATGGATTCCCGCTTGATCTGACCCAAGACGCTCTACGCGAGAAAGGTCTCACGGTTGACGTTGGCGGATTCGACGAAGCGATGGCCGCGCAAAAGGCAAAGGCGCGGGCGGCTTGGGCGGGTTCCGGCGAAACGCAGGATGCGACGATTTGGTTTGACCTCGCGGATGCACATGGCGTGACCGAGTTTTTGGGCTACGACACCGAGAAAGCCGAGGGCCAGGTTTTGGCAATCGTACGCGACGGCAAAGCCGTAAACGCGGCAAGTGTGGGTGAAAGCGTCCAGTTTGTGATGAACCAAACGCCATTTTACGCGGAAAGCGGCGGTCAAGTCGGTGATCAGGGTGTTCTTAGAACCGAAACCGGTCAGGCGACTATCACCGACACGCGCAAAAGCGCAGATGTTTTCATCCATTTCGCCGAAATTAGCGAGGGCGAAATCACAGTGGGGACTGGTGCAGAGATGCAGGTTGATCATGCGCGGCGCTCGGCAATTCGCGCGAACCACTCCGGCACGCACTTGCTGCACGAGGCATTGCGCGAGGCGCTTGGGGATCACGTCGCGCAGCGCGGATCGCTGAATGCGCCTGATCGTCTGCGGTTTGACTTTAGTCATAACAAAGCATTGACGCTTGATGAATTGCGCGGCGTTGAAAACGAGGTGAACGCGTTTATTCGCCAGAATTCCTCAGTCGAAACGCGGATCATGACGCCGGATGATGCCCGTGAGATTGGCGCGCAAGCTCTCTTTGGCGAGAAATACGGCGATGAGGTCCGCGTTGTGTCGATGGGCCGCGCCGACACGGGCAAGGGAAGCGATGGTCAAACATATTCGATCGAACTTTGCGGCGGAACACACGTGACCCGTACAGGTGACATCGGCGTGTTCGTGGCTCTGGGCGATAGCGCGTCTTCGGCCGGCGTGCGCCGGATTGAAGCGCTGACCGGCGAGGCGGCGTTCAAATATCTGAGCGATCAGGATCATCGCATGGGCGAAATTGCGCTTCAATTGAAAGCGCAACCTGGCGAGGTGGGCGATCGGATCAAGGCGCTTCAGGACGACCGCAAGGCGCTTGCAAATGAAGTCGCCGATCTGCGTCGCCAATTGGCCATGGGCGGAAGCACGCAGTCTGAAAGCACCGGCGAAACGGTGAACGGCGTTAAATTCTTGGGCCAGCTTATGGCCGGTATGTCGGGCAAGGATTTGCCCGCGTTGATTGACCAATTCAAAGAGCGGATGGGTTCTGGCGTGGTTGTGCTGATCGCGGATGCCGGTGGGAAGGCCGCCGTGGCGGCAGGTGTTACTTCTGATTTGACGGACAAGTTCTCCGCGGTCGACCTTGTTCGCGCGGCGGTGACGGAATTGGGCGGGAAGGGTGGCGGTGGTCGCCCCGATTTGGCGCAAGGTGGCGGCCAGAGCGCTGACAATGCAGAAGCGGCCCTGACGGCGGCTCGAAACCTTTTGGGAGACGGATAATGGGTGCACTTTGGATTGCACATGTCGATGTGACCGATGATGAGACCTATGGGGAATATATTAAGATCGCTTCGGTCGTGATCCCCGAGCATGGCGGCGAGTTTATCGCGCGCGGTGGTAAGTTTGTGCAATTCGAAGGAAAGGCACGGGCGCGTAACGTTGTCGCAAGATTCCCAAGTGTTGAGGCGGCCGAGGCAGC
>CALLWO010000066.1 GCA_938016355.1 uncultured Boseongicola sp. | reverse complement strand
AAGTGATTTGATTGCGAACGACATGTCTGCCTCCTTCGAGATGTATTAACCGCGTACGTTGCACGGTCTTCATTGCAACGGGTCGCGTCGGATAGCCCGTCCAGCGACACCGTAACCGACCCTGCGCGATTACCCAAATAGGCAAAACGCACATTGGCGGATAAACGCTGAATAACGCGTAAAGTTCCCCTTTGGCCACAAAGGCTTGGGAAATTTAGCGGAAAGGCGCGTGTGTGACTCGCTTGCATCATCATAGCGGAATGTTGTCGTGCTTCTTCCAGGGATTGGTCTGCTTTTTGGTCCGCAAAGATGCAAAGGCGCGGGAGACGCGCTTGCGCGTTGAATGCGGCATGATCACTTCGTCAATAAATCCCCGCTCTGCCGCACGAAACGGATTGGCAAAGTTGGTTTCGTATTCTGCTGTGCGTTCTGCGATTTTCTCGGGGTCATCCAATTCACTTCGATAAAGGATCTCGGTCGCACCTTTCGCCCCCATGACCGCGATCTGTGCAGTGGGCCACGCATAGTTGAAATCGCCTCTGAGATGCTTGGACGACATAACGTCATAGGCCCCGCCATACGCTTTGCGGGTAATTACGGTGACTTTGGGAACGGTCGCCTCGCCATAGGCGAAAAGCAGTTTCGCGCCGTGCTTGATCACACCGCCATATTCCTGCGCTGTGCCCGGAAGGAACCCGGGAACATCCACCAACGTCAGAATTGGGATTTCAAATGCGTCGCAGAATCGGACAAAACGCGCAGCTTTGCGAGAGGAATCGATGTCGAGCACACCGGCAAGCACCATAGGCTGATTGGCGACGACCCCAACGGTCGCGCCCTCAAGACGGATAAATCCAGTAATAATGTTGGCTGCGAAGTCTTTTTGAATCTCAAAAAAGTCACCCTCGTCCGCGACTTTTTCGATCAATTCTTTCATGTCGTAGGGTTGGTTTGCGTTTTTCGGGATCAACGTATCAAGGCTGTCCTCAATACGGTCGGGGTCGTCAAAAAACGGGCGCACGGGCGCTTTGTCGCGATTGTTGAGCGGCAGAAAATCAAAGAGCCGCCGCACTTCGACCAACGCATCGACATCGTCTTTGAATGCGCCGTCTGCGACGGAGCTTTTCTTGGTATGGGTCGCCGCGCCGCCAAGTTCTTCAGCCGTCACAACTTCGTTCGTGACCGTTTTGACAACGTCCGGACCGGTGACGAACATGTATGAGCTGTCTTGCACCATGAAGATGAAATCGGTCATGGCCGGCGAATAGACCGCACCGCCGGCGCAAGGCCCCATGATCATACTGATCTGCGGAACGACACCGCTGGCTTTTATGTTACGCTGAAAAACCTCCCCATACCCGGCAAGGCTGTCGACGCCTTCCTGAATACGAGCACCACCTGAATCGTTGATGCCAATCACCGGCGCGCCGTTTTGAACGGCCATATCCATGATCTTGCAAATCTTTTGCGCGTGTGTGGCCGAAACTGAGCCGCCCAGAACAGTGAAGTCCTGACTGAAAACGTAAACCATGCGGCCGTTGATCGTGCCCCAACCGGTTACGACACCATCGCCTGACGGGCGGTTTTCTTCCATTCCAAAGTCGGTGCAGCGATGCGCAACGAACATGTCAAATTCTTCAAACGACCCCTCATCGAGCAAAAGCTCTATCCGTTCGCGTGCGGTGAGCTTGCCACGTGCATGCTGAGCATCGATGCGGCGTTGGCCGCCGCCGGAACGAGCAGCCTTTCGGCGATCTTCGAGCTCGGTGAGAATATCGGTCATGAATGCATTCCTCCCTCGGACGCGCCATGACTTAGCTTGTTCCACTCAGCGTTAGAAGGAAAAAGCTGCGAATTTGCAAATTTTGCGAAGTGCGAAGGACAAAGTTTGCAAACATGCCTGTGCGATCTCGCACATGCCTCCCGCAGTAGACACGCGCCCCGCTCGGATCTAAGCCTGTCACATGTCATCTAGACCAGCCGTGCGCTTTTTGGATCGCACGACACCACCACATATTTTGACACTCGTGCTGATGTCCGGCCTCGCCGCGATGAGCATGAGCGCCTTCCTTCCATCGCTGCCCGCGATGACCGCGTATTTCGACACGGAATACGGGATCATGCAGCTGTCGGTTTCGCTATATCTGGCTGGCACTGCTGTTCTTCAGCTTATGATCGGCCCGATCAGCGACCGATACGGGCGACGCTCACTCACTTTGATCAGCATCGGGGTCTTTGTAGTCGCATCCGTTGGCTGTCTTCTGGCCCCGACGGTCGAGGTCTTCCTATTCTTTCGAATGATGCAAGGCGCAGTCGCGGTTGGCTTCGTTTTGTCACGCGCCATTGTCCGCGACATGGTTCCGCAGGACGAGGCAGCGTCGATGATCGGTTACGTCACGATGGGCATGGCGCTTGTTCCGATGGTGGCCCCAATGATTGGCGGCGCACTTGACCAATGGCTCGGCTGGCAGTCAGTTTTTGCGTTCCTCGCGCTTTCCGGGCTTGGCGTACTTCTGTTGTGCTTTTTCGATCAAGGTGAGACCGCGAGCGAAGGCGGCATCGGCTTTGCCGAGCAGTTCAGTCAGTACCCGGAGCTTCTGACCTCGTACAGGTTTTGGGGCTATTCATTGACGGCGGCCTTTGCCAGCGGATCGTTTTTTGCTTTCCTCGGCGGAGGGGCATTGGTTGCCACAGAGGTATTTGGTCTGAACTCGTTTTGGACCGGCGTCGCCTTTGGCGCTCCGGCCATTGGCTACGCCATTGGGAACGGGATGTCCGGGCGTTTTTCAGGGCGCGTCGGGATCAATAGGATGGTGCTTATCGGAGCCTTCGTGAATGCGTTGGGGTTGGGTCTCGCCTCGATGCTTGTTGCATTCGGGTACGATTCAGCACTTTTGTTTTTCGGCTTTTGCACGTTCGTTGGCCTTGGGAACGGGATGGTCATTCCCAACGCAACTGCAGGTCTCTTGTCGGTTCGTCCACATCTTGCGGGAACGGCATCAGGGCTTGGTAGCGCGATCATGATTGCCGGGGGCGCGGGGCTTTCGGTATTCGCGGGTGTCGTCTTAACCTGGGGCGCTGGGAGCTTGCCGCTTTTGATGTTGATGGCAGCCTCGGCGCTGCTTGGTCTGTTGTCGATATTGTTCGTCCTGCAACGCGAGCGGAACCTCGCGCGGATCTGAGGCTTGCCAGATTTGCAATTTCCGACCACCTTGTTTGCAAACTTGTGACTCCGGAGACCAGCATGTCAGCACAAAAACTCTATGCCGGAGCAAAGTTACGGGAAACGCGCACACGGCTGAGCCTGACTCAAAAGGCATTTGCTGAACGACTTGGCGTCTCCCTGCCCTATCTCAACCAAATGGAAAACAATCACCGTCCGGTGAGTTCAGCCGTTATTCTGGCATTGGTCAAAGAGTTCGGCTTTGACGTGAATGAACTGGCTGTGGGCGACAGCGAACGGATGGTGAGTGATCTTCGAGAAGCGCTTGCCGATCCGCTCTTTAGCGACGCACCGCCTGCTGTTGTCGACTTGCGGTTGGTGGCCGCAAACGCCCCCGCGCTTGCCCGTTCGTTTCTCGCGTTGCATCAGGCGTATTTACAATCAAACGAACGGCTGGCTTCGCTTGACGAGGCATTGGGGCAAGGTGACGTGCGCCCAGGCGCGTCCCCTTGGGAAGAGGTGCGCGACTTTTTCCATTATTGCGACAATTACATAGATGCCATCGATCATGCTGCCGAACGCTTTGCAAAGAGGCAGTCTGCAGACAATGCAATTGCAGACGCGCTGGATGATCTTGGTGTTGTGGTGCGCGATGCTTCTGAACCAAGCGCTGTTCGCCGGTATGATCGCGGCGCCAAGTCCCTTTACCTTGCCGCAGACGCGCCCGAAGCGACGCGGCGATTTCAGACGCTGCATCAAATCGCGCTTCTGGCACATGATGAATTGCTGGACGCCACGCTTGATCTGGCACGTTTTCAATCCGAGGACGCGCGCGCAATTGCCAAAATTGGGCTGGCCAACTATTTCGCGGGTGCCGCCCAAATGCCCTATGGAACCTTCATCGAAGCCGCGCGTGACACGCGTCATGACCTTGAGCGTCTTGCTCATCGCTTTGGCGCCTCGCTGGAGCAGGTCGCGCATCGCTTATCAACATTGCAACGCCCCGGCGCGAAAGGCGTGCCAGTATTTTTTGTGCGCGTGGATCAGGCTGGAACGATCACGAAACGTCATTCGGCGACGCGGCTACAATTCGCGCGCTACGGAGGGGCTTGTCCGCTTTGGAATGTGCATTCCGCGTTTGAAACGCCGGGGCAATTCATTCGCCAACTCGCTGAGACGCCTGACGGCGTGCGCTATCTTTGTATGGCCCGTGAGGTGAGCCATGGTGGCGGCGCGTGGCGCGCGCCGGTGCGTCGCTATGCCATCGGATTGGGGTGCGAGATCAGCCACGCGGCAGAGATCGTCTATGCGGATGGGTTGGAGTTGTCCGACGCGGCCGCATTTGAACCGATCGGTATCTCGTGCCGGATTTGTGAGCGAAAGAATTGCCATCAACGGTCCGTGCCGCCGCTTGAGCGCTCCCTTACCATCGATCACAACCGCCGCCAAATCCTACCCTATGAGGTCGCGGATTAGAGCTTTTGCAGCCACGCAACCATCAGATTGACAACGCTGTCGTTCATTCCAGGGCTGAGCACGTCACCCGCAATTACATGCTGGCTAGGGTCGTCGGTCGGCCCCGGCGATACGGGCGTAATTTCAGCGTCCCCACCCCAACGCGCTGCAATGTCGCGCGTGACGCCGTGGTCGACGACTTCGTCACTATCGGCAAACACAAAAAGGGCGGGCGTCCGGATACTTCCATAGTCTACGCTTCTTGAATGCTCGACCAGCGCGGCCATTGGGAACAGCGCTGCGCTTGGATAGGTGTTGGTCCACCACATCGCGTGGCCGTCGTTGTGCGTTTCAAACGCGCGTTCTTTTCCGAATAGAACCGGTACCCATGTTCGCGCAGCGGGCATCGTCAAAACACGCGCGAGCGGGTTCTTGATCTGGAAGTTCGGAGAAATAAATATCGCACCTTCGATTTCGGAAGCACGCTCGGTGCCAAGCACGGTGCCCAGCATTGTGCCGCCGGTGGAGGTCCCGATAACCACAATGCGCTCTCCAATGCGATTGGCGACGGCGAGCGCTTCGTCGACGTCAAACACCCAATCGGCGATCGACGCATTTGCAAGGGCCGCACCATCTTGCCCATGGCCCGCCGAACGCACAAAGACCAAATTCGCTCCTAGCTCCGCGGCAACCCGGTCAGGCACGGGACGAATTTCTTCAGGCGAGGCTGAAAAGCCGTGGAGATAGATCAACACAAGGTCAGATTTCGTGCCTGGGTCTCGGGCCCAGACAATTCTTTTCTCAGCACCCGGCGTAATGTTGTCAAAAGCGGCTTCTCGCCCGGCGAGATATGCGTCCGGGTCGGGGCCGATGGTCGCCGGATCGAACCGGTTTATAAGATCGACGGGTTCGCGTGGCCCAAAGGCGAACAGCGCCGCAATCGCGGCAAGGCAGGCTACGAGGGCACGGATCAGCCAGCGGGCAATCGTACTCATTGTTTTTCCGCAGCCAGCGCAGTGACCTCGTTGATTGCATCTTTTATCAGCGACAGACACGCGTCACTTGAAAAGCGGTGATCCGCGCCCTTCACAAGCGTTAGTCGGATGTCATCTCCTTCAGCGTGATCAAGCAGGTTCAAGGCCACGGATTGATCCACATCTGCATCTGCGGTGCCTTGCAAAAACCGGGTCGGGAAATCCAAATTCAGGGGCCGATCCAACACCAATTGGTTTTTTCCATCTTCGATCAGGCGCCGCGTGATGATGTAGGGTTCGTCGGAATAATCAGACGGCTGCGAAACCCGGTCCGTCGCAGCCATTTCCACAACTTCCTCTTCGCTAAATGCGGCTTCCATCGCTTGCGTGAAATCCGGCGCGGCAGCGATGGTGACGAGCGCAGCGACTTTCTCGGGCATTGCGCGTGCAACGAGCAGCGAAATCCAGCCGCCCATGGACGAGCCGACAAGAACCTGCG
>CALLWO010000065.1 GCA_938016355.1 uncultured Boseongicola sp. | reverse complement strand
GGCGACGATGCGCCGTTTAATTCGTGGGACGCCATTACGAAATGGGCCGCTGATTGTGGCTATAAAGGCGTTCAGGTGCCAAGCTGGGACGCGCGATTGTTTGATTTGTCCCGCGCCGCGGAAAGCAAAGATTATTGCGATGAGTTCAAGGGGCAGGCGGCAGCAAACGGGGTCGAGGTGACGGAGCTTTCGACCCATTTGCAAGGTCAGCTTGTGGCGGTGCATCCCGCCTATGACGAGGCCTTTGATGGATTTGCCGATCCGTCAGTTCGGGGCAATCCCAAGGCGCGGCAGGCTTGGGCTGTGGAGCAGGTCAAAATGGCCATTTCGGCGTCTCGCAACATGGGGATCGGGGCGCATGCGACATTCTCTGGTGCGCTGGCATGGCCGTACGTTTATCCGTGGCCTCAGCGACCCGCAGGATTGGTCGAAACAGCATTTGACGAGCTTGCAAAGCGTTGGCGTCCGATCCTGGATCATGCCGAAGAAAACGGTGTGGATGTGTGCTATGAAATTCACCCCGGCGAAGACCTGCACGACGGTGTCACCTTTGAGATGTTCCTTGAGCGCGTGGATAATCATGCGCGCTGCAACATGCTATATGACCCGTCGCATTATGTGCTTCAATGCCTTGATTACATTGACAATATCGACATCTACAAAGACCGGATAAAGATGTTCCATGTGAAAGACGCAGAGTTTAATCCAACGGGTCGGCAAGGGGTTTATTCGGGGTATCAATCGTGGGTCGATCGGGCCGGACGGTTCCGGTCTTTGGGCGACGGTCAGGTCGATTTTGCAGCTATTTTCTCGAAAATGGCGGCCAATGATTTCGACGGCTGGGCGGTTGTGGAATGGGAATGCTGTCTAAAGCATCCGGAGGACGGCGCACGCGAAGGCGCCCAATTTGTCAGCGACCACATAATTCGCGTGACGGAGCGCGCTTTTGACGATTTTGCCGACGGTGGTTCGGACGAAGCGGCCAACCGCGCGATGCTGGGGATTTCATAAAATGGCACGGATCAAACTTGGCATGGTTGGTGGCGGAAACGACGCCTTCATCGGGGGCGTTCACCGCATTGCGTCGCGTATCGACGATCGGTTCGAACTGGTGGCAGGCGCGCTTTCTTCGACGCCGGAGAAATCGCGTGCGTCGGGTGAAGCGCTTGGGCTGCCGCGCATTTACGACGATTTCAAGCATATGGCGATCCGCGAGGCGCGGTTGAAAAACGGGATTGATGCTGTCGCAATTGTGACGCCCAACAACATGCATTACCCGGCCGCGCGTGAATTTCTGAAACGCGGGATTCACGTCATCTGCGACAAGCCACTTACGTCGACACTGGCGGATGCGAAAAAGCTCGTGAAAGCTGCCGAGGCGTCTTCGGCACTTTTTGTTCTGACGCATAATTACACTGGCTATCCGATGGTGCGGCAAGCCCGCGAGATGGTGGCAAGCGGCGCAATCGGCAAGGTGCGGGTTGTGCAGGTTGAATATCCGCAGGACTGGCTCAGCGTCGAACAGGATTTCAAGCAGGCGGAATGGCGCACGGACCCGGCGCGGTCTGGGGTAGGCGGCTCGACAGGCGATATCGGCACTCACGCGCACAATCTTGCGCGGTTTATTACCGGGCTGGAGGTTGAAAGCCTTGCCGCGGATCTGGAAGCGTTCGTGCCCGGACGGCGGGTAGATGATAACGGGCATGTTCTATTGCGGTTTCATGGCGGCGCTAAAGGCATGCTTTGGTGTTCGCAGGTGGCTCCGGGCAATGAGAACGCGCTTCGCATTCGTATCTATGGTGAAACCGGCGGTTTGGAATGGGCGCAAGAGGATCCAAATTACCTTTGGCACAGCCCATTTGGCGAGCCGAAACGGTTGATAACGCGAAACGGGGCTGGAGCTGGCGATGCGGCTGCGCGCGTCAGTCGAATTCCGCCCGGCCATCCAGAAGGATATTTGGAAGGGTTCGCTACGATTTATACCGAAGCCGCCAATGCAATCGAGGCGCATAAAGCCGGCGAAACGCCCGATCCGGACATCCTTTACCCGACCATTCAGGATGGGTTGCGTGGTGTTGAGTTCATTGACGCGTGCGTTCGATCGTCTGCGCGTAACGCGGCTTGGGTGAAGCTCTAAGGCGTTTCAAATTATTGCTTTCGGGCCAACCCCGCGCGGGCGCAATGTGTGGGGTGGCAGTGTCCTTCTGTGTTGTTATTATTGCCATCTGGCAGCTTTTGGACTATATACTGCCAAAAGGGTATTAAATGGCGCTGCAACCGTTAGAAACCAAAGCGATTGAATTCGCTTCTGATCCGATCTCGGACGCAGAAGGGGCGGCAATGCTGCGCGCGGTCGTGACGTTATTTTCCAAATGGGACATCACGGATGAAAGCGCGGCAACGTTGCTGGATTTCCCGCTGCGGACATACAGGCGCAAGAAATCGGGTCAATTGGGTCGGCTGGACCGCGACACCAAGGCGCGGCTTTCCAATCTCTTGGGGATTCACAAGGCTCTGCGTATTTTGTTCACCGAGCCGCATCGCAGTTACGCGTGGATCAAAGCGCCGAACACCGCTTTCGGGGGCGTATCGGCTCTGGAGGTCATGTTGCGCGGCGACATGACCGACCTGATGCGCGTTCGTCGTTACCTGGATGCAGAGCGCGGCGCTTGGTGAGTGGGCAGGTCGAATTGGAAACAAGTCGCGTCCATTGGCCCAACGGTGTGCGCATCATCAGGAGCGCGTTCCCGCCAATTGATCTTTTTGAGGATATCGCGGACCCCGAAGACTGGCCGTTGTTGATCGCAGCAGAACAGAAAACCAACCCGCGTCTGATGGAGAGCATTGGAAATCTCGATCTGGTGCCGCACGCGCGGCGGGTTTCGGGGCCGGGCGCTAGCTATTTGATGGCGCCTTTCACGCACACCAGTCCAGATCGCCCGAGCCGGTTTTCCGATGGAAAGCTGGGCGTTCTTTATGTCGCGGAGGATTTTGATACCGCGGTAGAAGAGACGGTGCATCATCACGGGCGGTTTATGGCGGCAACCGATCAACCGCCGGGCTGGACGTCTCAATTCCGCGAGATCGTGCTGAGCGTCGAGGCAGATTTACACGATGTGCGAGCAATGGCAGAGGCGGCCCAAGACATTTTGGACCCGGAGGATTATCACGCGTCTCAGCGGCTTGGTGCCGTGCTTCGTGCGCAAGGTTCTTCTGGTATCGTCTATCCAAGTGTGCGCGGTGAGGGCGGGTGCGTCGGGTTGTTTTATCCAGACTTGGCGAGCAACCCGCGGCAAGGTCGGCATTTGGATTACCACTGGAACGGGACGCGCGTGGATTTGGTGCGCGACGTGACATCCGACATTGTTTTTCGGCTGGTCTGACGCGTCCTGACGAAAGGTGCGTTGGCGCGTTCTTTGGAAGTATTCGCGGCCCACCCTCAGTGTGAGTTTCAAGTAAGAGTTTAGAACAAAGGCGCGAAATAAGGGTCTTTTTCCGCCCCAGGATAGCATTTCACGATGTCCCGGACGGCTGATTTGACGTCCACAGATAAGGTTGACCCGCGCCCGGATTTACCTTTGTTGAACCGCGAGGGCTGAGCTAAGGCGGATTTGTTGGCTCCCGAAATATGGTCTGTGTCAGCAGATATCCCAACGGATTTGGCGATCCGAGACAAGGTGCCTTCCGCATCGGCGCCGATCTCATCGTAATTTACAAAATGTCCAATCCCGGACGCGCGCCACGACATATAGAAATTCACATTCCATGGCACCATGAGGCGGGCAATCGCCATATCAAGTTCTTCATCGGGCATCGCAAGGTGCCGTTCGTCGAGATACGCCATGGGCCAGACAACACTTTCGCGCCGCACATGGTCGCGAACGCTGACAATGAAGTCGAGCAAGTCGCGATACAAAACGACGGTTTTGATATCGTATCGCTTGATTAGTGTCTTTGTCGGCTCACTCATTCGCACATGGGCTTGTGCCACGTAATTTCTGGTCTGGCGTAGTCGATAGCGCTGAAACCGCGCCTCTTCCAACTCCTGCTCGCGCCGGTCATAACCGCTTGTCGGTCGAAACGTGCGGCTGCCCGGCAGATTTCCAAGGGCATTTGTCACAAAAGTAGACGCCGTTTTCGGCTGACACGCCACGAGCACGAAGTTGGGTTTCTCAAAAATACGTCGAAGTTTCATGACTTCCATGCCTCGCGAGCGTGCGGGAGAACAAACCGTTGGGCCGTCTCTTCAAGGAATCTCCGCCCGTGTTGTGCGCTCGGCTCCAGGATGTTCCCTTCCGCCCATTCGTTCCATGACTTAAAGACAAGGAAGCGATCGTCTTCTTTGCGACCGGCGAGCGTGTTTTGAATGGCATCAAGGCTGCCTCCGTAGAGTTCCGGAGAATTGTCCAGCAATATTTCGCCACGTTCAGCGTGTCGGATTGAAGTGTCCCAACCCGGAAAAGCAACGGGAATTTGCTTGGCATCCGCCATATCCATCTGGGTGATGTGGGCCGCACAATCCGCATATTCCAATAGCAGCGGGCGTCCGCGAGATTGCCGAAAACGCTTGGTCAGTTTTTGGAATTTTCGCGTCAGAGACGATCCGAATTTCAGTGGCGCCGTTGAGTTTAAATATTTTCTGCAATGTATTGAGAAGGCGTCGTTTTTTTGCGTATGATCGAAGATAAAAAACATCCCTTCAAACCCCGAATCCTGCGCGCGTTTGTGCATATCATCGACAAAGGCTTCAAGGTGCGGATGCTTACTGGGCGAGAAAATGAACATGACGGGTTTGTTGTCGATCTTGCGGTATCGGGGGTCGTGAAAAAACGGCTCGAGATAGGCGAAATGACGGGCGGAGTTTTGGCTGTATCGCTGTTCGCGCAAGACCTGATTGGTGGACCTTTTTACCCAATCGTGGTTTGCCCACGCCATACAGAATTCGGCTTCGACGTCGCTTTTGAGGAGACGTTCTGCCGGTCCTTCGAGCAGAAGATCATCGTCTCCAAACCAGTAGTGCCAAAACGCAAAAGTGCTGATGCCATGCGATTGTGCAAGGGAGAATTGCTGGCCCAGAATCGAGACATCATTAAGGTCATACCAGCCCAATTCGCCCGGCGTCTGAATGGTTTGGCGCGCATGATACTTGCGAGCATCGCGCAGCTTGGTCCATTCCGTGAAACCTTTGCCCCACCATTCTTCGTTCTCTGGGATGACGTGAAATTGCGGCAGGTAATATGCAAAGCTATGTGGAATCTTCAGGGCGTTCATTTAGTGCGTCCCAGCTTTTTCGCAGCAAGATTTGCCAAAAAATAGGGAACAATCCGGGGCCGTTTTTTGACGTGGCTCCAGGCGGAACGAACCTCATCGGCTCGGATCAAAAACTTTATCGTTCTTTTGTCTATGTAATTTCGGGCACCGGGGATGCGGTCAATGATCTCTTTATGCGCAACGGAAATCTCTGTGAACGCCGCGGCGCGCTCGGCGAATTTAGTGCGGCTGGTCAAATGTTCCGCGTTGTTCGCATCACCGGCATTGGCATGAATGACAACGCCCGGCTCTTCGGAGTACCATCCCGGCGCACCTGACTTTATTAGGCGCAGCAAATAGTCTGTGTCCTCATTAGTGACCAAATTTTCGTTGATGAGCCCGATGTTTTTGACCAGCGTGCGTTTGGCCCAAAACCCCATCCCAAAGCCGTTCAACAGACTACGAAACGGTACATCTTCGGTCATCAATCCTTCCTTCATTCGCGGTTTCGCGATGCGTTGCCCCTTCTCTTCGAAAAATGCTGAAGAATAGCCAAAGTCCGGCGTCTCACGCCCATTGACGAGAGCCAAAACGCGTTCGCAATAATCTGCAATGAGCTCGTCGTCGTCGTCGAGGAAGAACAGAAGTTCTCCGCGTGCGGCTTTGATCGCCACGTTCCGCGCATGGCCCGCACCCTTTCCCCCGGCCAAGACGACGCGAATGCGGTCATCTGCCAATTCAGCCAGTACCGTGCTGGCGGGAAGTCTGCTCGCATCGTCGGCAACGATGATCTCTGCCGTTGGCGACGCTGCCGCCTGCGCACTTGCGACAGAGCGTTTCAAGAGATCTGGGCGGTTGAACGTCGGAATAATGATCGAATAGTCTGCAATTTGCGGCACAGAATTTCAGCTTTCCGGTATCGATTTCTGATATGCAGCGTCGGACGACACCCTAGTGGCAAACGCGCTGACCGACAACTTCATTGGGTGCTTAAAGTCCATGGAACGTCCGGAGTTCTTCAAATCGTTTTTCTCGACGCCTTTGAAGACCCGCATGGGTGCTGCGTTCGGGGCGTCCGACACCAATTTCCGTGCGGATGCTCCGTAGAAAGGCTGGCTCTACTTTGCGCCACAAAAGCCTGAATATTTGTGGTCGCGGTTCATGGTTTTGTTGGTTCGCAATCAGCCTCTGTTACTATTCCAGAAACGATCTTTTCGTCTGGTACAATCATACGCGTCTCCAACACGCGCGGAACATGCGGCCGCCAGCACCGGAAACTCTAATCAGAATTGGCCCGAAACTTGGGGGTTAGACACTTCTGTCTGCCGCGATAAGCGAGCTAAGCCATTGATTTTAATTGGAGGCGAGTACCGGAATCGAACCGGTGTACACGGATTTGCAATCCGCTGCGTAACCACTCCGCCAACTCGCCGAAGCAATGTGCTATTAACTCACTGGTTTGCACCACGCAAGCGCCTATCGATGGCATGCATGCTTGCTCGTTTGTCCGGTTTGTGGTTCAACGTCTTAGATGCATCTGAACGAACGAGTTTAGTATATGAGCGACTTTTCGAAACGCCGCACGACTATGGTCGACACTCAAGTGCGCCCATCGGACGTGACGCAGTTCCCAATTATCAATGCGATGCTGACTGTGCCGCGGGAATCCTTTGTTCCCAATGCCTTGTCGGAAGCAGCCTATGTCGGTGAGAACCTCGATATTGGTCACGGCCGGATCGTTCTTGAGCCGCGCACTTTCGCCAAGATGATGGAAGCCGCTGCGATCGAAGCTGGTGATCTTGTTCTCGATATCGCCTGCGGCCTTGGCTATTCGTCTGCGGTGATCGCAAAAATTGCGGAAGCTGTGATTGCGGTAGAGGATGACGAGGATCTAAGCGGCGAGGCTGAAGCCGCACTTGGCAATGCAGATATCGACAATGTGGCGGTGATACACGGACCTCTTGCCGAAGGCGCCGCCAAACACGGGCCGTATGACGTGATCATGATCGAAGGGGCGGTGGAAACCGTGCCATCGTCGCTCAGCGATCAGTTGAAAGAGGGCGGACGCATCATTGCTATTTTCAAAGACGGGCACATCGGAAAGGTCAAAGTAGGGCATCGCATTGATGGTTCCATCTCTTGGCGTTTCGCATTTGATGCAAGCGGCCCATTGCTAAACGGGTTCAAAAAAGAACGTGAATTCGCGCTCTGACCCATATTCTTTCGGAGATTTCGTGACCAAAACTTTTTCCTCAAGAATTTTGGCCCTTGCGATCGCGTTGTCGGTCCCAGCGGTTGGAAACGCCGAAACCTTGTCGGACGTTCTGGCAAAAGCTTACCGTAATAGCGGGTTGATCGAAAACAACAGGGCAGTGCTGCGGGCCGCGGACGAGGATGTCGCGCTTGCTGTCGCTTCTTTGCGTCCGACTTTTGGCTATCTGGCCAGTGCGAACTATAGCAACCCGTCTCAGACAGACGAATTCTCGGCCAGCGCGTCTGTGACGGCGGACATGTTGCTTTACGATTTTGGTCGCTCACAGCTTTCAATTGATGCGGCCAAGGAGACCGTGCTTGCCACTCGTGCGGCGTTGATTGATGTCGAGAACACGACGCTTTTGAATGCCGTGCGCGCGTATCAGTCGGTTCGCCGGTCGACGGCGTTTGTTGAATTGCGGCAGAACAACGTGCGGCTTTTGACCGAACAGCTGCGTGCGACCCAAGATCGCTTTGAAGTTGGTGAAGTGACGCGAACGGACGTCTCGCTTGCAGAAGCTCGGGTCGCGGCGGCGCGCTCTGGACTTGCGGCGGAGCAGGGTGGGCTTGCGCGCGCGCAAGAGCAATTCCGTGCCGTTGTCGGTGATTATCCCGGAACATTGTCCAGCATCGGAAGCACCCCGAAAATCCCTCCGACCGAGGACGCAGCGCGCGCCGTGGCACGCAGCGAAAACCCGCAAATCAAGCAGGTGCAGCATCAGGTCAAGGCTGTTGAACTTCTTGTCGAGCAAGCAAGTCGTTCGAGCATGCCGTCTCTGAATGCAACAGGCCGGCTGTCGATTGACGATGACGGGGACGATGCGACAAGTCTTGGTCTAAACTTGAGTGGTCCAATTTATCAAGGTGGAGCGATTGCGTCGCAACGACGAAAGGTCCAGGCGCAGCGCGATCAGGTGCGTTCCCAGCTGTATACAACGGGTCTTTTGGTCGATCAGCAGGTTGGAAATGCCTATGCAAACCTTGCCGTTGCGGTTGCGTCGCTTGATGCGTCTGACCGGCAAGTGCGCGCGGCCGAACTTGCGTTGCGCGGTGTTCGGGAAGAGTTTCAATTGGGCGCCAGAACGACGCTTGACGTGCTTGATCAGGAGCAAGAGGTGCTTGATGCTCGCACCAACCGGGTTTCGGCAGCGGTCGATCGTTTGGTGGCCGTCTATGAAGTCCTTGATTCCATGGGGATATTGACGGCTGAGCGGCTTGGATTGAATGTACCGATCTATGATCCCGCGGCATATTACAACGCGGTCAAGGATGCCCCACGCGGCGCTGTCAGCAAGCAAAGCCAGGCGCTTGATCGGGTAATGCGGGCACTCGGGAAAGAATAAAGCAGCAGCAATTTCGCGGCGGCGGTTGTCTGGTCCTCGGGGGCCGGGTACGTTGTCCCGTAGGGGCAGACGAGTCGGGGCAGACATGTCAAAATCAGTGTCGGGTCATGAAGTAGAAGATATGCTGTCGTCGGTGAGGCGGTTGGTATCTGCTGAATTGCCGAGAAACTTGCGTACGCGGACTCCCGAAGGGCCCGGCGCCTTGGTGCTGACCGAAGCGCAACGTATAGCGCCCGCGGCTGCGAAGCCTTCGGGGCGCTCGATGTCGTTGGAAGACCGCATTTCAGAGCTCGAAGCGGCTGTTTCTGACAGCACCGAAGATTGGGAGCCGGATGGGAGCGAGGACCAATCGCAGCACCGTCCAGATCGTATCGTATTTAAACGCGCAGAGCAGGCAAATGAGCCGCAAGAACCGCGTCGTCGCTCGCTTCGTTTGAGCGAAATTGCGTTAATCGAAACTGGCCCTGCGAATGAGGCAAGTGAGCCGGACGTTTCCGATGCGAATGTGGCGTCATTCAAGCATGAAACCGATGAAGTAGAGCGTGCGCCAGATGTCTTGCATCTTGGCACGCCGGTGGACGATGGCGAAACGACAACATCGGCTGACGCGGATGTCGAGCAAGTCGACGAGGTCCAGGATAATGAGGCTGACGCGCTTACAAACACAGAAATATTCGCGCCTGTGGACGTGTTGAGCGAAACTGTGAGTGCTGAGCTTAGCAATCTGGTTGCTCAGGAATTAGCGACTGATGATGGGTTCGATCAAGCGCTGGCCGAAGCCGTTGGGGCGGGTGAAACTGATCAATACGAGATCGAAAACGCAGCTGAGCCGGGTGAAGCCGAAGACGTTGACGCCCATGAGGCCAAGCCTGATCAAGAGTCTGATGAGGCCCGTTCTGCGTCCGCCGAAAGCGCCGCATTGGAGCCGATCATCAAAGCGATGATCCGCGAGGAGCTTCAGGGCGAATTGGGCGAACGTATCACGAGGAACGTGCGCAAATTGGTGCGTCAGGAAGTTCAGCGCGCGCTGGCGGTGCGTGAGATTGAGTAACGCGCCGAGGCGACTAAGCGCGTGAACACCCCCGCACACCTACTTCTTGGGGCGGCGATCTTTGGAAAAGCAGAGCGTCGCAGGACGACTTTGGCGGCGTTTCTAGGGGCCTTCGCACCAGATTTATCGCTGTATCTCATGGTGTCGGTTTCGATCTGGGTTCTTGGCATCCCTGCGCAAACCGTTTTTCGCGACCTTTACTATTCAGACGCGTGGCAGGCCGTTTTTGCGGTGGATAACAGTTTTATCCTGTGGGGAGTTTTGCTTGCGTTAGCTATTTGGCGTAAATTACCGATATTGTTTGCATTTTCCGGATCGGGACTAATGCATCTTGCCTTGGATTTCCCGCTACATACGCATGATGCACGCATGCATTTCTGGCCATTGAGCAATTGGGTCTTTGAGAGCACTGTCAGCTATTGGGACTCGCGCGCGCATGCCAACATTGTCGGCCCGATCGAGGTCCTGTTGTCGCTCGGTGCTGCCATATACATCTGGCGCAAACACGCGGCGAAATGGGTGCTGGCGCTGACGGGTGTGCTTCTCGCGATGGAAATCTTTAGTTCCGGCGTCTGGCAGTTCGTTTTTTAAACTTCTTCGATGCGGATTGCGACCGGTGCTGCGGTCAAAACGCCTGTGCCGTCCATAGCGGTAATCGCTTCGTCAAGCGCTGACCTTGTCGCTTTGTGTGTCACGATAAGAACTGGCGCGCTTGGCTCGGAATGCCCGTATTGGCGCATTCGGTCGATTGAAATGCCGGCGTCCCCAAGAACGGCCGCGACTTTCGCCAATGCGCCGGGTTTGTCCGTCAGGCCAAGACGCAGATAAAAAGGCGCGGCGGCGGCGGATTGGGCGGCGCGCGCGTCAATCAAGTCTTTGGCGGGACGTCCAAACGTTGCAATCCGCGTGCCACGGGCAAGGTCCATGACATCACTCATCACGGCACTCGCGGTCGGGCCTTCACCAGCACCGGCGCCACGCAGCACGATTTGCCCAACGGCGTCGCCTTGCAGCACAACCATGTTCGTGGCGTTTTCAAGCTGGCCCAGAGGCGATGAGGCGGGAACAAGGCAGGGCGACATACGCGATTCCAAACCGCGGCCGGTCATTTGCGCGACCCCAAGCAGTTTGATGCGGTAGCCCATGTCGGCGGCTTGTTCGATGTCTTCGATCGAGATTTTCTCGATCCCCTCCAATTCCATCGCAGCGAAATTCACCTTTGTGCCAAACGCGATGGAGGCCAAAAGCGCAAGCTTATGACCGGCGTCGATGCCGCCAACATCCAGAGTCGGATCGGCTTCGAGATATCCGAGCGCTTCCGCTTCACCAAACACCGTTTGATAATCAAGCCCGGCATCCTGCATTCGCGTTAGAATGTAGTTGCAAGTACCGTTCATGACGCCAAGAACGCGTGTAATTTCGTTGCCTGCAAGACCTTCTGTCAGTGCTTTAATAACCGGTATTCCACCAGCAACAGCCGCCTCGAAACGAAGCGCGCGACCCATGTCTTCGGCGGCTTCCGCCAGAGCCTGACCGTGAACGGCGAGCATTGCTTTGTTCGCTGTGATGACATCTTTCCCGGCGGCAATTGCGGCCTCGGTCGCGGCTTTCGCAGGGCCGTCTTCTCCGCCCATGAGCTCGACAAAAATGTCGACGTCGTCCCGTTGGGCAAGTTGCACAGGATCATCTTCCCAAGCATAACCGCTCAAATCTACGCCACGGTCCCGCGTTTTGCTGCGCGCGGACACAGCCGAGATTGTAATATCCCGGCCAGAGCGCACCGCGAGCATTTCGGAATGCGTTTGAATAATCTTCACGACCCCGGTTCCAACGGTTCCAAGTCCGGCGATGCCAAGGCGAAGCGGCGATGTCATGGGCAGGCTCCAAAAAGGTAGGTCCACGCGGGTGTTAGCCTGTCCTTTGGGGCGGGGCAACGCCTGTTGAAATTAACGCGCCGCCAGACGTGCGCGAAGCGCTTCAAAGGCGGCTTGGTCCGCGACAGGGGTTCGTAGAATAGCGGCCCGCGCGCGCAAACTTGTGGCGCGTGCGCTTAATGCCTCGCCAGCATCGTTTTGGGGGTCGGCGGCGGGACCGCTGGAATTGCCATTGCTGAGTGAGCCAAGAACGGGCCAATCCCCAATCGTTCCGCGTGATGCGCCTGGTGTTTCGATGTCAGGCCAGTCGCCGCAAGCCGCCAGAACTCCAAAGAGTAGTACAAATGTTGGGCCAATGCGCATGGCTTGATTTAGGCGCATCACGAGTGCGGTTGCAAGGTGCGGATCCTCATTGAATTGAACGCGCGTTCAGATAAGCTTTTCATATGGCCCGTAAAACAGGATCTCACGCCGAAATCACCGGCCCCGCCATCCGGGCGGCGGCCCTGCGACTATTCGCGCGTTCGGGCTATGCGGCCGTGTCCATGCGCGAGATTGCGTCTGAGGTGGGCGTGCGCGCGGGTGCGTTGTATCTTTATACCCCCGACAAGCAGACACTTTTGTTCGAGCTGATGAAAGACCATCTGGAAGGACTTATAGCCGAATGGCGGTCTATGGACGTGTTGGGCGCACCACCTGAACGCCTTGAAAAGTTTGTGAAATATCACATTGGTTACCATTTTGATCGCGGAGATGACGTGTTTCTGGCCTATATGGAATTGCGCAATCTGAGCGAAGAGAATTTTGCGACGGTCGAGGCATTGCGCCGCGCCTATGAGGACGAATTAGAAGCCGTTTTGGCTGCTGGCCAAAGCGACAATACTTTTGAAATTTCGGACGTGCGTGTGACGACGCGGGCAATGATTGCCATGTTGACCGGCGTTCATGTCTGGTATCGCGACGGCGGAAGATTGTCGCGCGATTCCGTGCTGCGTATCTACTGGGACCTCGCAAGACGAATGGTGAATGCATGACCAAATCCGATCCGAACGAAGTTTTGCTGACACTTGATCCGTCCCCATTCCGTCGATGGACGGGGGTTTTCGTGTTTGTCATGCTTGGGGCCGTGCTTTTGTGGCTTGCCGCGCAGAGCCAGCAATCGTTCGCGTGGATGTTTGCATTTCTTGCGCTTGGGATTGCGTCGCTTTGGATGGCCGATTGGATGCGCCGGGCGACGGCCAACAAGATCGAGCTTACCCGAAGCGAGTTGAGAACGGACGGGGGCGTCATTCTCGCGCGGGTGGACGAAGTATCAAAAGTCGAGCGCGGCGCGTTCGCGTTTAAACCGACCCACGGGTTTTTGGTTCGTTTGAAAGAGAAAAAGCCCCGAGGCTGGGCTCCGGGGCTTTGGTGGCGTGCTGGCAAGATGGTCGGTGTCGGCGGGATCGTAAATGCCGGTCAGGCCAAGGCTATGGCAGAAATTCTGACCGCATTGATCACCGATGATTTGCCAAAGTCCATTGACGATTTGTTCTAGCCGAGCGAGCGCAGATCAGGTTCCGGTCTGATCGCCGGCTCCGATGCCACCGCCATCGCCATCGCCTCCGACACCATCACCTGAATCCCAAACCAGTTGCGGTGCAAAACGTGGGCGCGAAATGGCGAATTCACGGAAGCGATAGTTGGCGAGGCCAACCGCAAAACTTGGAGCCCATTCCTGCACGCTTTCCACGATGATCAACTGATCTCCGGCGGCCATATCTGGAACGCGATCTTTCAGCACGCTCAGATCGGAGTGACCTGTCATGCCGCCAACCCCTTCGGACCATTCAAGCGACATTGACTTGACCAGAGTATCGGGATCCTGAGCCATCGAAACGACGGAGACGCGCAACGAATTGTCGCCTTCTGTGCCAGCGAGGTAGTCAAACAATTCGTGCGTGGCCGTCATGTAATCGGCGTCGATAGCAGCCGTTTCGCGCGACAACATATCAGCAACCGTGTAGGTCGCCTTTTGGCTGATGTTGATCGTTTTGAACGCGTCCCAGAAGACGAAAGTCGCTGTGATCGCCCAAACGAGGATCGGGATAACGAGAACAGCCTCGACGGTCATGCCGCCATGCTCGGACCGGGTGAACTTATTGGAAATGAATTGGTTTATCATGGCAGTTGATCTCCCGATGGTGTGCCGCCGTCGCCGGTGATGCCACCGCCGCCTGTGCCGCCGCCCGTTCCACCGGTTCCGCCAGAGGCCGGTGGTGTTGCAAGTGTGCGTTGGCCAGGCTCGTTGACGAATGCTGCGACTGCAACGATCGCATAATTGCCTTCGCTGTCCGCGCGCATACCCATGCCCAGCCGGGTTGTTGGGAACAAAGGCTTCGAAAGTGAGCAAACACGCACAAGCATCATCTCATTTTCGGAACCGATCGAGTATGTGGTAGCGGTGGATGGATCGACCGACGAGGTTTTATCGATGCAACGGATCGGGCCAGCTTCGGCGGCCATTGCACCCGGTGTCATCGACACAGGTTCCAGCTCAATTTGAAGAGACTTGTAGCAATCGGGCAGAATCGCCGCGTTGGAACAGATTGTTTTCTTCAAGCCTTCGATTGTTGGCACATTGCCCGCACTCAGCCGAACGCTGCGCACTGACATGTCCACTGCACGTTCCAGCATGACGTTGCGCACCATGTAATAGCCCGCTTCAAACCCTGTCAGGAACAGGAACATGATCATTGGGAACAACAGAACAAATTCTATTGTCGCGCTGCCAGCTTCGGTGTCGCGAAAACGGGCGAAAAGAGTTTTCAGAAGTGTCATGTCTTTGCCCCTCACTCTGTCAGACGCAGCATGGCGATCTGGCCGGCGATTGAATCAAACGCCTTGGAGATGTCCGTGCCTTGTACGTTGAAATAATTGCCAATCGACGACGCGCAGCCGCGCATTGCTTTCAGGCCTGCTTCGGGCGCTTCGAAGCCGATAGCAAACACGCGGATGCGCTCGCCTTTGTTGGCTTCGTCACAGATCGTCTGAAGGCGTGTATCAATCGAGGAGTAGCCTTCTGTCTGTTCAACTGCATCCTTGTGCGCGTTGTAAGCGACGGTATCGGAGTGCTCGAAGAAGAAGCTTGCGAGGTCTTCGACCGCAAAACGCTCGTAAAGCGACTGATAAATCTGCTGATTTGCATCGCTTGGGATCGCGTTCTCTGCGATATAGTAGTCATCGGCTGTGGTCGTAGGCGAACCCGGCACATACCAACGCTCGGCGTCGGAATTGTCGGGCATCCGAACCAGGAAACCATCGTTATTCGTCCGTTCGCGTCCCAGCACATTGTCATAGCCAGAAGTCAGCGACTCTGCGTGCCAGATACGGGTCGGGCCGAATTTGAACTCTGATTTCAGGTCGCGCTGAATGGTGTTGTCACCATCCGTAAGCAGCACGACGACTTTCATTGTTTGCGTGCGATCATAGGTTGCAGGACGGCCACGGACCTTTTCGCTAAGGACCTTCTTATCAACCATATCACGGATGACCGGCTCGATTGCCGGATCAAGCAAGGCAACGCCCCATTTCATTCCATTGTCGATCCCTGTCCAGCCACCTGTGCTGAGGGCTTCGATTTTCGCCTTAAGCTTCAACGGATCGGTTTCGTGGACCATGATTTCCTGACGGTCTTCGTTGCACCAGCGCTGGCTTGTCGAAGGCGTGTTAAAGCTCCGCGTACCCTGCTTGAAGTGCGAGACACGGACCAGCGGCGTCACATTGGAGATATCGCGGTTCTTGAAATCGTCGTCTTCAAAGCGAACACAGGTCGAATACGAGTGCCCGGTCGGGTAGGTTGCACGTGCGCCCGTGATCGAAGGAACCGGATCGACGATGTTGGTTTGGCCGCCAGCATTCAGCCGATTCAGCAGTTCTTCACCGACAACGACAGTTGCGTTGTAAGGGATGATCGAAACCGACGTGGTCGTGCCAGGTGCTTCGTTGAGATAAACAGTGTCGATGAATTTCTTCGCGGCGACTTTGAGGTTCACCATGCGGTTATCGTTGCCCATGGAACCGGAGATGTCGACGATCAGCGAAATCTCGACGTTCTGGACGGTTTCTTTCGCGGTGCCGATTGCATCGCCATTTAGGCTGTCGACGCCGAGTAGGCCCATGAACAATGTCTCAACGCCGATGTCAGTCGTTGCGTTGACGGTGCGCCCGACAAGAATAGTGTCGTTGACCAAAGTGTCTTTCGTCTTGGTCTTGTCAATGGTGACAGCGTCACGCCCAAAACCTGCCTTATCGAAGTGATCTTTGACCAGTTCTTCGGCGTCAATTTCCTGCTTCAGGCTTGAAGCCGCCAGAATTGCGCCGTCCAAAGTGTTCTGCATCGCCACCCGACGCGTTTCATAGCGCATCATATCGACAGCCATTCCGGCCACGAAAAGGATCATGATGAAGATAAACAGGCTAAAGATAACGAGCGAACCGTCTTCGTCGTTCTTGAAACCGTGTCTGCGATTGGAAATCTGTTGCGCGATAACGCGCAGATTGCACTTGTCACCCGTCCTCATAGGACCTCACTCGTCACTCATCCCATGCGACCCAAACAAAGACACGGGTCACATTTCATACAAGGAATGTTTTAGCCGTGAAATGTGGCACGATTGGGGCAAATTACCCGAATATTAACCATTGGAGTCGAGATCCAAGCAACGATTACGGGCTCAGATCAAGACTGTTTCGCGGATCGCCACGTTCGACGATTTTTACATCTTGCTAGAAACTCGGCGCGACTCGTGTAGGCTGCAAATGACCGCCCAAAAATTGGGCATTTTAAAAAGTGAGGAATACCATGGCCGCAACCAATGCCAATGAACCGTCATTTCGCGAGAGCGTGGATCTGATGTTCAACCGTGCGGCAGCACTGGTCGATTTGCCTGCGGGCATGGAAGACAAGATCCGGGTCTGCAATTCGACGTATACGGTACGCTTTGGTGTGAAGCTGCGCGGCGAGATTCGAACATTCACAGGGTATCGGTCGGTGCATTCCGAACATATGGAGCCGGTCAAAGGGGGCATTCGCTACAGCCTAGGTGTGAACCAAAACGAAGTGGAAGCGCTTGCAGCGCTGATGACATACAAATGCGCCTTGGTGGAGGTGCCTTACGGCGGGTCCAAGGGCGGCCTTTGTATCGACCCACGCGAGTATGAAGAAGATGAGCTGGAGCGTATCACGCGTCGATTTGCCTATGAATTGGCCAAACGCGATCTGATCGACCCGGCGCAAAACGTCCCCGCGCCTGACATGGGGACCGGCGAACGCGAAATGGCGTGGATCGCTGACCAATACGCGCGAATGAACACATCCGACATCAACGCCAAGGCTTGTGTCACAGGCAAACCGCCTCATGCGGGCGGTATTCAGGGACGTGTCGAGGCGACGGGCAGGGGCGTTCAATATGCGCTTCAGGAGTTTTTCCGTCACCCCGAAGATGTGGCAACCGCGGGGCTTTCCGGTTCTCTTGAAGGTAAGCGCATCATAGTCCAGGGGCTTGGCAACGTGGGATACCATGCCGCCAAATTCCTGAGCGAAGAAGATGGATCGAAGATTGTCGGAATTATCGAACGCGACGGTGCTTTGGTGGATGAAGGCGGTCTTAATGTTGAAGCGATCAGCAAATGGATCCGCACCCATGGTGGGGTTAAAGGCTATGCCGACGCGAGTTATGTCGAAGACGGCCCGAGCGTGCTGGAGCATGATTGCGACATCCTGATCCCTGCGGCGCTTGAGGGCGTGATCAACCTTGGTAATGCCGAGCGGGTCACGGCGCCCTTGATTATCGAGGCGGCAAACGGGCCAGTCACCGCTGGCGCAGATGAAATTCTGCGTAAACGCGGTTGTGTCATTATCCCAGATATGTACGCCAACGCAGGCGGTGTGACTGTGTCTTATTTCGAATGGGTCAAGAACCTGAGCCATATCCGCTTTGGTCGGATGCAGCGTCGTCAGGAAGAAAGCCGTCACCAGTTGATTGTCGACGAATTGGAGCGTCTGTCCAAGGATACAGGCACGGGATGGACGTTATCGCCGGGCTTCAAGGATCGCTACTTGCGCGGTGCGGGCGAGTTGGAATTGGTGCGCTCGGGATTGGACGACACGATGCGAGGGGCATATCAGGCAATGCGCGATGTTTGGCGTTCACGTGACGATGTCACTGATCTACGCACGGCTGCATATATCGTGGCGATCGAACGCGTCGTTTCGAGCTATAAGGCAAAAGGGCTGTAAACTCTCTCGGATCAGACGGGGCTTGGGCAAGGAAACAACCCCATTGTCCCGTCTGCTGATACAGTTGCACGCATTAGCCAAGCCTGTTTCCAAGATCGCACCCTAAGCACACAGTTCGATCCAACTTTCGCCGGAATCTTATCGCTTACTCATTCAATAGATCCGAATCTGTCGGACATTGGATTGGTATGTACGCATGCGCGAAAGATTGATGAACTTAATGCCTAAGCGGTTCGCTCGGGACGAAGATGGCTCCCTCACGGCGGAATCCGTTCTTTGGCTTCCCGTTTATATGGTGTTTTTTGCCCTGATCGTTGACGTTTCGTTGGTTCTGCATGGTCAGGCCAAGGCTATGCGTGTTGCGCAGGACGCCAACCGCCATGCCTCGACAGCCTACTTCGTAAGCTATCAAGACCTCGAGGATATGGTTTCGAACAACATCAACCATTTCGCGCCCAATGCCACGGTGACATCGACGATCGGTACGCAATCGGTCGCAACGACGATCGAACTGCCTGTGGCTGATCTTGAAGCCGTCGGTCTTTTTGGACGGTTTACGTCTTTGACGGTCACTGTCTCAACAATTCACCTTCTGGAGATTTGATCCGTGAAGCTGCGTCTTAATTCGCTTTCAAAATCCAACAAGGCCCGCGGGAACGCGCGCTTTTCTCCTTTTCGTCGTGACGAAGAAGGCGCGGTGACGGTCGAGGCCGCACTTTGGATGCCCTTCTTCATTCTGTTCCTTTTCGGGATCGGCGAATTGTCCTTCGTCTTTCATGGACAGGCGCGGATGCTGGAGATTGCACAGGATGCGAACCGCGGATTCTCGGTCGGTCGATTTGCCAGCACAACCGAGGCGTCGGAATGGGCGCTTCAGGCGTTGCGGCCATTCAGCGACGAGATCATCGCGCAGACAATGTACAACCCCGGTGACGGCATCGTTTACACCGGCATTTCAATTCCCGCCAGCGATCTTGCTGGCAACATCGGCATCTTTTCGATGCTGTCGTCTTTCGACGTGGAAGTCGTCGCTCAACAAGTCTTGGAGTACTGAGATATGTCAAGTAACCCAATGAAAAGTATCGAATATATTGATGAATTCGCGCAGGAAGAAGACGGCGCGATCTCGATCATGAATTTGTTTTTCGTCGTCGTTATGGCGATCTTTGCCGGTGTCGCGATTGATATGTCCAACCTTATTCAGGCGCGCACCCAACTGCAGGTCGCAGCGGACACGGCGGCGCATGCGGCGTTGTACACCCGGGATTCTTCAAGCTCGACAGTCGCGAAAGCCAAAGCGACAGAAATCGCGCGTGAAATCATGCCTACGGGCCGCTTCGGCAACGTATTGCGCGAAGAGAACATTCATTTCGGAACGTGGGACCGCGCCAATCAGACATTCACCGTCAGCAGCAGCAGTCGTGAAGCTGTTTATGTGGAAACAGATCGCCTGAGCGAGAATGCGAACCCAGTGACCAGCTTTCTGATGCAGTTTGTCGGCTATGACGATTGGGATATTGTCACGCCTGCGGTGTTTGAAACGTACCGGCCGACCTGCCTGCGGGAAGGTTTTGTCGCACAGGGTATCGTTGATATCCAATCGGGCAACGATTTCTCGAACGGGTTTTGCATCCACTCCAACACCCATGTTTCAGCCAACCAGAACAACACGTTTGAGGCTGGCACGATCGTCTCCATGCCGAATTTGGCGCTTTTGGATATACCGTCATCTGGATTCACAAGAAACGATGGCTTGGAATCGGCGCTTCGCAAAGGGCGGATGCGGCTCCGCATCTTAACCCGTATGACCGACATCATGAATGGCATGACGGATTCAACATCCAGGTATTATCGCAGCGACTTTATCACCAACCCATTGCCGATTTCGATCACAAAAACCGGCTCGGGCAACGGTCGGGATCTTGCGATGGCGGATATGACGCCGGGACGCGTACACAACATCACTTGCACCAACTCCAATGGTGAACTGCGGATGGCGGCTGAGACATGGTCGGACATCGTGATCATCACAAATTGCGAATTCTCGATGCTGAATGGGGCCGCGTTTGAGAATGCAACGCTTATCACAACAGCGAACAGCACGGATACGGTCAAGACGACGTCCGGCTTCCGTTTGGGCGTTGACGATTCTTGTGCCGGTACGGGCGGTGCCCAACTTCTGACGTTTGGCGATATTCGTGGCGCTTCTGGTCTGGAGCTTTACGGAAGTCAGATCATGGCGGCGGGTGACGTGGAGTTCACGGCACAAAACGAAGGGATCGAAGGCGCATCGATCATTGCCGGTGGCGAGATCAGCATCACCTCGGGCTCTCAGATGGGCTTTTGTGGCACCGGAATGGAAACCACATTTCAAGCCGAATACTTCCGAATGGCTGGCTAAACGCCGACGGGACATAGGGGACAAAAAAGCGGGCGCCAAGTGGCGCCCGTTTTTCTTTACTGCGGTCGCTGGACTTCCCCGCACCTGAGACCGATATTCACTGTCATGAGTTTGCCGCCCGGATTTCTAGATGAGTTGAAAACCCGAACCTCGCTGGCGCAGGTCGTCGGTCGCAAGGTCATGTGGGATCAGCGAAAGTCCAATCAGGGCAAGGGTGACCTGTGGGCGCCTTGCCCGTTTCACCAGGAAAAAACTGCATCTTTTCATGTAGATGACCGAAAGGGATTCTATTATTGCTTTGGGTGTCATGCCAAAGGCGACATGGTGAGTTTCGTCCAAGAAACCGAGAATGTGTCGTTCATTGAAGCAATAGAAATTCTCGCGCGCGAATCCGGGATGCAAATGCCTGCGCGTGATCCCAAAGCTCAGGAAAAAGCGGACCGACGCACGCAACTCGGCGATGTGATGGAGCAAGCGCTTCAGTTTTTCCGCCTGCAATTGCGTACAGCTCCTGCGGGTCCCGCGCGCGATTACCTGGCTGGTCGTGGTCTGAGCGAAGAGGCGCAAACGCGATGGGAAATCGGATTTGCGCCCAATGGCTGGCAGGGTCTGTGGGATCATCTGGCGGCAAAGAACATCGCCGAAGATCTGATTTTCGGAGCAGGGCTTGCCAAACCGTCAACCAAAGGCGGCAAGCCCTATGACACGTTTCGCAACCGCATCATGTTTCCGATCCGTGACCCCCGGGGGCGTTGCATCGCTTTTGGCGGGCGGGCGATGGACCCAAATGATCAGGCAAAGTATCTGAATTCGCCGGAAACCGAACTCTTTGACAAGGGGCGAAGCCTCTATAATCACGGGCCTGCGCGCGAAGCATCGGGCAAGGGCGCGCCGCTTGTTGTCGCCGAAGGCTACATGGATGTGATTGCACTCTCCGAGGCAGGTTTTGGTGCGACGGTTGCGCCTTTGGGGACGGCAATTACCGAGGATCAACTCGCGCTGCTGTGGCGAATTTCTGACGAGCCGGTCATTGCACTTGATGGCGACACCGCAGGCTTGCGCGCCGCGATGCGGGTTATTGATCTTGCGCTTCCTTTGATCGAAGCGGGCAAATCTTTGCGATTTTCACTGATGCCGGAGGGAATGGATCCCGATGATCTGATCCGCGCAGAGGGCTCCGCTGCGATGCGACGGGTTCTGGACGGGGCCGTTCCGATGGTTCAATTGCTTTGGCGACGCGAGACGGACGGCAAAAATTTTGACAGTCCGGAGCGCAAAGCTGCGCTCGACCGCTCGCTGCGAACGTCCATCATGAAGCTTCGCGATCCGTCCTTGCGTCGCCATTATGGTGAAGAGATCAATCGTCTGCGGCGCACGCTGTTTGATGGCGGTGCCGCCCGGCCATCTAA
>CALLWO010000064.1 GCA_938016355.1 uncultured Boseongicola sp. | reverse complement strand
TCACTCATCGCAGGCTCCCCTTCAGGGCGCAATTCAGCCACCAACCGCGCGCCAACGCAAGTTTTTCCGCTGGTAGAAGGGGCCGCCTTCGCACTAGCCTGACCCGATAACGCCAAACCAAACACCCGAGGTTCGAGATGTCCCACCAAGGTTCCGCCGTTGATCCCCACGGTCTGATGGAGTTTTCCGTCGTCTTCACTGACCGTTCACTCAACCACATGTCCAAAACCTTTCAACAGGTGATGAACGACATTTCCGGCATGCTAAAAGACGTCTATCAGGCCGACGGCGTGGCAATTGTGCCAGGTGGTGGCACCTATGGGATGGAAGCCGTCGCGCGCCAGTTTGCCACGGGCCGCAATGCGATGGTCATCCGCAACGGCTGGTTTTCCTATCGCTGGACGCAGATTTTCGACGCAGGCGACATTCCGGCGTCGTCTACCGTGCTGAAAGCCCGCCGAACCGGCAATCACAGCCAGGCCCCCTTCGCACCGGTCCCGCTCGACGAAGCGGTCAGTAAAATTCGCGACGAACGCCCGGACGTGGTGTTTGCCCCCCATGTGGAAACCTCCGCCGGGATCATACTGCCCGACGATTATATCCAGGCCATCGGCGAGGCTGTGCATTCCTATGGCGGGCTCTTTGTGCTCGATTGTATCGCGTCAGGCACGATCTGGGTCGATATGCGCGCGCTTGGCGTCGATGTTCTGATTTCGGCCCCGCAAAAAGGGTGGAGCGCATCGCCCGCCGCTGGCCTCGTGATGATGAGCAATCACGCCCTTGAGCGTCTCGAAACGACGCAAAGCACCAGCTTCGCCTGCGATTTGGGCAAGTGGTATCAGATCATGCAGGCTTACGAGGGCGGCGGGCATGCCTATCACGCCACCATGCCGACCGACGCGCTGACCATGTTCCGCGATACCATGCTTGAAACCAAAGACATCGGCTTTGACGTCGTCAAAGCGCAACAGCTTGAGCTTGGTCAGAAAGTGCGCGCGCTTCTGGCCGAACGCGGCATTCAAAGCGTCGCCGCACCGGGCTTCGAAGCCCCGGGCGTTGTTGTGTCCTATACAAACGACGCCGGCGTGCAGAACGGCTCGAAGTTTGCCGCCCAAGGCATGCAGATCGCCGCCGGTGTGCCGCTTCAATGCGACGAACCCGATGATTTCCAAACCTTCCGCCTCGGCCTCTTCGGTCTGGACAAACTTGGCGATGTCGACGGCGCCGTGGGTAAAATCAAGACAGCACTCGACGCGGTCTCCTAAGGCGGGAACCGGGTGCAGTATCGCGCCGAAATTGATGGTCTGCGCGCGCTCGCAGTTGTGCCGGTGGTTCTGTTCCATGCGGGATTCCGGCCTTCAAAGGCGGGTATGTGGGGGTGGACGTCTTTTTCGTGATCAGCGGCTATCTGATCACGACCATAATCGCGGTTGAGATCCGCAACGGGACATTCAGCCTTTTGAACTTTTACGAACGCCGCGCGCGCCGCATCCTTCCGGCGCTGTTTTTTGTCATCCTTGCCTGTGTGCCGCTTGTGTGGCTGACGCTGCTTCCGCGCCACATTTTCGAGTTTGCTCAAAGTGTCGCGGCCACGGCGACGTTTTCCTCCAACATCTTTTTCTGGCTGAAAAGTGGATATTTCGATACCGCCGCCGAATTGCATCCGCTTCTCCACACATGGAGTCTCGCGGTCGAGGAGCAATTCTATATCGTTTTCCCGCTTGCACTTGCCGCTTTGTGGAAACTCGGCTCGCGCCTCACCGCGCTGATCCTTGGCAGCGTTGCGCTGGCCAGCCTGACGGTGGCACAGATCAGCACGATCAACGCGCCATCGGCAGGCTTCTACCTGATCCACACACGCGCATGGGAGCTCTTGATTGGTTCAGGTGTCGCCTTATGGTTGGCGGATCGACCGGGTCTGACATCCGGCGCGCTGGGCAATGTTTTGTCCGCGATTGGTCTCGGCGCCGTCGCAGGGTCAGTTTTTCTATTTGATACATCGACGCCGTTCCCCGGTCTCTATGCGCTCGTCCCGACACTAGGCACGGCTGCGATCATCGTTTTTGCGACGCCCTCGACGCTCGTAGGTCATTTGCTGGCAGTGCGGTCCGTCGTCTTCGTTGGTCTGATTTCCTACAGTGCCTATCTCTGGCATCAGCCGCTTCTCGCGCTGTTGCGACACCAGCGGATCGGAGACGTGACATCTCTCGCTCTATTTGGAGCGATCGCTTTGTCGTTCGTTCTTGCGGCGCTGACATGGCGGTTTATCGAGCGACCGGCGCGCGATCGTGAGGCGTTCCCTATCCGACGTTTCACTTTGTGGCTTGTGCCGGTCTGGGCGGGTTTGTTCGCCATGTCTGTGGCGGCTCAATCTTTTTATCCGGCACTGCGCGATGTCTGGCTCGCCCGGTCGACGCCCGAGCTGCAAAACCTGTTCGCGATGCTGGATGAGTATGACGTCGAAACCCAAAACTGGGGCGCTCGGTCCGACGGGACAATCGACGGCACGCAAGCCCTCACGCCATGCCGCTTCAACGTGCGCACCATCACGGCCGAGATAAGCTCGACGCTCAAGGAATGCGCAGAAAAGCACGGCGCGGGAAAGATCATCCTTGGCGATAGCCACGCCATAGATACGTTTGGGACCATTGCATCACGATTTGATACGCCCTTTCTTGTCGGCCTGACCCAAGGCTCATGTCGCCCCCATGCACCATCAGCAGAATGTCAGTACGTACCTTTGCTTGAGTTTGTTCTAAACAACCCCGGTGTCATAGATCACGTGATTTTCGAGCAAGCGGGGTTTTATCTCCTGCGTCAGGAACATGGGCCACCGGGTTCGCGCCGCCAATTCGAAGACGTCCCCCTTGCCGGAACGATCGCCCCCCTACTCGTCGATCATACCCGTGTGGACGCAACAATCGCATATCTCGATGCGCTGTCAGGTCACGTCAATGTCACGTGGTTCGGCCCGCGTGCCGCCCCTCACATCCCGATCTCGATGGTTTATCGGCACGGGTGTGACCACGCGTATGACTATCGATCCAATCAGTCCGAGGCCTACGACGCCCTTGATCGCCATCTTGAAACGGCCCTTGCGGGACGAAGCTCTCTCCGCTTTCTTTCGCAAAACGACGTGTTCAAGTTCGACTTCCCGAAGGATTTCATGTCCTGCGATGTCCGGTATTGGACCGACGGGGATCACCTGTCGCGGTTGGGTGAGATCACATTTGGGAAACGTTTACCCGATGATTTTCTGAACTTCTGACGCCGGTGCGCGTTCCAACCGACCTGTTAAGCTGCCGTGCATGCCGTCAAATACGGGCCTCGCGCATGTTGTCATCGGAATGCCATCCCGGGGCACGCATTGCCTGGGCCAAACCGCATTTGCTTCCGTTGCGCATACCTCTCGACAAGCCTTAAGAATAACTCCATATCCTCCCCCATGACCGACCTGAACCGCATACGCAATTTCTCCATCGTGGCGCATATCGACCACGGGAAATCCACGCTCGCTGACCGGCTGATCCAGCTCACCGGCACGGTGGCTCAACGCGACATGAAAGAGCAATTGCTCGACAGCATGGATATCGAGCGCGAGCGCGGGATCACGATCAAAGCAAACACGGTACGGATCGAATACCCCGCCAAGGACGGCGAGACCTATATCCTCAACCTCATCGACACGCCCGGTCACGTCGATTTCGCCTATGAAGTGTCTCGCTCCATGCAGGCCGTCGAAGGCTCGCTGCTGGTGGTGGATGCCTCTCAGGGCGTCGAGGCGCAGACCCTTGCCAATGTCTATCAGGCGCTCGATGCGGATCACGAGATTGTGCCGGTGCTCAACAAAATCGACCTGCCCGCCGCCGACGCCGGTCGCGTGGCCGAACAGATCGAAGACGTCATCGGCATTGATGCCAGCGACGCCGTGCAGATCAGCGCGAAAACCGGCATCGGCATTCCCGACGTGCTGGAAGCCATCGTCACACGCCTGCCCGCGCCCAAGGGCGACCGGGATGCGCCGCTCAAGGCGATGCTCGTTGACAGCTGGTACGACCCCTATCTTGGCGTTGTCGTCATGATCCGCGTCATCGACGGCGTGATCAAAAAGGGCGACCAGATCAAAATGATGCAGACGGGTGCGAAATACGGGATCGACAAGCTCGCCGTGCTCCGCCCCGAGATGAAAGACATCCCCGAACTTGGCCCCGGCGAGATCGGTGTCCTGACCGCTTCCATCAAACAGGTGCGCGACACCCGCGTCGGCGACACGATCACGCACGAGAAAAAAGGCACCGATGCACCGCTGCCGGGCTTCAAACCTGCGCAACCCGTGGTCTTCTGCGGCCTCTTTCCCGTCGACAACGCCGAATTTGAAGACATGCGCGACGCCATCGAAAAGCTCGCGCTGAATGACGCGTCTTTCACCTATGAGATGGAAACCTCGGCGGCGCTGGGCTTTGGGTTCCGCTGCGGCTTTCTCGGCCTCTTGCACCTCGAAGTGATCCGCGACCGGATCGAGCGCGAGTACAACATCGACCTCATCACCACCGCGCCGAGCGTGATTTACCACGTCTTCATGCGCGACGGGTCGATGATCGAATTGCACAACCCCGCCGACATGCCCGATATGACCCATGTCGATCACCTCGAAGAACCGCGCATCAAGGCCACCATCCTCGTGCCCGA
>CALLWO010000063.1 GCA_938016355.1 uncultured Boseongicola sp. | reverse complement strand
ATGATGGCGCGGATCGAATCTTCACCCATCGATGTCTGGCAATTGCAGCCCGAGCGCTGGATGACATTGCTGTTCTTGTCGGCGGCGGCGTTCTTGTGTTTGCCGCGCATGTTTCAGGTTATGGTCGTGGAGAATTCAGACGAGCGCCACCTTGCAACGGCCAGCTGGGCATTTCCGCTTTATCTCCTATTGATTAGCCTGTTCGTGGTGCCCATTGCAGTGGTGGGGCTTTCTGAGATGCCTGCGGGATCGAACCCGGATTTGTTCGTGCTCACGCTGCCGCTGGCTTTTGATCAGGGGGCGTTGGCGACGTTGGCGTTTCTAGGCGGATTTTCATCGGCGACATCGATGGTGATCGTGGCCTCAATCGCGCTTGCGACGATGGTGTCCAACCACATCGTCATGCCGATCTGGCTGAGCGCGCGAAGCGGAGGGGCGACGGTTTCGGGGGATGTGCGCGACGTCGTAATTCTTTCGCGGCGACTGACCATCGTGGGCGTGTTGGTGCTTGGATATCTCTATTACCGGCTGTCGGGTGGCGGGGCGGCGCTTGCGGCCATGGGGCTCATTGCTTTCATGGGGGTGTCGCAGGTTCTTCCGGCGTTGTTGGGTGGGATATTCTGGCGCGGCGCCACACGGATCGGGGCGGCCGCGGGCGTAGCAACGGGTCTAGTGATCTGGCTTTGGACGTCATTTTTGCCAAGTTTCGGGGATGCCGGTCTTTTGACGGCTTCGGTGTTTCAAGACGGCCCTTTCGGCATTGGCTTTTTGCGGCCACAGGCGCTTTTTAATATCGAAGGTTTGGATCCGCTGGTTCATTCGGTCTTTTGGTCAATCCTTTTGAACGTGTTGGCTTTTGTGGTCGGTTCGATCCTGAGTTTCCCAAATCCATTGGAGCGGCTTCAAGGTGCGACGTTTGTCAATATTTTCCGCTATTCGGAAAGCGCGCGGGGGTGGACTGGGGGCGTGGTTGACGCTGAAGACCTGTTGATGATGGCGCAGCGCATCATCGGCTCGACCGAAGCGCAGGTCCTGTTCGAAGCCGAGGCGGATAAGCAAGGAAAACAAGGGTATTTGCCGGATGTGACGCCTACGTTTCTGGAGCGGCTAGAGCGTGAGCTTGCCGGATCGGTCGGGGCGGCAACAGCGCATGCGATGCTTGCACAGATCACAGGGGGCGTTTCGGTTTCTGTCGAGGATCTGATGGCCGTGGCCGACGAAGCGCAGCAGATTTTGGAGTATTCCAGCGAGCTGGAAGCCAAGTCACAAGAGCTTGGCCGCACAGCGCGCCAGCTGGGCGAGGCCAACGACAAGTTGATGGCTTTGTCAGTCCAGAAGGACGGGTTCTTGAGTCAGATCAGCCATGAGCTTCGAACACCGATGACGTCGATCCGCTCGTTCTCTGAAATCCTGATGACAGACGACACAATGCCGCCGGACGAACGGTTGCGATATAGCCAGATCATCCACGACGAAACGATCCGTTTGACCCGTCTTTTGGACGATCTTTTGGATCTGAGCGTGTTGGAAAACGGGCAGGTGACTTTGCACGAACAAACCGTCGAGCTTGATGCGATTATCGAGCGTGCGATTGCTGCGACTGAGGTTTTGGGCCGGGATCGGGCGCTGACGATCAGGCAGGATGGCGACGGCAAAGGGCTGACATTGCAAACCGACGGGGATCGGTTGGCACAGGTGTTCATCAACATCATTGCGAATGCCCAGAAATATTGCGACGCGGCGCATCCGAAGCTGACGATTGTGACACGAGACGTCGCCGGTCGGTCATGCGTCGATTTCATCGACAACGGCAGTGGTATTCCCACCGACGCGCAAAAGGTGATCTTCGAGAAGTTCGCGCGCGTTTCTGACAGCCATGCGGCAGGGGGTGCGGGCCTGGGTCTTGCGATTTGTCGCGAAGTTATGACGCGGCTTGGCGGTTCGGTGGTCTATCTTCCGGGGCAAGGGGGCGCGGCGTTTCGTGTGATACTGCCAGATGCGCGCGCCGCAGCGGCCTAAATCCAACTGTTTCAACCAAAACGTAACCAACTTGCGTCAGGATGCCGTCGAAACGATGGACGGAGTGTCATGTGACGCAGGCCGCAAAGACTTCTATTCTGCGTCGCCGGCTGGCGCCGCCCCAACCCCGGCGTGCTGAAAACGAGGCCGTGCTGGAAAAACTGATGCGCGTGGAAATGCCCCGCACGGCTGATGTTTTGCTTGCGCTTCAGGCCGAGGTGAGGTCGGTCAATTCCAAAGTTGTGACGCAAGACGAGATTGTGGAAGGGCTTGTCGAGAGCGATATGATCTCTCTGATGACGGACCCCGACGATGCTCTTGGGCTGATCGTCGTGGACGCCAACCTCAAAGCGGCAATGATCGAGATTCAGACGCTTGGAAAAGTCAGCACCGCGCCCGCATCGGAACGCGCGCCGACGCGCACCGATCTGGTGATGGTCAGCGATTTGCTGGATCGCTGGCAGCATGATGTGCACGAGGCGGCCAAACAACAAGGCGTGGCGGATGCGTTGCCCATCGCAGGGTTTACCCGCGAGCAGGGGCTTCTTGGATTGCGTGCTGTGGAACTTACGCTGGATCCGGGTCGCTATAATCGGCTGCGGATTGCCATTTCGCTGGGTGGCGGCGCAAAGATTGGGACGCTGAGCTATTTCGTGCCGGCCAGTCTGGCGAGGGTTGGTGGCATGTCAGAGGATGCCCTGGGACCCAAGTTGCGCCCGCATCTGATGGAGGCGCCGGTGGAAATGGATGTGATCCTGACCCGGCTGGAGAAACCATTGGGCGAGGCGATGAATTTCGCCGCCGGTGATGTGATCGCCATCAATGCGGAAGCTTTGGGTGAAGTTTCTTTGGAAGTGCGCGCATTGGACGAGGTGATCGGTCAAGCGCGCTTGGGGCAGGTGAAGGGGATGCGCGCCGTAAGATTGGGCGCTTTGACAGGTGCAATGGGCGCAAGTCTGGGGAGCGATGCCGCGTCATTCGACCTGCCGACCGTCAAAGACGCAAACGCCTCAATACCGTCTGGTGGGCCAGAAATATCGGATGTTTCCGCCGCAATCCCGGGTGATGAAGGCGCCGCGCAATTGCCGGACTTGCCGGATTTACCCGACCTTCCTGAACTGCCCGAATTGCCAGACTTGCCGGAGCTTCCGGCTCTGCCTGATTTGCCGGGCCCTTGACTGGTGGTCAGGAACGGGACGCAAATGCGGAGAGTTGGGGGGCAAGACCGGGCAGGGGATATCCGGCCTGATCGAGGGCTGCGATAATGTCGGTCGGCGGGATGGACCCTTCTTTCGCGGTCGCAAATGCCCAAAGGATCGCCGAACGCGTGCCGGACGCGCAATAGGCCAGAACCTTGCCCGTCGCCGCCTCGATGGCATCGGCTTGGGCATGGATCGCATCATTGGTCAGCCCGCCCGGCGTCAACGGATTATTGACAAAGGATAACCCGGCCGCCTCACACGCAGCCTGAAGCGCGCCGGCCTGAAGTTCAAAGGGCACTTCGTCATCGGGACGGTTGCAGATCACGGTTGCAAAGCCCGCCTCAACCAGCGCGGGTACATCAAATGGTGAGATTTGCGGCGTGACACAAACGGTGTCGTCAAGTTTTGCTGGGGTCATGTGACGTCTCCGGTCGTCAGGGGGGCATCAAGGCCGCGATGCGCCATGGGGGCAAGCGCCATGCCAATTACCATCGCGACAAGAAAGACGAAACCCTGCGATCCGCCCCAGAAAAGCGATGCCATTGCGGGGCCCGGGCAAAGCCCAACCAAACCCCAGCCCGCGCCGAAAAAGAGCGAGCCGATCACAAGCTTTCGACCCAGTTTGGGTTCGGGCGGTGCCGGGAAGGCGGAACCTAGAGCGGGCGCTTTGCGCCGTTCAGCTATTTTCCATGCCACGGCCATTGGCACGATTGCGCCACCCATAACGAAAGCGAGCGTCGGATCCCATGCACCAAAGATGTCGAGCCATCCAATTACCTTTTGGGTGTCCGTCATGCCCGACAGATAAAGCCCGACGCCGAAAAGCGCCCCAAAAAGCGCGGCCGTTACATAGCGCATCATATCCATCCCAATCCATGGCGGAAGATCGCGACGATCAACCCGCCTGCTGCGATATAAAACACGGTTGCGACGATCCCGCGCAGGCTCAGCCGCGAAATACCACAGACCCCGTGGCCGGAGGTGCATCCATTTGCAAGCCGTGTGCCGAGACCGACGAGAAGCCCGGCAGCCGCCAGTAGAAGCACGTTTGAGGTTGCATGGGTTTCAGCGCCGCCGAGTAAAAACACGAGAAGTCCCGGCGCGGCGATCAGTCCGGCCATAAACATCAGGTTTTCCCGGCGTGAGGCCTTCGCACTGCCATCGACGACCCCACCAAGAATGCCCGACGCCCCCATGATGCGCCCGTTAATCAAAAGAAATCCAGCCGCGGCCATCCCGATGATGCCACCGCCAAAAAGGCCCCAAAGCCAATCGGTTTGCATGTTATGTGTTGCCTTGTCTTTTTAAAGTTTATTTACGGGCACTTTGAGGAAGACGTCGCCGTCCTCGTCTGGTTCGGGCATGTTGCCCGCGCGCATGTTGACCTGAAGCGAAGGGACAATGAGCTTTGGCATCGCCAGCGTCGCATCGCGGTCCTCGCGCATTTTGACGAAATCAGCTCGGGAAGTGTCGCCGCCAATATGAACGTTGAGCGCCTTTTGCGCGCCGACGGTGGTTTCCCAGGCAAACTCATCGCGCCCCGGCGCCTTGTAATCGTGGCCCACGAAGATCCGCGTTTCATCCGGCAAGCTCAGGATGCGCTGGACACTCTTGAAAAGCATGTCGGCCGACCCGCCGGGGAAATCGCAACGCGCGGTGCCGAAATCCGGCATGAAAAGCGTGTCCCCCACAAAAGCCGCGTCGCCGATGACGTATGTCATGCACGCGGGCGTGTGGCCGGGTGTGTGCAGAACGTCTCCGCGCATTTGTCCGATGTGAAAGCTGTCGCCGTCGTTAAAGAGTCCGTCAAACTGGCTTCCGTCACGCTGAAATTCAGTGCCTTCGTTGAAGACTTTGCCGAACGTGTCCTGAATTTCGGTGATATTCTGACCGATGCCGATCTTGCCTCCAAGCGCTTCTTGAAGGTAGGGCGCCGCGCTCAGGTGGTCGGCGTGGACATGGGTTTCCAGTATCCATTCGACGCTCAGATCGTTCGCGCGAATATAGTCGATGACCTTGTCAGCCGACGCGGTATCGGTGCGCCCGGACGCATAGTCAAAATCCAAAACGCTATCAATGATCGCGGCAGCCGACCCTTGAGGATCGCGGGCGACATACGTGATCGTGTTTGTTGCGGTGTCGAAGAAAGCTTCAACCAAAGGTTTCATTTGGGGCTCCGTTCATGCATAGTTTCTATATCACACAAAACAATATATTCAAATATCGTTATATATAATGCAAAACACTCTGACTTTAAACCAGTCGATAGATAAAGAGCAGTCAATGCAAAACGAAATGGCGAAATCCGCGGTCGAAGCGGCGGGCTATTTGCGTGCGTTGTCAAATCCCTCGCGATTGTTGTTGCTTTGCCAGTTGGTTGATGGCGAAAAAAGCGTGGGCGAGTTGGAAGAGGCGTTGGATCTGGGGCAGGCCTATGTGTCGCAACAGCTTGCGAGATTGCGGGCCGAAGATCTTGTGAAGGCGTCGCGGGACGGACGAATCGTGCGGTACTCTTTGGCGGATCCCCGGGTCACTCCGGTGCTTCAGGTTCTGTACGAACAGTTTTGTACGACGCCAGATTATTAGTCATCGGCAACGATTGGCCTAATTCTTAAGCTGCTGTTTAGGAAGTTGCGGTTCATTGACAGATCGCAAAGAAACGCCGTCACTGGCGTGTCATAATACCGAAATAAGAGTCGCAGAAGCGACTGCGGAGCGTGGGAACCAAAGGGAGACCCCCGAAATGACTTCAACACCCCGAACGTTGCAAAATTCTGATGTCGACGAGATTGTCGAAGCGCTGGTTGCGGACCCGTCATGTGCAGAAGACGTCAAAGCGCTCTTAAAGCAAAAGCTTGCGGCACCCGATGTTGTGCGAATGATTGCGCCGAAAAGGCAAGCGCCGACTGCGGCAAACGACGATGCCGAAGACCTATGGGACAACGTCCCGATCTGACAGGAGCTTTATTCCGTCCATGCACGCCCGCGTGCCTTGAGTTTCACCCAAGATGGCGTAGAATCGGTCTTGGGTCGGGCAGGCAGGTAAGACATGAGCGAGGACGCAAGCGAAGCGGACGTGCGGCAAACGGATGTCACGGTCGTAACGATCGACAATCCGCCAAATGGCGTATTGAACGCGACGGTGCGGGCGCAACTTTCTAAAGAGTTGGAACGGGCTGCCGTCGATTCGTCGGCACGCGCGATTGTCATCGCAGGCCAACGCGGCGCGTTTGCCATGGGCACCGGCATTGATCTGGCGAGCGAAGCAGACGTCGATGCGCCCGATCTTGCGACACTATGCGATCAAATCGAAGCAATTGATAAACCGGTGGTTGCAGCGATCACTGGCCCCGCGTTGGGCAACGGTTTGGAGCTTGCCTTGGCGGCACATGCCCGTGTGGTCAGCCCGTCGGCCCGCCTTGGTGCGCCGGAAATAACCATAGGATTGGTCCCCGGAGGCGGCGGTACTCAGCGACTTCCAAAGGTCGTTGGTGGGTTGGCGGCATTGAAGATGCTGTTGAGCGGACGTTCTTTGAATGGCACATCTGCAGAAAAGCTAGGACTTGCCGATTTGCTGGTTGAAAGCGACGTGCTTGAGGCGTCGGTTCAGCATGCGCGTGCGCTTGCCGATAAGGGCGCGCCGCTTAAGCGATCTTCTGCACGCCGTGACCGATTGGGCGAAGGCAACGCGTTTCTGGAAGCCGTGGCGGAGCATCGCCGGATTGCCGAAGCCTCGCCGTTGGATGCGCCCTTGCGGATGATCGAATGCATCGAGGCTGCGCTTTTGCTGCCCTATGACATCGGACGCGGGCTGGAAGCGGCGGCATTTGATGATCTGGTCGGTTCGGATCATTCGCGCGCTTTACGCCATGTGTTTTCAGCCGAGCGGCGTTTGAACAAGGCCATAACGCGCACAAGCCGGACGCCGTCGCGCCCCCTTTCAAGCGTCGGATTGATCGGCGCGCGCGGGATCGGCAGCGAGATCGCAATCGCGTGTCTTGACGCAGGGTTTTCAGTCACGGTGGCCGAGCAAAGCGACGAAGCGTTGGAAGCCGGCGTGACACGGATTATCGAACATTACGACGCCCGCGTGGCGTCCGGGAAGATGAAAGAAGACGACGTCGAGACCATGCTGGACCGTCTGAACGCGGTTTGCGGTTTCAGTACACTGTCAGAAGCCGACATCGTCGTTGATCCCGGCCCAAGCGTTTCAAAGCCACTGATTGGTGATTTGGACGGGGTGATGAAAGCGGGGGCGATTCTGGCAACTGGCTCGTTTCAGGTGCCAATTGAAAAGCTGGCAAGCGCCACGCGGCGTGCGCCAGACGTCTTGGGGATGAAATTTTACCCCGGGCTTGGGCAAAACCGGATGGTGGAGTTGATACCGGGCAAGGACACCGCACCTCGCGCAATGTCGACCGCGCGCGCGCTTGCCCGAAAACTGGATCGTCTGGTCGTGGAAACCGGCACCGGCGCGACGCCGATTGGCATGCATATTGCCGATGCCCTGCATGCGGCAGCCGATCTCTGCGTGGAAGACGGGGCAGGGATAGCGCAGGTCGATGCGGTGTTACAGGATTGGGGTCTGCCCTATGGTTCCTTTGCCTGGCGTGATGCCGAGGGGCTGATGCACGCGGCGCGCGCTCATGAGGATTCGCTTGCAGCTTTGCTGGTCGAAGCGGGACGGTTGGGGCGCGCGAACGGTCGTGGGTTTTATGCGTATCGTCAGCGCGGACGCAAAGGTGCCGAGGATTCTGATGTCGCGGGACTGATAGATGCGCTCAGGCGCGAAACCGGCAAGCAGCCGCGGGCTTTCAGCGATGGCGAAGTGCGTATGCGCTGTGTCGCCGCAATGGCAGGTGCGGGCGCGCGTATGTTGAGCGATGGGATCGCGCTGCGCCCGTCCGATATTGATATGGTCGCTATTCATGGTCTGGGATTTGCGCGCCGCAGCGGTGGCGTGATGTTTGCCGCTGACCTTATGGGGCTTGATGAAGTGCGGCAGATTTTGCTGGAAATGTCGCAAATGGGCCCGCGTCTCTCCCCGCCGTCACCGATATTTCAGGATCTGATCAAGGCCGGGCAAGGGTTTGCCGCGCTCGATCACTAACGCAGAAAAATCCCGAGGATAACGCACATCAGACCGATGGCTGAAATGGCCAGCGCACCGAAGTTGATCGCCACCACGTTTTGAAGTTTCGCCTTTAATTCGGCCTCTTCCAAACCTGCGTTGCGGGCGCGCGCAACAAGAAGAATGCACCAGACAAGGCCCGCCACACCGAAGAGCGTCAAAACCGCGCCGATCCAGATCAGAGCTTCCATTTTCGATGCCTTTTGTCGTTTGGTTGCGCTCACCCGCCTAAACGGCCCGGCGCGCGTTCGCAAGCCCTTGAAGGTGGTCGTAAGCGAGGGTAGCAGGGGCTTCGATCAATGAAAGAGGTTCGCCCATGTCCGACGATGCGCCACAGGAAAGCTACCGTGTTACTGCAGATGAACTCCGCCAGTTCATCGAGCGTTTCGAGCGGCTTGATGCCGAAAAGAAAGACATTGCGGATCAACAAAAAGAGGTCATGGCTGAAGCCAAAGGCCGGGGCTATGACACCAAGGTCATGCGCAAAGTGATCGCGCTGCGCAAACGCGACCGCGACGACATTGCCGAAGAAGAAGCGGTTCTGGACATGTACAAGGAAGCCTTGGGCATGTGAGCGCGGCTGGTGCGTCAGGGCAAGATCAGTTCGACGCCTGGCATCTCAGCAATGACGGCCACATCGTCTGCATAGGCGCGGCTCAAATGCTGCACCGTGTCGTCGCTCCAGCCCGGAATATCCAGTTCGGGCGTGGGTTCGGGCGCGCGCGCATGGGCCTCCAGAAATGCCTCGATTGTCTTGCGTCGACGCGGTTCGCTCAATTCTGAATGGGTTTTGAGAAAGGTGCGCAGACGCTCCAGACCGTCTGGTGTGATGATCTGTTCAAGCGCGTCAAACGCCCCATCTAGCTCGGTGAACGGGTCATGCGCCGACAACTCACGGATCAGTTCGGCCCAGATGAAATGAGCGTCTTCATAGCGCCAGACAACGATCCGCGCGCCGGGATTGGCTTCGATCAACTCCATCACAACATCGGCCCAGATCAGGCGATCAAGACGCAGGACGTCGGTGGCCGCTTCGCGATCATCTTCGGATAGATCGGCCAAAACAGCAGGCACAAATGTCGCCGGGTCGCGCAGCGTCAGCGCAAATTCGACCTCGTGGCTGGGAAAGCATTGCCGCAGCCACGCCGATTTCGCCACTTTCGGATAGAGGCCTTCTGTTGAAAGAACCTTGCTGGCTCGGCATAGGAAATTTTCGTTCGACAATAGGATGCGGTCAGCCGTGTCGTCGTCGCGGATGGCCTCCAAAAGCATGGTTTCGGTTTCTGCGTTGGCGGGTTCGCCGCGCAACGTGGTCGAAACATCTCCGAGCAATTCGCGATAACGACCCGGGCCGGGAACGCCGATACCTTCGATGGCCAGTGCGGCGCGATTGCGCAGAATAGAACGGATCAACAGCCCGCCGTCGGTGCAATGCGCCCCAAGATGGAAAAGGATCTGCATGTGCCTGCTGATGCCGCCTGATCTTGTCTTCTGGGACCGAGACTATCGCTCGGCGCTGGACAGGGAAACCTGTTTCGCGATAGGGGCAATTGAGATGACTGACCAAAAGACTCAAGTTAACGCGTCACACCTCTGGCAAATAGATCGCTGGAGCCTAGGTGCGTTTTGTATCGCAGCACTTGTTTTGTTGCCGATCGCATCGGTTGCCTGGATCGCAATGACCCCGAGCGAAAACATTTGGCCGCACCTGATTGCCACCACGCTGCCCCGGTATTTGGGCAACACTTTGGTGGTGATGGTGGCCGTGGCTGTCATCGCGTCGGTCATCGGAACCCTTACGGCCTGGGTTGTGGTGATGTACCGTTTTCCGGGCGTGAAGTGGCTTGAGTGGTTGTTACTGTTGCCTCTGGCGGTGCCCGGCTATCTGGGCGCCTATGCTTTGGTTGATTTTCTGGATTATGCGGGGCCGGTTCAGACGGCTTTGAGGGCGAGCTTTGGCTGGGCGTCAGCGCAGGATTATCATTTTCCCGATATTCGGTCGCGGGCCGGGGCCATCTTTGTGTTGTCCGTTTCGCTTTACCCTTACGTTTATCTTTTGGCGCGCGCGGGTTTTCGCGAGCAATCGGGTGCTGCGCATGAGGTTGCACGTGCGCTTGGGGCAAGTGGCGTGCGTCAATTTCTGCGCGTCGGCCTGCCACTGGCGCGCCCTGCGATTGTGGCCGGAACAGCCATTGTGATGATGGAGACGGTGAACGATTTCGGCACGGTCGATTACTTTGGTGTGCAGACCCTGACCACCGGCATTTTCGCCGTTTGGTTAGAGGCGAACAATGCAGGCGGTGCGGCACAAATTGCGTGCGTCATTCTTTCGGTGATCCTTCTTCTTGTGACGCTAGAGAAAATCAGCCGTCGCAAAGCTAAGTTTCATCGGATGTCGCGACAGGACCGGCAGCTTAGTCGCATGCATTTGTCTGGCGCGCGCGGGTGGGGAGCCACGGTGCTTTGCTTGCTGCCGTTTGCGGCAGGGTTTGTCCTGCCGGTGGCCGTGTTGACGGGCCATGCGTTGACCAAACCTGATCGCTGGCTCGCACCGGGATTGCTGGACGCTTTAACAAGCACAGTTTGGGTCGGCGGTGCAGCGGCGTTGATAACTGTCACGGCGGCCCAATTTTTGGTTTACGGCGTCCGGCTTTCGGGCCGTGACGCGCCGCGTGCCATCCTTCCATTGACCACGATCGGATATGCCGCTCCGGGGGCCGTGCTTGCGGTTGGGCTGCTTATCCCACTGGCTGCATTCGATAATGCGATCGCGGATGGTATCCTGAAAGTCACTGGCTGGGACCCGGGCTTGATGCTGACCGGGGGCGCGGCGGTTTTGATCTATGCCTATGCAGTACGGTTTTTCGCCATCGCGCAAGGAGCAACGGACGCGGCCATGGGTCGCGTTGCACCAAGCCTGCCAATGGCGGCGCGAACATTGGGGCTTGGCGCTGGCGGAACGCTCATGCGTGTCTATTTCCCGATGATCCGAGGCTCGCTTGCGACCGCTTTGCTGTTGGTTTTTGTGGATTGCGTCAAAGAGCTACCGGCGACGCTTTTGTTGCGCCCATTCAATTTCAATACGCTGGCGACGCGCACATATGAGCAAGCCAGCCTTGAGAAAATCGGTGACGCGGCGCCGTCTGCATTGATGATCATCGCCGTGAGCCTTGTGGCCGTTTCAATGGTCGCGCGTGCAATGATGCGCCGCGTGTAGCAAACATCTTGCACTGCGCGAATAAGCCGCTTAAAGAACGCCTCGAGCCCCTATAGCTCAGCTGGTCGAGCAACTGATTTGTAATCAGTAGGTCCGCGGTTCGAGTCCGTGTGGGGGCACCATTTCACAAAATAAATCAGATAGTTACGTACACATAGGGTGTCGTAGAATCTATTAGCTTCTCTTAGCGCTTTGACGCGCATTTGTTGCTCAATGGATACCCATAGCTGAATCAGTGGGCTCTAGAATCCGTCAAAGAGAGAAAAAAACGGAGTAAGGCGATCCCCAGCATAAGGTTGCAGAATTCTGTGTCTATGGGAGAAAGTTTCTGATGGTTGGTTTCTTCCCGTTTCCGCGCAGCGAACACGCGTGACAAAGTGAAAACGAAAAATCGAATGCCTATGACCATAGGTTTCAGCCTTTATTAGCTGAACCCTCTCAGCACGTGATTTATTGTCAACGAATTTCAGAGGGCGGGGGAGGTGTGCTCTGCCTCCGCGGTACTTATTGGTGACCAACTCTGATAACAAACGCGACTTTTTCTACCGTTGACGCGGCTCTGCGGCGCGTCAGGTTGTTTTCAAGGTCTGGTTTGGGCCGACAGTGAAGTTGATAGATGGCGCCGTTCGGGGGATGCTGCGGCGTTTCAAAGGTCGGCCTCGTCCTGCGTCCTGAGCCGGCTTAAGTTTGAGTGATTGCAAAGGTCCAGCATCCGCCCTGTTTGGCCATTTTCTTTTGCATAAGCTCAAATTGAATCCGGACCGACACTTTTGGTACGAAACAAGCCCGGCTCTTCGAAAAGCGTCGAAGAAAGACAAGCCAACGCTTGCTGCCATTTTCTATTCTGCCTGAGATCAAATGCTGGAGTGAGGCATATCCTCAGATCAGTAATCTGAAACCAATAAGTGAGTAGGGGCTTCGTCTTCGACAATCTCGGCAAAGCGACCAATGGGCTCGCGGAAGATATTGTCGGTCAGATCATCATTCACAGTGGAGACCTCGCCAATGAGTACGTCGCCACCTTCGCCCCAGAATGCATGCCAGTCGCCGGGCATTAGTGTGATACTCTCACCGGGTGCAAACTTCAGCTTTTCGCCAGGTGAAAAAGAGCGTTTGATCCCGTCGCAGATCACCGTGCCCCCGCAATCAGCTCCAAAATTGCCTTTATCATCTGATCCGAATAACTCGATCACCATTGTTGCGCCCCCACGATTGATAATGTCCTCTGACTTGATGACGTGGGTGTGCATCGGGCTGATTTGATCTTGCTTCGAGATGAGCAATTTTTCGGCGTAGACCATCCCTCCGCCGCGATGCAAATCGTTCAGAGACCCGTTCCGCAGAGTAAATAAGAACAAGCCAAGATTATCGAAATCACCCTGTCCATAGTCCGTGATGTCCCAGCCCATCCGTGCTTCGATAATACGGATCGCTATTTCATTGCGTGCGCGGAATTCGTCTGGCGTCCAGTAAGCGAACGGCGGAAGCGTGAAACCATGGCTGCGGATCATATCATCCGCTTCTGCCATGATCTGATTGATGCGAGAACGTTTCATTTTTGCGTGTCTGATTGGGTCATGAATTCGATCACCATTGCCGCGGTCCAGGTGAAGCTTTTGCCACCGCAAGGTTCGCCTGAAATTGGATGGTAATATTCAGCAAAGCCACTGTTCGAGATCAACTCGAGACTATCGCTGATGATCCGTTGTGCAACGCCGTCTTCGCCCGCGCATTTCAAGCCGTCGGAGATCAGATAGTTCACGATAAGCCAGACCGGCCCCCGCCAGTACCGCTTGCCGTCAAAATGCGGCGATGTCGCGGGTTGGCTTGGCACAAGATATCGGCAGCTCTCACCAAGCTCCAATATCCGTTCGCCAATTTCTTTCGCTCGGTTTGGCGGAATTGGAGCAACAGCTGCCAACAGACCTGCAATGGAAGGATTGTCTACGGGCTGGTCAACTTTGCGATCATAACACAAGTATTGATTGTGCGCGTCACTCCACAACGTTTCCATTGCGGCCACGCCTTTCTCAGCTCGGGCACGATTTCGCGCGGCAATCTCTGGTTCCCCCAGATCGTCAGCAAGTTTTGCAAGATCTGAACATGAGCGGATGAGTATGGCGTTAAATCCGGGGTCGACAATTTGGAACGGCGAGGCCGCATGCAGCTTTGCGTTGTCCCAGCCCAAGCTGCGGAACAACTGGACGAGATAAATATAGCGCTCGTATTGCGCCTGTGTCGGCCTGTGGCTGGCATCCGCATGTTGCAGATCGCGCCGTTGGAATGGCATTACTCCGTCCGTTGGGACGCGCTGAAACGCGGCATCCCAGTCAACCGAATTGTCGCGTCCCGACTCCCATGGGTGGATTAGGGCGACAAGACCAGTGCCTTCTGGATCGCGGCAGCGATAGAACCAATCGTGCCAAGCATCTATCTTGGGTAGCATCGCGCGGGCTTGCGCAGTGCCACGCGTTTTGTCCTTGGCACGCTCAAACAACTTCCGCGCCGCAAATCCTGCAACAGGCGGTTGCGAAATGCCCGAAGTCGGGGTTTTACGCTTCGTTTGCCAGACATCCGGTCCCGGGAAATACCCCTCATCTTCTTTGTGGAACACAATATGGGGCACCATTCCGTCGTCCCATTGGTGGTTCATAAGGGTTGTAAGCTCGACCCAGGCGCGTTCTTCATCATAAAAAGCAATGCCCAAAGCAGTCAGAGCACTGTCCCAGTTCCACTGAAACGGATAAAGGCCGTGGGTGGGCACCGTATAGGCGCCTTGATCATTGCTGCGAATGATGTCCACGGCGTGTTCAACAAGAGTTTGAGCCACGTTAGATATCTTTCCTTTGCTCAAGCGACAGCAAGAGTTGTTTCGGGATCAAACCACCGAATTCGATCTTGTACAGGTGAAAGTTTGAGCGTCTCGCCGGGTTTGACCTGCATTTCACTATCTAGAATTGCGCGAAACAGCTTTCCATCCAGTTCACAGGTGACAAGCAAGTGCGCGCCCAATGGTTCTACGACTTTAGCAACGGCAGGGAAGCCGTTTTCGGCCAATGTCATGTCTTCCGGCCTGATCGCGAACTGAAGGTTTGAGTTCGCCGCAGAAGGACCGTCAAACGAATGGCCTGCTACGCTGAATTTCCCGCCCCCTTGAGGCGATGCTTCAAGGAAGTTCATAGGGGGATTGCCAATGAAGCCTGCTACGAATTTCGCCGCTGGATTTCTATAGACTTCGATCGGCGATGCCGCTTGTACAATCTTGCCTTCATGCATGACGCTGATCCGGTCGGCCATGCTCATGGCTTCGACCTGGTCGTGGGTGACATAGATCGCGGTAGTGTTGCTTTCGGCCAAAACGCCTTTCAGTTCAGCACGCATTTCCATCCGCAGCAAAGCATCGAGGTTAGACAATGGCTCGTCCATCAAGATGACATCCGGTTCCATCGCCAAAGCACGCGCCACTGCTACACGTTGTCGTTGGCCGCCTGAAAGCTCACCGGAGTAGCGCGACAGCAGCTGCTCGATATGCATCAGGCCTGCCGTCCGTTCGACTCTGCGTTTGACCTCGTCATTTGGCAATTTCTGCATGCGCAGGCCAAAGCCGATATTCTCAAACACGGTGAGGTGCGGGAAAACCGCGTAGTTTTGAAACACCATCGAGATGCCGCGATCTTTGGGCGCAAGATGATCTACCCGTTTCCCGTCGATCCAAATCTCGCCTTCTGATGCCGTTTCCAACCCGCAAATTATTCGCAGGAGCGTGGATTTACCACAACCGGAAGCGCCCAGCAGGACCATGAATTCCTGATCAGCGATCGTGAGATTGATATCGTGCAGCGCTTGGTATTCTCCGAAGCGTTTCGCAACGTTTTTGATTTCGATAACAGCCATTGTTTGGGCTCCTTTATCTGACAACCGCGATTAGCGGTTGGCGATGCCCCACATCGCAAAGAGGTATTTCCGCACAGCGAAGATGAAAATCAGCGCTGGTACGACAAGAATGAAGCCACCTGCAAATTTCAGGTGTAGCGGAGATGTGTCGAGGTTCTGAAGCAGGAACGCAGTCAACGTTCTGTTTTCGATTGTCAGCACGGCGGCCGCGAAAACTTCGTTCCATGAGATCACGAAGGCAAAGATTGCCGATGCTGTGATGCCCGGAAGAACCAGCGGCAAGATCACCTTTTGGAAGGCAGTCAGCCGATTACATCCAAGGGTCCATGCGGCCTCTTCCAGCTCAATCGGGATACCCGAGAAAAGCGAGAACGTTATGAGGACCGCGAAGGGAAGGGCCAGTGTCGTGTGGACTAAGGCCAACCCGAACACCGTATCATCGATCCCTGTCCGGATGAACATCACTGCCAAGGGCAATGCCAGCAACGGCAATGGAAAAGCCCGCGTCAGAAGGATCAGCAACCGGAACAGCTCTTTTCCTCTGAACTCGAAGCGCGACAGTGCATAGCCCGCCGGCGCACCGATCACGATGGACATGACCATTGTCATTGCGGCCACGATAACCGAGTTCTTCAATGCCGTTAGGATACCATCAAAGCCGGCGAAGAAGGTCAGACTTCCCAGATCAAACTCCGGAATGAATGACTTCGGATAAGAATTCACCGTCTCAGGAGAGCTGAGGGTATTGATCAGCAAGAAATAGAGCGGCACCAGAACCCAGGCACAGAGCAGGACCACGCCGGTGACATAGACAAAGCGTCCGGCTTTGCGTGTGTCCTGGCTTGGTTCTACCACTTCAGTTGTCGCGGCGGTCATATCGTGGCTCCTTTCGGAACGCGCAGTGCACGCATGATGATCAGGGTGAAGGTGATCGAGATTGCGAGGATGATCAGCGCGATCGCTGCAGCAGCGCCGCTGTTGAGCAGTTCAAACTGATAGGCATATGTCTCGCCCATAAGCACGGGGAACAACGTTCCGCCAAGGGCCTGGACAACCGCGAAGACCTCGAATGCCAAAATGACACGAAGGACCAGAGCCGTCTGCAGCGAAGGGCGCAGCATTGGCAAGGTGATCTTCAGAAACCGTTGCCACGGCGTCGCGCCGAAAACTTCACCAGCTTCATAGTACTCTTTCGGGATCAGGCCGATACCCGCGACAAGGATGACGAGCATAATCGCTGTTGCGCGCCAGATCTCCGCAAGCATGATTGCTACGAACACCATCACAGGGCTTGTGTAGCTCAAGAAATTGGTTGGGCTATCGATAAGCCCCAAGCCACCCATCATTGAGTTTAGGAAACCGGATTGTTCAAAGATGGCCAGCCAGATGATGCCTGCGGCCAGATCTGAGATTCCCAGAGGGATGGTCCAAACATATAGGATCAGATCACGACCCTTTTTCATTTTGGTGACCATCGTCGCCATCAAAAGTGACAAAGCCAATTGGATCGGCACCACAGCGAGTGCGAGGAGAAACGTGTTCTTAAGTGAAATTGGGAACTTCCAATGTTCGGTGACATCACGGAAGTTGGACATTGTGAAGCCGGAGCTATTGCTGAATGCCTGCTGTGCTACCAGCACAAAAGGATAGAGAAAGAAGAGGCATAAAAACAGCGTAACCGGCAAAATCAATACATAGGGCAAAAGACGCGGGTTCATAAGACCGCTCCCCGATTTGACGCCGAAGCGCAGATTTCGATAAATTTGCGGGAGTCGTTCGGGCCGTCCAGCAGCCCGAACTAAGGAAGGTGCTCATGAAAGCACCTTCTGGGAGGTTACTCGACCGGGCAAGCACCTTCGGACGGAGCATCAGGAGCCCAGCACGGCGCGCCTGTCTCTTCCATAATGCGCATTAGGGTCTTTTTCTGATCCTCAAGCACCGCCTCGATGGGTTGACCGGCAAGGATGATACGCTCGAATGTGTCGACGAAGACGCGGTTGAAGTCACCGCCTTTGTCGCCAAGACCGGCAGGAAGCAGACCTGGATTTGCATCAGGTGATGCGCTCATGATCGCAACCGCGTTACCGGCGGCTTGGACAGATGGCGGCAGATCCCCAGGCAATTCAACGTCAACCACTGGGAAGAAGTTTGTCGCACGCAAGGTCGCAATCTGTGTTTCCGGCTTCAGCATATGAGCGATGAGTGCCTTTGAGGCTTCCATGTCAGGTGCGGTGCGCGGAATGCCGACACCGGCGATTACAGGCATGAAGCCACGACCTTCAGGGCCGGCAGGAGCCGGGAAGGCAACAAAGTCATCTGGACGCTCGTTGAACGCTGCCGCAAGGCGCGACGTGTGATCAAATGCAATCCATACATCTTCATTTAAAAGCTGTTCTTGCAAGAAAGAGAAGTTGGTCGAACCAGGGTTGGTAACCGCCCACAGTTCTTTCATCTTTTCCCAAGCCGTAACCGCTTTGTCCGAGGCAAAAGTCCGCACAACGCCATTTGTGTAAGACGGATACAGATATCCTTGGAAAAACCGATGCTTCAAGCCTTTTGGACCTGCCGGAAAGCCAAACTTCGCTTCACCGGTTGCTTCTTTCACGTTCGTCGCCCAAGCGATCAGCTGGTCGTATGTCAGCGTGTTGATGTCTGCGCCTTCGGGCAGATGTTCTAGCGCCTTCTTGTTTGCTGCCATGATGTAGCTGGCTTGCATCCAAGGCACGTACAACGTGTTGTCCGTACCCAGCTTTGCGAGATTGTTGAATGTATCACTCGCAGCACCGAGACCCAAATCATCAAGGTTTACCAAATCATCTGGGTTCATCGCCGAGAAGTCGCCGTGCAACGCACCCAAAACGCCAATAGAACCCGATCCTGCGCTCAGCTCAGCGTTGAGGCGCGTGATCCACGGGCCACCGTCGTTTGGTTGATAGTCGACGTCGCCAGCGCCGGACAGCACCTGCTCACGCATGGCTTGTGCTTCTTCGACCGGCTTTGCTTGCGTCGACCAAAACAATACTTCTGCCTGCGCAGAAATGGCTGTGCAAGACAGCGCGATGCCAGATGCGGCACCGATGACTTTCGATAGTAGGGTCATGTTTCCTCCCAAAATTATGTGACGGCATCATCAACGATGACGCTCGTTCGGCAGTCGTCGGGTTGTTCACCCATCGCCTTTGGGTTGGACACGGGCACCACGTTGGTTGGTGTCGAATCTCCCCCACACTCAAATTATGATATATCGTTATATCTTCTGTCAACGTACTTTTGACGCACATGCTGCAAGAATATGCCTTTCAAGGCAAAAAAGTGTTGCGATACATGGATACTATCGTCATTTTGAGGTGTATCGTTATATCAACTGCGAGCGAATTTGTGTCCAGAAAGCCGACGTTAAACACTGTTGCGCGGAAGGCAGGCGTATCTATTCCAACCGTCAGTCAGGTCATGCGCGGGGCCGGCCGGATATCCGAAGAGACACGTGAAAAGGTGTTGAAGGCTGCCCAAGATTTACACTACGTGCCCAATTCCCGAGCGGCAGCAATGCGATCAGGTGAAAACCGTGAAATTGGATTTGTCATCAACCAGCTCGGCAACCCTTTTAACGCAGAAGTGGTCGGTGGTGTCGTCGACCTTTTGGAGGCAGAAGGATATTTAGTCTCCATCGTCGATACACGAGATGATCATGAACGTCAGGCGCGTCAGCTTGAAGCCTTTATTCGTCACGGTCGCGGCGGCCTGCTATGGGTGCCTGCTACCGACACCACAAACGAAACATTCGACCTTCTCGCTGTGCAAGGCATTCCTGTTGTTACGTTTCTACGAAATGTCCGAAGCGATCTCGACCATGTTGGAATTCGAAACGCTGAGGCGACAGCCACTGCCACTCGCCATCTTGTGGAACTTGGACATCGTGAGATTGCGTATCTTGGTGGTACGGATCTGACAATAGTTCGAAAACAAAGAATTGCGGGCTACGAAAGGGCACTGGATGAGGCTGGCTTGGCGCACGCGGTTGTTTGGGATTCTGAAGACAACAAAATTGCAGGGCTCGATGCTATGTCAGCACTACTCCAAGCTCATCCAAAGACGACCGCTGTCGTATGTAACGGTGATATGGTGGCACTAGGCGCGTGTTTGGCTGTCAACAGGGCAGGGCTTGTTCCCGGAAAAGATGTTTCGGTCATCGGCTTTGACAACATTCAAGACGCCGCGGTTTCCACGCCGCCCCTGTCAACGATGGCCGTGTCGCCCCATAAGCTCGGGCGCAAGCTGGCGCGTGTGTTGCTTGACCGAATTGAAGATCCGGACCTCCCGGCTACGGTGGTGGAAGTCTCTGCTGAGCTTCTTTTGCGAGAAACCACTGGCGCACCGCCTTAGTGTCCGTCTCACTAACGTGGAACGTCGACGCAAGCATCGAAAATCTTGGCGGAACAATCCGCTATATGTCCAGCTTGGTGACTAAGAGCGGCGTTAAATGTTTGGTCAATGCGATCCAGATTGCGAGCTGCCACAGCTTGCGACGCACTGCTTTCGAGGCAACAGCTATCTTCAGCAAACTTTTGGACAAGTTGGCGTTTTTGGAGACAGACGCTTGGGCCAATCGAACGAAAGCCCAAGCGGTTCTTCCTTGCTGTCACCAGTCGGCCCCACACCTAATTGGGACGTGTTTCTGGGAGCGGTAGCCGGTGGATCATCTTTGTGAAGCGAGCAGGATAGGCGGTTAGATGTCACGGCCATCGCGGTGATACGTAAGGTTGGCACTAAAGGAATCCAGCAGACGCAGTATTCGCCTTTTGGTACCTCGTTTAGGTATCTGTCGTCCGAGGATGGACGTGCGCCGGATGCAAACATTTTGATCGCTGCCGGGTTAGGTTTCTGTTTCATGACCCAGTTCGGGCGGTTCGTGTCGATGCTCAAGCTTGAATTGCCAGACGACCGGATCGTGCAGGGCACGCATTTCAGCTTGGGTGAGTTTCAGGCGGCACAGGCAAGACAGAGGAGGCGGCCCCGATCGAAACCCATGTCTATCTTGAGACGTCGGAGAGCGATGAAACCGCACAAGAGGTGCTCGATATCTCCGAACAGACCTGCTTTTTGCACGCATTCTGTCGCACGGTAATGAAAACCAAACATAAAGTTGTCCGGGTCTAGCAGGTCCAACCATTCTCTGCATTTACAACGCCAGTTTTCCAAGAATTGAGGAGTACTTCCAGTGAAAGATATTGCCCGGTCCTTGTGGCACGGCATTGGTTGGTGGCCGTGTTGTTCTTGTTCGCCCTTTTCTTTGGCAATTTGGCGATCGCGCCTTTTTGTTACAAGTTTGAAGACGAGTTGACGAATCTTGCGGGGCTTACGCCGATGGACTTGGGCGGCGCTGAAGCAGAATTGCCAACTGATTTCGAAGCGCTTCTGCCCCGACGTATTCATGCGGCTGCGTCAACGCTTTTTGTGCCGCTTGTTCTGATGCACGTTGGCGCCGCCTTCTATCATCAGATTATTCTACGCGATGGTTTGATCAATCGTGTGTGGTTTGGCTCACAAGGACCGCAAAGGAAGTTTTGTGATAAAAATTGCATTGACCGGGGAGCCACAAGCATTGGCGCGAGGGTCGCGCTCAAACTGAAAGCGGGCGGGCACCATGTCTAATCAAAAATGAAAAACGA
>CALLWO010000062.1 GCA_938016355.1 uncultured Boseongicola sp. | reverse complement strand
TCTTCCCGGATTTTGCCGGAACGACAGGGTCCCTCTTGCGAAGGCCACCAACACCAATGAAGCCCGCTCAATAGCTAGGCTTTCTCAGGCTGTCAACGGGTCGTTTGTCTCAGGTAACGCGTGCGATCAGCGCCGCCTCGGCGCGGCTCAGAACACGGCGCGACATCGGGCCGTAACTTGCGACATCTAAACGCAAATCCGGCATGATATCGAAAAGCTTCTCGCGCTGATCCTCCCCGATCGAGGCCAGTTCAGCCGCCGCCGGGTGAAAGCTTTCCGTCTCCATTCCGTTTGCGAAAAGGATGTTATGGCCTTCCAGCATCAGATGGATATCGGTCACCGATTTTACCGACAGATCACGCAGGATACGAGTGTCGTTGATCAGATCGCGCGCTGCGACCAGCACTTCCCGTTCGCCCCAAAGCGCAAGTGCGGCGGGACCTTTGACCAACATGCGATGATCCGGGGACACCAGCAAATCGCCGGTTGGCCGGTCCTCGCCCAGCGCGCCATCGCGAATGCGGATGGGCCGCAAATCGGGCATTGCATAAAGCCGCGCGCCAGAAACATGGCGCTGTCCGACCCACAAAACTTCCTGCGCGCCGTTATCTTTCGTCTGTACCTTGTCGCCGGCCACAAGCTGCTCAACCGCGATCGGTCCATCCGCCGTATCCAGCATTGTGCCCGGCGTGAAACAAACCACGCCTTCCTGCCCTTCGCGCAGATAAGACACCCGCGCCGGGGCCTCGATCCCGTCGGCAATCCACATCTGCTGACCCTGCGGCGGGATATCTCCGACGAACATCAAAAGCGGGCGCGCAATTTCCGGCATGTCAATCAACGTGACAATCCAATGACTGCGCCCGTCGGTGACCGTGAAATACTGCTCCAGATCGACGTCGTCCTCGACAAACGGCGTGCGAACACCCTCCTGAACCAACGCATGCCCAACCAATTGACGCGCCCCGGCCGCCGCGCGTTTTCTGATGTCGTCAAAATCGGTTCTTGATTGGTCAATCCGCGCGCGCGTTGCGGTGTCAATGCGCACCGGCGCGCCACGCCAAACCCAGCTTGCCCCGTGCTCCAAAGCGCCAATAGGCGCACCCGACACCCCGTCGATTTCCGTCTGCGACCACGAAATGACGAACGTGCCCCTCGGGCCCGTCACTGCTTCCATCTTACCTGCCTCGATATTTTTTTATATCGTTGGCAAAATGGTTAACGCGGGCGCCCCCCTCAGAAAAACCCCCGCCGCGTTCAAATTTTCTGGATTGAGTCTTTCGCGCAACCTTTTGGCGCCATGCGCAAATTCTTAGAATTGGTATCCGAACTGAAGCGTGCCCACGAATTGCCCGGTGCGTTGCGCCTCAAACTCGGGCTCAAGCCAAGTCAGACCATAGAACACATCAAAGCGCTCGGCCTCATAGTGAACGCCGCCCCGTATGCGTTTGCGGAGCGGCGTCAGTTCATACCCGAGCGCACTAGGGAGAAAAACAGAGCTCTCCACCCACGCAACATCGGCACCAACCATAAAGCTGAATCCCTCCGGCTGGTCGACAAGCCCATAGGCCAAACGCTGGCCAGTCGCTGTTGATCGCATCATCAAATCGTCGCGCCCGCGCGACCCCCAATGGATATCAAACCCCGCCCGGATAAAATCTTCCGATCCCACCTGCGCTTCGACAAAAGGGCGCAGTTCGCCAAAACGAAGCGCATAACGCCTGGCAATCTCGCCGCTGAAATCCACCCGCACGGTATCTTCAATCTCAAAGCCATCCAGCGCCGGGATGGTGAACCCAAGAAGCTCATGCAGTTTTGTCTGTAAGTTATAAAGCCCCGTCTGCGGTCCGATCACGACAAGGTCCGCGCCAATCCGCATCTCAACGTCACGCGGCTTGGCATAGGAATGCACCCCGAAAGCCAGAACGCCCGCGTGCCGCCGGTCGCTTGGCACAATGACGTCCAAGGCCTCCGGCGTGAGGATATCACTTCTCACCCTGAATTCCAGAAGCTCACCGAATGCCAGTGGCGCACGACCGGTCCAGTCCTCGCCAAATGCCATTCCAAATTGCACCGAAGAGCTTTGCCAGCGGTCGCGCCCCTCCCCGATTGAATCGTTCGAAATCCCGAACGCCGATCCCTGCCACGCGCGCTCTTCTGCCTGCGCCGCGTTCGCGACCAGCAAAAGCGCAAGCCACGCCCACTTCATTTTTCCAAAAATACTCAAAGAAACATCGGCCATCCAAGCGCGCGTTTGGCGTGACTCTAGCCACATTTCGAGTGGCCGCAGCTTGGGCACGTCATACAACCTTCAATCATTTGCATACCAAACTGGCCGCAACTCGGGCACGCAGGGCCGCGGCCTTCGCTCAAATTGACGACCTGCGCCCGCGGGTCCTCTTTCAGCCCCATGCCTTCGCCTTCGATAAACCCGATCGCCACCAGATGGCGCTCGATCACGCCACCAATGGCTGCAAGGATCGAAGGCACGTATTTGCCCTGCATCCACGCCCCGCCGCGCGGGTCAAAGACAGCCTTCAGCTCTTCGACGACGAACGAAACATCCCCGCCGCGGCGGAACACAGCAGAAATCATGCGCGTCAAAGCCACGGTCCAGGCAAAATGCTCCATATTCTTTGAATTGATGAAAACCTCGAACGGCTGGCGGCGTCCGGCATGGATTATGTCGTTGATCGTAATATAAATTGCGTGCTCGCTGTCGGGCCACTTTAGCTTGTACGTCGAGCCTTCCAGCGATTGCGGGCGATCCAGCGGCTCGGCGATATACACAACCTCGCCGTCATTCGCGGGCATCTCGCGCGCAGCTGTTTCGGCACCGTCTTTGCTTTCGCTGACGGCCAAAACAGACCCCGTCACCGCGTTCGGACGATAGGTCGTGCAGCCTTTGCAGCCCGTTTCATAGGCTTGCATATAGACGTCCTTGAAGTCTTCGAAACTGATGTCTTCGGGGCAATTGATGGTCTTGGATATGCTCGAATCCACCCATTCCTGCGCCGCCGCCTGCATCCGGACGTGATCGCTCGGTGAAAGCGTTTGTGCATTCACAAAATAGTCGGGAAGTGCCTCGTCCCCGCGCTTGTCCCGCCAC
>CALLWO010000061.1 GCA_938016355.1 uncultured Boseongicola sp. | reverse complement strand
TTTTGCCACCGGGATAGGTCTTGGAGACACCGTCCATGTGATAGACGTATTGATAGGCGGCCATGGTGCGATCCTTTGCGAGAGTTTCGCTGGTTTTAGGCCGTCTCGCCGGGGGGTTCAACGCGCCATCGCCCCCCGGGGACGGGCTTTGGCGGGAAATCACGAAAAATCGCATCGCCATTAAGGCGAGGGGCGTGCAAGGTCGTGGGGCAATGAGGCGGCGCGCGCGGATGGTGCGCGTTGGAATGGGAGCGCTTTTATGGGCAAAATGGGTTTGGCGGCGGCGATATATGCGGTGCTGGGGAGTGCGGCAGAGGCGCAGGCGCCGCGGGCGATGTTGCCGGGCAATCTGGAACCGAGCCAGAATTTGGGGTGCATCGGGTTTGAGGCAGCGGGTGCGGCGGACACGGCGGCGGATCTGGCGCTTTCGTCGAAGAATTGTCTTGGCGAGGAAAAGTATGACGCGGCGGTGGAGAGCTTCATCACGATGCAGGTCTTTGGCGTTTTCGATGCCCAGCGCGTGCTTGATATTTCGGCCCATCAGGCGGTTGCGGTGATGGGCCAGGAGATTGCGCAGACGTTTGGGGAGGGTCAGGCGGAGGCGTTTCAGGCGGCCGTGACGCGGTTCGGCGGCGAAGGCAGCGCGCGCCATACCGCACTTTGCGGCCATCTGCGCGACATCGGTCCGCCGACCTATTTCCCCCGATACATGGTGCAACACGGGATGGAAGCGTTTCTTGCCCCCGACGACGATCCGATTGATCCTGATTTTGAGGCGGGCCCGGCGTGGGAGGGCGTTTTGACCAATTTCCTCAAATGCGGGGCGGGCTAGGGCGCGGTTCGTGAATTGACAAAGGGCGCGGGCTCGCCTTTTGTCCGCGCCATGACCAGACCAGCACACACCCCCCGCTATACGCCCGCCGATACACGCTATGACACGATGGAGTACCGCCGTTGCGGGCAATCGGGTCTGAAACTGCCGCTCATCAGTCTTGGGCTTTGGCACAATTTCGGGGGCGACACGCCCCATGATCTGAAGCGCGATCTGTGCCGGACGGCGTTTGATCTGGGCATCACGCATTTCGATCTGGCCAACAATTACGGACCGCCTCCGGGCAGTGCGGAAGAGGCGTTTGGCGAAATTCTCAAGACCGATTTCGCGGGCTATCGTGACGAGCTGATCATTTCGTCAAAGGCGGGCTACAAGCAGATGGACGGGCCTTATGGCGAATGGGGCAGCCGCAAATATCTGATTGCGTCTTGTGACCAGTCGCTCAAGCGCATGGGGCTGGAGTACGTCGATATTTTCTATTCGCACCGCTTTGATCCTGAGACGCCGCTGGAAGAAACAATGGGGGCGCTAGATCATATCGTGCGCTCGGGGCGCGCGCTTTATGCCGGGATCAGTTCGTATAATTCCGAGCGCACGCGCGCGGCGGTTGAAATTCTGAACGATCTTGGGACGCCTTGTCTGATCCATCAGCCGTCTTACAATATTCTGAACCGCTGGGTCGAACGGGACGGGCTTTTGGACACGCTGGAGGATGTCGGCGTTGGGTCCATCGCGTTCACGCCGCTGGCCCAGGGGATGCTGACGAACAAATATCTGGGCGGGGTGCCCGGGGACAGCCGCGCGGCACAAGGCAAGTCGCTGAACCCCGATTTGTTGAGCGATGAGGCGATCCGGCGGTTGAATGCGATGAACGATATTGCAGGTGCGCGCGGTCAGACGCTGGCGCAGATGGCACTGGCGTGGGTGCTGCGCGGTGGTCGGGTGACGACGGCGCTGATCGGGGCTTCCAAAGTGAAACAGATCGAGGATTGCGTCGGCGCTTTGGGCAATCTTGAGTTCTCGGACGCGGAATTGCAGGCGATAGATGATCTGGCGTTTCACGATGACACGCTGAACCTGTGGGCGCGCTCGTCCGAAGAGGTTTGAGGCGCGCCTAGCGTTCCTGTTCGTGTTGCAGGCGTTGGCGGGCGATACGCTCGTTCTTGTCTGATTTCACCTGATCGTTGAGGCAGTCGCGGACGTAATCGAGATGGGTTTCGACCGCGCCGCGCGCGTCGGTCGGATTGCGCGATTGCAGGGCGTCGTTGATGGCGCGGTGCTGATCAAGGAGCGCGTCGCGGGTGATGCGTTGTTTGAACATGACCTGACGGTTGTAAAAGACCCCGGTTTGCAACAGGTCATACATTGCGCGCATCATGTGGAGCATGACGACGTTGTGGCTGGCTTCGATAATCGCAAGGTGGAAATCCGCATCGAGGCGGGCCTCGTCGGAGGGATCACGCTTGGCGTGGGCGTCTTCCATTTTGGCCAGCACGCTGGCGACGACGGCAAGATCGGTGTCCGAGCCAAGCCGCGCCGCGCGTTCGGCTGCGAGCCCTTCCATGTCGCGGCGAAAGTCGAGGTAGTCGAACACGGCTTCGTCGTGGCTGGCGAAAAGCCGGGTGAGGGCGGGAGAAAAAGCCGACCCCAGCACTTCGGCGACGAATACGCCGGAATTTGCCTTGGCAATGAGCAGGCCCGCGTCCTGAAGCGTGCTGATGGCGTCGCGCAGCGAGGGGCGCGAGACGCCGAACCGTTCGGCCAGTTCGCGTTCTGACGGCAGGCGTTCGCCGGGCCGCAGAATGCCGCGCAGGATCAATTGCTCGATCTGGCGCACCACGGCGCTTGAAAGCTTTTCGGGCTGTATCGGTTCAAAAGGCATGTCGTCTCCGTCGCGAGCCTTGAGTTTAGGGGCGCGCGCACGAGGCGACAACTTGAAATGAGGGCAGGTTCAGGCGGCGCTGGGGTGCAGCAGCGTCATATTGCGCCCGGCGAGGACATCGGCAAAGTCGGGGTTTTGCGAGGCGCGATGGATGATCGCCTGAAATAGCCCGCGTTTGGAGCCGCAATCAAAGCGCTGACCAGAGAAGGCAAACCCGGCAAGCCCAACCTCGTTCGCGGTTTGCGCGATGGCGTCGGTCAGTTGGATTTCGCCGCCAGCGCCGGGACGAAGACCTGCAATCGCGTCAAAGATCACCGGATCAAGGATGTAGCGTCCGACGACGGCGTGGTTGGAGGGGGCGAATTCCGGCTGGGGCTTTTCGACGAGGGTGTCGGCGGGCATGAGGGACGCGCTTGCATTGGCGACGGCAAGGATGCCATAGCGCGAGACCTGATCGCGGGGCACCTGCATGGAAGCCACGAGGTGGCGCGCGGGTGTGCGGGCATAGGCCTCGACCATCTCGGAGAGGCAGCCCTCGCCGCCAAGGATGAGATCATCGGGCAAAACCACAGCGACGGGGCCGGGCAGGACGAGGTGTTGGGCACAAAGCACGGCGTGGCCAAGGCCAAGGGGGGCGGTCTGATCGACAAAGATCACCTCGGGCGAATCCTCGTTCGCGGTGTCGGGCAGGCCGCGCTGAATATGCTGGCGGATCGGTTCTTTGTCAGGGTGGGTGACGAAGATCAGGCGTTTGATCCCGGCGGCGCGGGCTTCGTCGATGGCAAAGTCGATCAGGGGGGTATCAAGCACCGGCAACAGCTCTTTCGGGACCGCGCGCGTGGCCGGCAGCATCCGCGTTCCACGACCCGCAACGGGGAAAATGGCTGTGCGCACCTGAGACGTGTTCATCGTTACCTCGCGATTTCGGGCTAGGCCCTTTGGGGTAACGGGTAAGAAAGATTTACGAAGCAAGTGTTAACGCGGGCCATTGAAATGCATTGATTTTTTCGCGTTGCTTGCGCGTTCGGCACAAAAAAGAGCGGCCCGGGGGACCGGACCGCTCTGAAATGTCACCCGATGAGGGCGATTAGTTTGTCGGTGTGATCGTGATGTCCACACGGCGGTTCATCGCGCGCCCTGCGGCCGACTGGTTCGACGCAATCGGCTGGCTTTCGCCCGCGCCTACGGTGTTGATCCGTCCGCCGGATACACCACCCGAGCGCAGAACAGACGCCACCGACGCAGCGCGGCGCTGGCTGAGGTCCTGGTTATAAGCGGCGGTGCCGGTGTTGTCGGTGTGGCCGGTCACGGTCACGATCGAGTTCGGATATTTGTTGAGGCTGTTGGACAGCACCAGCAGATCCGAGCGCAGCTGTGGGTTCAGCGTGGCGCTGTCGGTGGCAAAGAGCACCGCTTCGGGCATACGCACGATCAGTTCATTGCCGGTGTTGATCACGTCAATTTCGCCGTTGCCGAAATCGTCGCGCAATTCGGCGGCTTGTGCATCAAGTGTCGAGCCAACAACCGCACCAACGCCCGCGCCGATAGCGGCGCCGATGGCAGCGTTTTTCAGACGGTCATTGCCGCTTTCACGGGTGCCACCAAGAACGGCGCCTGCAAGCGCGCCAGCGATGGCGCCTTGGCGTGTGCGCTCTCCGTCGGTTCCGGGGAACTGCGAAGGATCGGTACAGGCGGTGAGGGCCAAGAGGCTAACTGCACCAAGAATGACAGGTTTACGGGTGAGTCGCATGGGAACTCCCTTTTTAATATTCATTTCACATCTCCAACGTCGCTATACACGTTTGGTTCCATCGTGCCAGTCGACTGGGCGAAGATGTGCTTATTGAGGGCTTGCTAGGCAATCGCGGCGCGTTGTTATCCCATATCACGCGGTTTCAGCGGCTTCCCAGGCGAGCATTGTGCGTTTGACGGGCAATCCCCAGTGATAGCCGCCAAGCCCGCCGGATTTGCGCAACGCCCGATGGCACGGGATCAGCCACGAGATCGGGTTGCGCCCCACAGCGGTGCCGACGGCGCGCACGGCCTTGGGGTTGCCGATCACGCGGGCGATCTCGGAATAGGTGGTGACGTGGCCCGTGGGGATTTGCAGCAAAGCCTCCCAGACCTTAATCTGAAACGGAGCCCCGATGAGGAAAAGCGACGCCGGTTCGCGATTTGACCCATCGCGCGGGAAGGCCTGCGCGGCAAAGGGCGCTAAGGCGGTGGGGTCTTCGGTAAACGTGGCATTGGGCCAGCGCGACAAGAGATCGGTCATTGTCGCCTCGGCCCCCATTTCGGCGGCAAACCCGATGCCGCAGATGCCTTTTTCGGTGCCCATAATGAGGGCCGGGCCAAACGGGCTTTCAAACCAGCCCCAGAGAATCTCAAGATCGGCGCCCGCCTTGGCGTAATCACCGGGCGACATCGCTTCCCAGCGCACAAAGAGGTCGTGAAGACGCCCCGAACCGGAAAGGCCGATGGCCCCGGCGGTTTCCAGCGTCGTATGACGGTTGGCGAGCAGACTTTTGGCGTGGTCGAGCATCAGCCATTGCTGATAGCGCTTTGGCGACACGCCTGCCCAACGCGAGAAGATGCGTTGGAAATGAGCCGGTGACATATGCATTTCGCGCGCGATGTCTTCGAGCGAAAGATCGCGGCCACCGGCGTCGATGAGGTCAATGGCGCGGCGCATCAACTGGTAGTGATAGCCTGTTTCGAAATCGGTCATGGAGTCGTCCTTTGCTTGGATATGAGTTTAGGCAAAGGGCAGCGCGCGTGCGACCCGGATATTGCGGGAAGAACACACGGGCGGGAGAATTCGTTTAAGGGTGGGTCGTTTTGTAAAGCAGCGCGTCCAATTCGTTGCGAATGTCGCGTTCCCATGCGTCGTGGGCATAGTTGGTCACAACGGAAAACCCATTGTCATAAAGCGCAACATAGGCCCCGAACGGGTCGTTGGCCCGTCCGCGCACGCCGCGCCACGCGCCCATGTGCCAAGCGTTCGTGCCAAGATACGTGTTCCGGTAAAGGACGCCGGCGCTGTATTTTTTGGAATCAGTGACTGAGCCCGCTGGAAGGAAGAAGCCGCCGGGTTGGGTCGCAGAATTGTCGCCGGCAAAGTTTTGTTCCGCGAATTTCAGGTAATCGCGGGCGGAAATTTCCCAGCCGCCCCAAGCCGACAACACGCGCCAGTTCTGGTTCAATTGTGCGGTTGTGACGCCTGCGGGGTCGAGGACCTCGCGTTTGCAATAGGCCTCGTATGGTTCGCCGCTGAGTTCTTCGATGGCGAGGCCAAGGGTGAGATAATTGGCGTTGGAATAGCGATAGGGGGCCTGACCGGGGGCGGCGGCGAGGTCTTCTTTGGCAAGTTTGGAGAATTGCCAGAGTTTGTTTTCTTTCTCGAACGTGCGCAGCTTGGCAAGCTCGACCCGGTGATAATCGGACGCAATGCCGCTGGTGTGGGTGATCAGCTGGCCAAGGGTGATGTCGGCGAACCGCGCGTCTTTTGGCGCATGTTCGCTCAAGGCCGCGGGCATCGCTTCGGACAACGGCGTGGCGGCGGTTTTGCCCGCGTCTTCGGCGGCGTGAAGCGTACAGATCGCGGTGATGGCCTTGGAGAGGCTGGCGATTTTGGCGGGGTCATCCACGCTGCGGCTGATCCCGGTTTCGGCCATGACGGTGCCGTTGTGAGCGACGATGATGGCGCCCTCGGCAATGCCGTGCTTTTCCATCCATTTCTGCCACTCGGCAACCACGTTTGCGGCTATTGGCGCAGGATCGAGGGCCGCGGCCGGAAGGGCGACAAAGACGAGCCAGATTGCGAGGAATATGCGAGACACCATGACCAAAACCTTTTTCAGACTATCGGAAAGTGTAAGCGGCGTTGGATTGGGAGTTCAAGGTTTTGGCGCTGTGCGCCCAGCGGTTGTCGTGATCGTCTGCAAAGAGGCGTGCGGGCCTTTTCCTGTTTTTTCGTTGAGCGGGAAGAAGTTGCGGGGGGATTTGCCTCAAACGCGATCAAACGGCTATAATTAAGGCGTCTGCATGAGATATTGGGGGATGCCATGCCACGTAAACCGGAACCAACACCGTCTGTAATTGATCTGGGCGCGCTTGCGGGCAAGAAGAAATTCGACACGTTCGGACCGCATCCCTACACCGATGAAACGGATGTGCCTTTTTTCGATTTTCGATCGAGCAAGGGCAAGTCCACGGATATCGTCGTGGAAGGCTCGGACAGCAGCGAAGTGGCGGTGCTGAGCTGGTATAATGATCTTGCGCATATGAATGGGGGCGATGATGTTGCTGTTGGCGCGTTGGGTGATGACACGATCTTTGGCGGCGCGGGCGATGATCATCTTTTTGGAGACACGGATCTGGGTCTGACCAACGGGGGGACGGGCGACAATGATGTCCTTTATGGCGACGCGGGCGAAGACGTGTTGGTGGGGGATGCGCCGTATCTGATCAAGGGCGCCACAGGCGGCGAGGACACGCTGAACGGTGGTGCGGATGACGACATCCTTTGGGGCGACGGAAATTTGCAAAGCAACGCGTCGGGAGGCGCAGATGTGTTCGAGTTCGACCTTGGCAGCGGGCAAGACGTGATCATGGATTTCCGTCAGGAAGATGGCGATCTGATTGATCTGTCCGATTATGGGTTTGTCGCGCTCGGCGATGTTGGCGTGAGCGACGATGGTGTCGATACCACGCTTGATCTTGGCGGCGGCAACACGGTGCTTTTGGTTGGTTTCGCGGAGTCGACGGATTTGAGCGACGCCGATTTCATCTTCATCTGAGCAGGGCGCAGGTCGCGAACCTGGGGTCTGTACGACCTAGCCTTGCCAGCGATCTTCTGCCCGCGTTTGAACAAGGATCAAGATGACTTCGTGGAAATCTTCGAAAAAGAACTCGTGCCAAAACCTTGCGTAGGCGCCGAGACCGGAATTGTCATATGTGCGCGTCGTTAGCGACAAATGCGTTTTTCCGCCAACGTCTTTGAGGAGATAACCCCCCGAAAGCACATCAAAATAACGACCACCGACCTCGATATGCGGATCCTCGATCCCGTCCGCGACCCAGCCCTCCGGAAACTCGAAATTCCAAGCAATTTTCCGATCTTTTTCGAATTCGGTGATCCGTTCTATGAAATGGACATCCTCCCCCCAATGAGACACCCGAACAGCCCCGCTCGGGCTGTCCGTCCAGACTGCGGACGTCGGTTTTGGCACGCCGAGCAAGTGCGACGCGCGCGTCGGGATCTCCGTTGGTGATATGTCCGGTATCGACTTTAACATCTCAAAGACGACATGCGGCGGTGCATCAATCACGATTGTGTTCGTGATCTCATAGATCTTTGGGTGTGTCGGGAACGATCCCGCAACGAAAAAGGCGAGAATTGGCAAGGTCGCGACCTTTACAATCGTGCTCTTCGGTTTTTCCATACGCATCGCAAGCAGGTAAATAACCCCACCAAGGAGCGACGCCGTCAAGATTGGCGCAATCGCCATCGCGACACAGAGTAACCCTTCCATGCCGGTGACCATGGACCCCAGTAGTGACAGAAAGATAATCCCAACCAACCAAGCTATCGCACGGCCAAAGGTTCTGAACGACCCTTTCGGCCGGAAGTGCATGATCACGATGCCAGCGACGAATGGGAAGCCCAACAGAAAGACGAAGCCGACGGTTTCAGTCTCGAAAAACAGTGCAAGCAAATAGACGCCTAACATCCCGCAAACGAGAGCAACCGCAGGGGCGAATACTATCAGGGCATTTTTGAGCATTGCCTGAATAAGTTTCACAGTTTCGATATGAAGCAAATACACAAGATCAACATACCCGACTACGTTTGCCCAAAGACACCGAAAGCCATGATCAGCACCCGACTCTAAACCGCATTGGCTGTCACGCCTGCCCTGTACATCATCCCACCATTTCTGGTCGCGCAGGTCGCGAGCCGGGGGTCTGGATGACATTCGCCTTGCCGCCTATGGCGCAATCGGCCAAAAGTCTGGGCCATGGCCAGGCAGCTTTCATATCCGGTGATCCACGAGATCTTTTCGCGGTTTCAGGCCTCTGAGGCGGAGCCCAAGGGGGAGTTGGAGCACACCAATGCGTTCACGCTGGTGGTGGCGGTGGCGCTGTCGGCGCAGGCCACGGATGCGGGCGTGAACAAGGCGACGCGCGGCTTGTTCGCGGTGGCCGATACGCCTGAAAAGATGCTGGCATTGGGCGACGAGGGCGTGATCGAGCACATCAAGACGATCGGGTTGTTTCGCAACAAGGCCAAGAACGTCATCAAGCTGAGCCAGAAGCTGGTGGATGAGTTTGGCAGCGTGGTGCCCTCGAGCCGGGCGGCGTTGCAGTCGTTGCCGGGCGTCGGGCGCAAGACGGCCAATGTGGTTTTGAACATGTGGTTCGGGCATCCCGCACAGGCCGTGGACACTCATATTTTTCGCTTTGGCAATCGCTCGGGCGTGGCGCCGGGCAAGGATGTGGACGCGGTCGAACGTGCGATCGAGGACCACATCCCGGCAGAATTTCAACAGCATGCGCATCACTGGATGATCCTGCATGGGCGTTACATCTGTGTAGCGCGGAAACCAAAATGTAACGCGTGTCACATACGCGACCTATGCGAATTCGAGGAAAAAACAGAATGACGAAACGCTTTGATGTGGTCGGTATAGGCAACGCGATGGTGGATGTATTGGCGCGCTGCGACGATGATTTTCTCGGCGAGGCGGGTGTCGAGAAGGGCATCATGCAGTTGATCGATATGGAGCGCGCGGTGGACCTTTATGGTCGCGTGGGACCAGCGCGGGAAGTCTCGGGCGGGTCGGCGGCCAATTCCATTGCGGTGATTGCGGCGCTTGGCGGGTCGACGGCCTATGTCGGCAAGGTGAAGGACGACCAGTTGGGCGCAATTTTCGCCCATGATCTGCGCGCGCAGGGGGCGGTTTACGAAACCTCGCTGGCGACGGCCAAGCAGAAGGCCGAAACCGGGCGGTGCATCGTTCTGGTGACCCCGGACGGAGAGCGGTCGATGAACACGTATCTTGGCGTGACGGAGTTTCTGTCGCCTGATGATATTGACGAGGCGCAGATCGCGGATGCGTCGATGATCTATCTTGAGGGCTATCGCTTTGACGGCCCCGAGAGCCACGCGGCTTTTGCAAAAGCCATTGCGGCGGCAGAAGGGGCGGGTGGCAAGGTCACGCTGACGCTGTCCGATCCGTTCTGCGTTGAGCGTCACCGCGATGCGTTCCGCGATATGATCCGCGATCATGTGGACGTCTTGTTCGCCAATCGCGACGAGATCTGTTCGATGTATCAAACGGATGATTTCGAGGCCGCGCTTGCGGCGGCGGCGGGCGAGATCGAAGTGGTCGCTTGCACCGAAGGCGCAAAGGGCGCGCATATTCTGTCCGGCGGGGAGCGTTGGCACGCCCCGGCGAAAGCCGTGAACATTGTCGATGCGACCGGCGCGGGGGATGCGTTTGCAGGCGCCTTCCTTTGGGGGATGTCGGCGGGACATCCGCTTGAGATGTGCGGGCGCATGGGATGCGCGGCGGCTTCGGAAGTGATCAGCCACATTGGCGCGCGCCCCGAAGCGGATTTGATGGCGATTTTCGAGGAAGACGGGCTTGTCTGACGCAAA
>CALLWO010000060.1 GCA_938016355.1 uncultured Boseongicola sp. | reverse complement strand
TAAGAATATCGAGTAAACGCGCGTAAGCGCGCATCATTCGCGCTTTTGCGCACATGAGATCAGGAATGGACGGGTCGCCCCGCCCACACCTGCAAAATCAACGCGACAGTAATCCTAGTCCGGCCAACCGCCGACGGATTTGATTTCCATGAACTCTTCGATGCCCCAAACGCCACCTTCGCGCCCGTTGCCGGACTGGCGCACACCGCCAAAAGGCGCACCCTGACCCCGGCTCTTGCCATTCATCTGAACCATGCCCGAACGTAGACGCCGCGCGAAATGCTCAAGGCGCTTGGCATCGGTGGATTGGACATAATTGGTCAGACCATAAACCGTGTCATTGGCAATGCTGAGCGCCTCTTCTTCCGTGTCAAAAGGCATGATCGACAAGACAGGCCCAAAGATTTCCTCGCGCATAATCGTCATGTCGTTTGTGACATCGGCAAAGACGGTCGGGCGCGCGAAATATCCGCGGTTCAACCCGTCGGGGCGACCCGTGCCGCCTGCGACAAGGCGCGCGCCTTCGTCGATACCCTTCTGGATCAGGTCCTGAACCTTGTTGAACTGCAACTCGCTCACAAGCGGGCCGATATGCCCGCCCTTTTCGTGGGCGGAGGCGACCTTTGTGTTCCGCGCCGTCTCAGCGGCTTCTTCAACGGCCTGATCATAGCGAGAACGCTCCACCAGCATTCGCGTCGGCGCGTTGCAGGATTGGCCTGTGTTCTCGAACACCTGTCGCGCGCCGCGCTTCACGGCGTCTTCGTCGGCATCGGCAAAGACGATGTTTGCGCCCTTTCCGCCAAGCTCCAGCGAGACCCGCTTCAACGTATCTGCTGCCGCCTTGGAAATGGCGATGCCTGCGCGGGTCGAGCCTGTAAACGAAATCATGTCCACATCAGGGTGCTTCGACAATTGCGTGCCGACCCCAAGCCCGTCGCCGTTCACAAGGTTGAAAACCCCCGCCGGAACGCCCGCCGCATCCACGATCTCGGCAAAAAGCAGTGACGACAAAGGCGCAATTTCCGAAGGCTTAAGAACCATCGTGCACCCGGCCATCATCGCAGGGACCGCCTTCAACGCGACCTGATTCATGGGCCAATTCCAAGGCGTGATCATTCCGACGACGCCAATCGGGTCTTTCAGAATGCGCGAGCCTTTGCGGCCATTTAAGCCGTGCTCCCACTCAAAGTCCTCGATTGCCTTGAGGAACCCTTTGATGTGCCAGTCGCCCGAATCGACCTGCTCTTCGAGCGAGAACTCAATCGGGGCACCCATTTCCAGCGATATCGCGGCTGCCATGTCGTGCTGGCGCGCGGTGTATTCGTCAAGGATCTTGCGAACGTAACCGATGCGGTCTTCAACCGGCGTTGCTGACCACTTGTCATAAGCCGCGCGCGCAGCGGCAACCGCCGCATCCGTGTCGGCCTGTCCGCCCAGCATGATCGATGCGGCGGCTTCTTCGGTCGATGGGTCAATCACGTCGCATTGCGTCCCCTCAAGCGGGTCAACCCAAGCGCCGTTGATATAGAACTGATGCTTCTCGATCATGATCGCGACTCCAATAGCAAAATCGACCGGACCGTGGCACCGCTTTTGAGCGCGCGCAAGAGCCATGTCGCAAAAGAAAAAGGCCGCCAAACGGCGGCCCTTGTTCAGGTCGATCCGTACTTGGGATCAGCCCTGACGTGCCTTGAACCGACGCTGCGTCTTGTTGATCACGTAGACACGGCCTTTACGGCGCACAACGCGACAGTCGCGGTGCCGGTTCTTCAGCGAACGAAGTGAGTTACGAACCTTCATAGTTCCTCTCCTCTTGTCGCGGCGCCAGTCCTGCGCCTGTTAATCAAATGCCTCGCGTCTGCGAAGCGGCTCATATGGTGGGCGATACTGGGATCGAACCAGTGACCCCTTCGATGTCAACGAAGTGCTCTACCGCTGAGCTAATCGCCCTGACCGGCCGTTCCCGACCATGTTAAACAAACAAGACGCGGGGCAGGCCCCGCGCCAGTCGGGGTGTCTATAATGGCAACGTTTCAGCACTTCAAGGGGTTTTGGAACCGGGCAAAATCATCTTATACTGCGCGCAAGTGTAAGGAGATGAGTGTTGAAGGCCTATACGTTAACAATGCCCGATGTGCGAACGACCAGCGTCGTTTTTGCCTCGCCGCATTCGGGCCGCGACTATCCCTGGAGCTTTGTGCGCCGTTCGGTTCTGGACGAACGCACGCTCAGATCCTCAGAAGACGCCTTTGTAGACACGCTTTTTGGCCGCGCGCCCGAACACGGCGCGCCATTTTTGGCGGCAACCTATCCGCGAGCGTGGATCGACGTGAACCGCTCCGCGGACGAACTTGACCCTGCCTTGATCGAAGGGCTCACGCGCAAAGCCCATAACCCCCGCGTTGCATCGGGGCTAGGGGTGGTGCCGCGCGTCGTTGCGAATGGTCGCGCGATTTATCGCGGGAAGATGTCGCGCCGCGAGGCCGACGGACGGATTCGCGATGTCTGGCAGCCATGGCACGACGCGATCTCTCAATTGATGAAAGACTCCACGACCCTCTTTGGCGAAGCCGTTCTCGTCGACTGCCACTCGATGCCTCACGAGGCGATCGAAAGCCTGTCCCATCCACGCGGGCGACGCCCCGACATCGTGCTTGGGGACCGCTTCGGCGCGGCGGCGAGTTCCGAAGTCGTGGATCGGATCGAAGCTGCCTTTGCATCCGAAGGGTTCCGCGTCGCGCGCAATGCGCCTTTTGCGGGTGCCTATGTCACGCAGCATTATGGCCGTCCGGCGCGCGGGCAACACGTGGTCCAGATCGAAATCGACCGCGCCCTTTATATGAACGAGCAATTGATCCGCCCGAACGGCAACTTCAAATCCTTTGTCAGTCAGCTTGAACGGATCACGGCCGAGATTGCCGACATTGGCCGCCAAAGCGTGCCGCTCGCTGCTGAGTAAATCCAACCCGACGCGAACGTGATTGGTGCTCGCCAGGATATGCGGGCAGTATCACCTCATGCGAACCCTTGCCCTCTCTCTTAGCGCCATCTTCCTTGCGGGCATGGCCAACGCTCAGGACGGCCTGCGCGAAACCGACACGCTTTTGTCGGGCGACGCGATGTCGGCCCTGATTTCCGGGCAGGTGATAGAGTTCTTCGACGGCTCAAAATCCACATATGCCAGCGATGGCGGCTATGGCTACACCTATGCGGACGATGGCCCTGTGTGGCGCGGCACCTATGAGGTCACAGGCCAAAGCGAAGTCTGCGTCGAGTTCGAAAACGGCTCAAGCCGTTGTGATCTCTTCATAAAAGACGGGGATCGCACCGTCTTGATCACCGTGGATGGCCTCCGGTTTCCAGTTCGGAACATCACTGTTCACACCAACTGACATTGCGAACCCCGCTCCGGGCGCTTTAGTCTTGATCCAGTCCCTTGCCAGACTGGGTGGCAAGGCGCTGGGTAACAAGTTGGGGGCTTACTGCCATGAGCGACTTTTTCGTCGCCGGGCTGGTGGTGCTTGCATTGGCTGCTGTTGCAAATTTTGGCAACGAGCCGGCATCATCGCTATCCTGCAAATCGAACGGCGGCTGGTCGATCAAGGTCTGCTAAAGATCTGATCGCGTCAGAGCGCGTTAAGAAGTTTCGTCGTCGGCCATGCATCAGCTGGCAGACCAAGCCGTTTTTGTTCGGCTTGAACAGCCTCGCGCGTCTTCGCGCCAAGAATACCATCAATCCCGCCGACATCGTGCCCCCGGTTCTTTAACTTCTGCTGAAGCGACTTCATCGCCGCCTCGCCCAATGCGGGGGAGGGGTTGCCCGCGTTGTAAACAGGCGCGCCCTCAAGACGGGTGGCGAAATACGCCGCCGTCGTCACATAGACAAAACTCTGGTTCCACTCAAAGAACACTTCGAAATTCGGATAAGCCAGAAACGCCGGACCATTGCGCCCTTGCGGCAAAAGAATGGACGATTGGAGGTTTGCCGCCGCCGGTGCGCCACGTCTCGGCTGCACGCCCATCGCCACCCAGTCACGCGCGCGCTTCTTTGTGTTCAATCCGGTTTGCGACCAGTCAAACCCTTTGGGCATGGTCACTTCTTCGATCCACGGCTCGCCTTTTCGCCAGCCAAGATCGCGCAGCATGTTTCCGCCCGACATCAACGCATCTGGCGCGGATGATTTCAGGCGCACCTGACCGTCGCCATCGCCATCAATGCCGTTGGTCAAAATATCTTCGGGCAGCATCTGAACCATGCCGATCTCGCCCGCCCATGCGCCCGTGGTGGTACGTGGATCAAGATCGCCGTTCTCATAAAGCTCAAGGGCCGCAAAAACCTGTGGACGGAACAATTCCGGGCGGCGGCAATCATGGGCCAGCGTCACAAGCGCGTTAACAGTATTAAAGTCGCCCTGTACCGCGCCAAAGTCCGTTTCAAACGCCCAGAACGCCAGCAAAACACCGCGCGATACGCCAAAATCGCGCTCAACCCGATCGAAAACCGCGTCCCATTTCTTGCCGTTCCTGATGCCGGAATTCAGCCGGTTCTGGCTGATCAACCGTTGCGAGAAATCGACAAAGGGGCGTTGAAAGAACCCCTGCGCCCGATCCGCCCGGATCACCTTCGGATCTTGCTGAACGCCTGAAAAGAAACGATCAATTGCACTTTTCGCGTGTCCCTTGCTGGCCGCCTCGGACTTCAATCCGTTAACAAATGACCCAAAACTTCCGCCGCATTGCGCGATGGCAGGCGCGGCGGCAAGAAAACTCACAAAAAGGGGTGCGATAAGGTGTCTAAGGGCCATGGGGTCACTCTGCTCTTTATTTTAAAGGCGAACGTAACAGGCCCGTGCGTTCGGGCAACCCCGGCAAGGCCAAATTCCGCCGAACGTTAACGTTTTGGCGGCCCGCGTTAACACTCTGTTAACAATATTGATTGATGAATGCAGGCGGGGGAGAGAAGGCCGAGCGGTGCCCCACCGCCGGAGGTGAGATGGTGATACTAATCGTTGCAAGCAATCCCGAGCTGTCCCGCATTTGGGCGCGACATCTCGAACGCTTGGGTCATGACACCGTCGTGGTTCATGCCCAGGAAGAAGCGGTCACGTTTCTGCGTCTGAACCGCGTCGACGTGATCGTGCTTGATCTGATGCTTGAAGAGGGCAGCGCAATCGCCGTGGCAGATTTTGCCAGCTATCGCGCGCCTGACGCAAAGGTCGTATTTGTGACAAATACGACCTTCTTTTCAGATGGCTCGATCTTCAATCACATCCCCAACGCCGCGGCGATGGTGCCCGAACAGACGCCTCCGTCCGATCTTGCCGCCATCGTCGAATACCACGGTCGCGCCAGTTAATCCTTAGCCGCGTCCGTGGGGTTCCTCCCAGTCGATCACAGGATTGATCGGAATGATCCGGTGCGGATTGATGCTTTCGTGGCTGTAATGGTAATGCCGCACGATGTGGTCGAGGTTGACCGTATCCGCCACGCGCCCGCCATCGGGCGTCGCCCATTGATACAATTCGCGCGTATAGGCCCACAGGTTCGGATAATCGACAATCCGCGCCCGGTTGCATTTGAAATGCAGGTGATAAACGGAATCAAACCGGAACAGGGTCGGAACCAGCCGCCAATCCGCTTCGGTAATCCTGTCGCCCATCAGATACCGGCTTTTCGACAAACGCTCTTCCAGCCAGTCCAGCGTTTCAAACAACTCTGAAACCGCCTCATCATAGGCCGCTTGCGATGTCGCAAACCCTGATTTGTAAACACCGTTGTTCAAGGTCGAGTAAATCCGCGCATTCACCTCTTCGATCGCGTCCCGCTCGGATTCGGGCCAGTAATCGTCAGTGTTTCCGGTCAATCCGTCAAAGGCGGAATTGAACATGCGGATGATCTCTGCACTTTCGTTCGACACGATCGTTTCGGTTTTCTTGTCCCACAGGATCGGCACCGTAACGCGCCCCGAAATGTCCGGATTGGCCTTGATGTAAATGTCGCGCGCGAAAGGCAGACCATAAAGCGTGTCGCCGGTTGCACCGGGGTAATCATCTGCAAATGACCAGCCATCGCCAAGCATATCGGGATGGACCACAGACACCGTGATCATATCTTCCAATTCCTTCAGCTTGCGAAAGATCAACGTCCGATGCGCCCACGGGCAGGCATAGGAAACATAAAGATGATAGCGGTCCGCCTCGGCCTTGAAGCCCGCATCACCCGTCGGGCCAGCCGCACCATCAGGTGTGATCCAGTTTCGGAACTTCGCGCTTGAACGCACGAACTTTCCACCGGACTTTTTCGTGTCGTACCAGACGTCTTCCCAGACGCCGTTAACCAACTGACCCATAACGATCTCCTTTGGGACTCTATATGGCGTCACCCCGGGCGGCGACCACAGCGATTCTCACAGAGCCTCTGTGCGCATCTGCAGAGTCAGAATTGCCGCAATGCGGCAAAGACAGATTGATGCCGTATGAGCAACAATGGAGGCGAAATTGTCGCAAAACCTGCGTCATTGTTTCAGAATTTCTTTGTAAATTCAGAGCATTCTTGACCCACGCCCGAATCGGTTCATTCTTTTCTGCGGGGGATCTGTTGCTATGTCTGAATACTTGCCAAAAGACGTGCGCGAAGGCCTGAAACTGGCCCGGACGCATAATCTTAAAAAGAAAAGCCGGTTGCGCGTGCGCGTTGGCAAAGAAGACTTCACCATCCTGCGATACTGGGAAGAGGGCTTCGCGCTCGATGTCGAAGACGCGCCCAATCTGCGCGGGTTTGTCGATGTCTATGACGGGGCAGAGCATCTGTCTCAATGTCTGATTGTCGCCTCTGAAGAGGATGACGGTCAGATGGTCTATGAATTCAAACGCGAAACCATGATCGCTGATCGGGCACCGCTCGACTATGAACGGGACGAAAAAGCGCCAATTGCTCTGATCGCGTCGCACTAAAGCGACGTCTTTCGGCGGCGCTTTAGTGCTAGTTCAGCATGCCGCCGTCGTCATCGTCACCGGTTTCGTCCAGCAACGCCCGCATGTCCGGGATCAAAACGCGTCGATTGCCGTCCAACAGGATCACGGAGTCCTTTTTCAGGGCCGAGATTTGCCGGCTCACCGTCTCAAGCGTCAATCCAAGGTAATCCGACATTGCTTCCCGCGTCAGCGGCAATTCAACCGACACGCCGTCGGTCGTATCCGCGCCATCAATGGATGCGCGTCGCGCAATGATTGCAATCAGGCTCGCGATTTTCTCGCGCGCGGTTTTGCGCCCCAATAACAGCATCCATTCTCGCGCAGCATCCAACTCGTCCAGCGCCATTTCCAAAAGGCGCTGTGCGACATGCGGCGTTGTCTCAAGCATGTGTTCAAAGGGTTTGCGCCGGAAACAGCAAAGCGTGACCGTGTTCACCGCCGTCACGTCAAATTTAGCCGTTTCCCGACCCGGACGCCCGACAAAATCCGATGGCAGCAAAAGCCCGACCATCTGGCGGCGGCCGTCTTCCATCGTTTGGGTCAACGTCGCGACGCCCGCCACAACGGAGGCTACAAATTCCATCCGATCGCCGGCCCAGACGATGGGCTGTCCGGCCTCAAACGTGCGATAATATTTGATGTCTTCGAGCTGATCCAATTCATCGGGTTCGCAGCGCGCGCAAACGGCGCGATGCCGGATCGGGCAACTGCTGCAACTGTCAAATAATTCTGGTGTCGTCGCGCCGCGCATACGTTCGGTTTTCTTTCTGGCCTTTGATCCGTGTCAAAGTGCCGGTTGGTTCCCTTGCCTAATCATACCCCCCATGATGAATGTGAAGC
>CALLWO010000059.1 GCA_938016355.1 uncultured Boseongicola sp. | reverse complement strand
GTGACTGCGAAAGACAAAGGCACCGGCAAAGAGCACAAGATCACGATCCAGGCCTCGGGCGGTTTGTCCGACGAGGACATCGAAAAGATGGTTCAGGACGCCGAGGCGAACGCCGAAGCCGACAAGAGCCGCAAGGATCTGGTCGAAGCGAAGAACGCGGCGGAAAGCCTTGTTCACGACACCGAGAAGAACATCGAGCTGCATGGTGAAAAGGTCGATCCTTCGACCGTCGAAGCCATCGAGTTGGCGCTTGCCAACCTGCGCGAGCAGATGGAAACCGAAGATGCGGGCAAGATCCGCGGTGGTATCCAGAACGTGACCGAAGCTGCGATGCGTCTTGGCGAAGCGATCTACAAAGCCGAGCAGGAGAAATCTGCAGGCGAGCCCGCCGAAGACGAAGACGAACCGCGCGGTGTTGATGACGATATCGTTGATGCCGACTTCGAAGATCTCGACGGCGACAAGCGCGCCTGATTGCACTGACTTAATGTGAACTTGGGGCCGGTCCGAACAGATCGGACCGGCCCCATTGGTTCCAGAGGACGACGTTCATGGCAAAGCGCGACTATTACGAGGTTCTCGGGGTCTCGAAAGGCGCATCCGCTGACGAGATCAAGAAGGGCTATCGCCAAAAGGCGAAGGCGCTTCACCCCGACCGCAATTCAGATAATCCCGACGCGGAAGCTCAGTTCAAAGAGGCAAACGAGGCCTATGAGGTTCTGAAGGACGCCGACAAGAAGGCGGCCTATGACCGCTTTGGTCATGCTGCCTTTGAAGGTGGCATGGGTGGGGGCGGACGCCCCGGTGGCGGCGCATATGGCGGCGGTGACTTCGCCTCGGCCTTCTCTGACGTCTTCGACGACCTATTTGGCGACATGATGGGTGGACGCCGCGGTGGCGGCGGGCAACGCGCGGTGCGCGGCTCTGACCTGCGCTACAACCTCAGAATCACGCTGGAGGACGCATTCAGCGGGCTTCAGGAAACCATTCAGGTGCCAAGCGCCGTTGGCTGCGACGTCTGCGACGGCTCTGGCGCGGAAGGTGGCGCAGAGCCGACCGGCTGCCCGACATGTAACGGCATGGGCAAAGTGCGCGCGAGCCAGGGCTTTTTCACAGTCGAGCGCACCTGCCCGACGTGTTCGGGCATGGGTCAGATCATCCAGAACCCGTGCAAGAACTGTGGCGGTGCCGGTCGTGTTGAGAAGGATCGGTCGCTGAGCGTGAATATCCCCGCAGGCGTCGAAACTGGCACGCGTATCCGTCTGGCCGGAGAAGGCGAAGCGGGTCTGCGCGGCGGACCGGCGGGCGATCTTTACATCTTTATCGAAGTGGCCGAGCACGCGTTGTTCCAAAGGGACGGCGTGACCTTGCATTGTCACGTGCCGGTTTCGATGACGGCGGCGGCGCTGGGCGGCGACATTGAAGTGCCCACGATTGATGGCGGACGCAGCCGGGTGAAAGTTCCCGCAGGCAGCCAGTCGGGCGGGCAAATGCGCTTGCGCGGCAAAGGCATGCCAGCGTTGAGAGGCGGTCCGGCAGGAGACATGTTGATCAAGCTGGCGGTTGAAACCCCGGTGAAGCTTACCAGCCAGCAAAAAGAATTGCTGCGCGAGTTCGAAAAGCTGTCGGAAGAGAACAACCCCGAAAGCTCGGGCTTCTTCAAGAAAGTCAAAACGTTCTGGGATGGGATGACCGGTTAACCTTAATCACGGCTAGCCCACGTCCGTTGATACCACCTTGTGACGGGAATATGCGCCAATGCGCTTAGAGGGGCCAACGGCCCCTTTTTCGTGGGTTGCGGCCGGCTGCATCATAATTTAACCATATGGTTATGGAACGAATCGGTTATCAACCAAAATCGAGCAATCTCGACGCTGTTTTCGGCGCATTGGCGGACCCTACACGACGGGCCATTCTGACCCGCCTCGCATCAGGCGAAGCCTCTGTCAAAGACCTCGCTCAGCCCTTTGAGATGAGCCAGCCCGCTATATCCAAGCATCTGAAAGTGTTGGAAAATGCGGGTCTGGTAAGGCGCGGAATCGAGAAACAAAAGAGGCCCGCAAAACTTGTTGCCGCGCCCATGAGCGAAGCCGCGACGTGGCTTGCTGATTTCAAGACGTTCTGGGACGACAGCTTCGGTCAACTGGATGATTTGCTGAACGCCCTGCAAACCTCTTCGACAAAGGAAAATGAAGAATGACGGACACGCCAGTTTACACGCTGAAGAGAACATTCGACGCGCCATCCGCACTTGTCTGGAGGACGTTTACCGAGGCTGAATTGCTTGGCGAGTGGTACGGCCCGGGCGTTGAAACGATCATTCATAAACTTGACGTTCGCGCAGGTGGCGTTTGGTTGAACGAGATGAAGATGGGGGAAAACTCTTTCTACCAGCGCGCCGATTACACTGACGTGACCGACGGCAAGGAGTTGGTTTGGGAACACGCGACGACAGATGCGGACTGGAACGTCATCGACAACCCCATGGCACCGGGATGGCCACGCATCTTGTTGACGACCGTGACGCTGAGTGACGCGAACGGGAAAACCGATATGGTTCTGACCTGGATGCCGCTGAACGCCAGTGACGCCGAAAATGAAGCGTTCCGCGCCTCGATGGAGGGGCTCGACAGAGGTTGGGGTTCAGGCATGGATATTCTTGCCAGCATCCTTGCCCGATTGCAGGCGAGTTAACCCAAAATTCACCGTGAATGGGCCAGCGTACACCGCATGTCTGGCCCGTTTTCATTTGAAGAGCCCCCGCTGCCCCTTTTTGAGGGTCAGGAACTGATCCTTACGGGATCAAAGGGCACACTTCCGTCTTACATCAAAGACCATCGCAAGAGGCTTCGTGACCGGTTTTTGACCGGCGGCGCGACGGCTATGCCGGATTACGAGTTGCTTGAGTTGGTTTTGTTTCGATCCTTGCCGAGGTGCGATGTAAAACCACTGGCGCGCAAACTGCTGGAGGAGTTTGGCGACTTTAACCGGGTCTTGTCTGCGCCGGTCGAGCGGCTTTGTGCAGTTCGTGGCGTGGGAGACGCGGTCGCTGTCGATCTGAAGGTGGTGGAGGCGAGCGCGCATCGGCTGGCCCGGTCGCGCATCTTGCAGCAACATGTCATTTCCAGCTGGGACGCGCTTTTGGATTACTGCCGCACGGCGATGGCGCACCACGAGATCGAGCAATTCAGAATTCTGTTTCTGGACCGGAAGAATGTGTTGATCGCAGACGAAGAACAGGCGCGCGGAACCGTTGACCATGTTCCGGTCTATCCCCGCGAGGTTGTGAAACGCGCGCTTGAGCTGAATGCATCCGCGTTGATCTTGGTGCACAATCATCCTTCTGGAGATCCGACACCATCAGAAAGCGACATCGCAATGACTGAAAAGATCGGGGATGCCGCCAACGCGCTTTCAATCACGCTTCATGATCATCTGATCATTGGGAAATCGGCGGAATTCTCGTTTCAATCAGAGGGTTTGCTTTGACGCAGCCAAACCTCGACACGGCGGTTCACCTGTCGCCCCCACGCCGTATCATCGCAGGCCATCGGCATGGCCTCTCCGAAACCATCAATGGCGAAAGTCACAGGCGCACCGACGGTTTTGGCGGCTACCGCATCATAGACGCGTTTCGCACGACGCTGTGACAGGCGCAGATTTCCGTCCGATGGCCCCAAGCCGTCGCTGAAGCCGACAAAGGCAAGTTCCTGTCCGTCGAACGCGCCATCATCTATGGCATCGGCAAGGCGCTGGATATTCGAACGCGACGGCCCGTCAAGATCGCTGGAACCGTCTTCAAACCGGAATGTGAGCGTGAGCCTCTCTCCGTCGACAAGCGTGCGGATCATGCGGCGCATTTCGGCCTGATCATCCGCGTTTTCACCTGCTTTCAACACGGCATTGGCCAAGCGGTCGCCTTGGGCGGCGAACGGGATGCGACCAACGGCCTGATCCACAAAGCCTGCGCGGCGCACAACGGATTGCGCTTCTCTTGAGCGGGTGTAGGCCACGAAGTCGCGCATGACTTTGGGCAGCCGCGCGGACATGCGGTTGAGGTAAACCGCACGGGTCAGCGGGTAATCTTCGGATTTGATATGCGCGCGGGTGGCAGGAAGCGCGCGCCCGCAACTTCCTGTAAGAACAAGCGGTGCGGAGCTGCCGATCCGCGTGAGCAGCGTCAGCCCGAGCGCGTTCGGATCCTGCGTTACCGCATCCGCGAGCGCGTCAAAATCACTGTGGCGCAGACTGTTGTTGGCGAGACGGAACGGCGCCGACCAGAAGGGCAAATCGGTGACGGACGCGCCCAGAAAATTATCAGGCAGGTGAATTCGAATGGGGGCGTTCAGACCCGGCCATTCCGAAAGCTTCCCTGACAGGTAGAGCTGGAGCGCCTCGGAGGTCACGCTTGTGGATGGATTGTCGGGGGCAACTATGGCCACGATGCCATCAAGCGCGATCACGTCAGAGGCGGTCCGACGGCCGGCTTCGCGCCAACTGATGTGGAGGTCGCTTTCGCCCGGATCAGTGGACGCG
>CALLWO010000058.1 GCA_938016355.1 uncultured Boseongicola sp. | reverse complement strand
CGCGAGTGTTGCGACGGCGGCGTCGATCGCGGTGCGGTCCTTGGCGCTTTCGGCTTTATATTCAAACCCGACGATGTCGGCACCGGGGGCGTGCAGTTCCATCGCGATCATGTTGGCTTCGATGGCGATGTTGAGTTCTCCGACGCCGTGTTCGTGGCTGTCCAGCTGTCTGGTGCCTTCGGCAATAGCCGGGGAGGCAAGGACTGCCAGGGCGAGGGGGATGGCTTTGTTCATAGGATTGGCTCCGAATAAGGAATTGATAGGTTTCAGCGGGCGCAATTTCCACACTGTCCGTGAATTTCAACGACATGGCGTGCCGCGCTAAAGCCGCTTGGGGTGACCATGGCGTCAAGGCGCGACACCAGGCTTCCGCCGTCGTGTTCGTCGACGAGACCGCAGTCTTCGCAGATTGCCAGGACGGGCAGGCTTTTGCTGTGGTCGCATCGGCAGGGCACGAAGGCTTTGAGAGACTCGAGTTTATGCGCGCGGCCCTGATCTGTGAGGGCGGCAAGTGCGCGGTACACCGTTGGTGGGGCGATGTCGGGTTCACCGTCCTGCAATTGTCCAAGGATCTGATAGGCTGTCATGGGGGCATCCGAGGATTTCAGCACGCCCAGAATGTCAGCTTGTCGAATGGCGGCTTGTTTGCGCATCTGCGCCTCCCGAGTGATTTCGAAATTTGTTATAATATAAAATAACAAAGCCACAACTTCTTATTTACTCGGTGTCGGCAATTGAAGCCGTCGCGAACTTTCTGATCGGGCGCACGTTCCTAAGAAACTGCGAGTTCTGGGTCACAGAAACACAAGTGCAAGTTAAGAAGTGACCAACTCAGTAGGGCCATAGTGAGATTCTCGACAAAAGTAGTGAGGCAATTTTGAACATTGAAGGCAGCGCAATTTCTTGCCTCGCTAAATAGGGATCAAAGAGATCAGAATAGAATTGATAAGCTTTCTGGTCGCCACAACATCTGGAGAAATCGTTTTGCTTCCATATTCAGAAAAAGTGGTTAGGCTCGATTTCAGCGATGGTACGGACTGACCGAAGATGTCAGCCGTGGCGGTCGCTGCCGAGAGGTCATATTGATCTGAGGGTGAAATTCGCGAGCTGGAAACGGCACGCACTTGGGAGGAATATTATGAAGAAACTCAATACACTTGCGCTGACGTCCATAGTTGCGCTGACGGCTGGCGTGTCTGCGGCACAGGCCGATAAGCTGACGCTTTACTGCTCGGCGCAGGAAGACTGGTGCCAATTGATGGCGCGCAGTTTTGAAGATGCGACCGGGATAGACGTGAACATGACCCGGAAGTCGTCAGGTGAGACCTTCGCGCAAATCAAAGCTGAATCTGCGAACCCTAAGGGCGATGTTTGGTGGGGTGGAACAGGTGATCCCCACTTGCAAGCCGCTGAGGAAAATCTGACGGCTGCTTATGTGTCTCCGATGCGGTCTGAGCTTCATGACTGGGCGATTTCGCAAGCCACGAGCGCAGGCGACAAAACGATTGGGATTTATTCCGGTGCGCTGGGCTATGGGTACAACACCGATTTGCTAGCTGCGAACAACTTGCCGGAGCCTGCCTGTTGGAAGGACCTTTTGAAACCTGAGTATAAAGGCCACGTCCAGATGGCGAACCCGAATTCATCGGGGACGGCTTATACGACGCTGGCATCGATGGTGCAGATCTTTGGCGAAGATGAAGGCTTCGAGTTTATGAAGGGCCTGCATGCCAACATCAACCAGTACACAAAGTCTGGCTCGGCGCCGATCAAGGCTGCAGGTCGTGGCGAGAATACCATTGGAATCGTGTTCATGCATGATGCGGTGAAACAGGCCGTGTCGGGTTTTCCGGTCAAGGTCGTCGCACCGTGCGAAGGCACTGGCTATGAAATCGGATCGATGTCAATCATCGATGGAGCACGCAACATGGACGAAGCCAAAAAGTTCTATGACTGGGCTTTGTCGACGGATGCGCAAAACCTCGCGTTGGAAGTAAATGCGTTCCAGGTGCCGTCGAACACGGGCGCCGACACGTCACCTTCGGCGCCGGATATGTCGACGATCAAATTGATTGATTATGATTTCAAGACATATGGCTCGTCGGCCGAGCGCAAGCGTTTGTTGCAAAAGTGGGATGAAGACGTCTCTACCCTGCCGCAGTAAGACTTGAACAAAGCAATAAACCAAACGTCCGCCTCCCCGGCATTGATCTTCTGGATCGTCGCCGGGTGGGTGGGATTTCTTGTTCTGCCTTGGTACGGGGTCGAGGACGGTTTTTTCTCGTTCGGTTGGCTGGTGGATGGATATCCGTTCGATGAAGACTATGCGCCCGCCGCATTCCTCATCGGGCAAGGTGAAAAGCTGTGGTTGGCGCCACTGCTTGCACCGCTCATCGCCCCGCTCTTTGCGCTGGGGCGCAAGAAAAGCGACCCGTTATATGCCAAAATTCTGCTTTTGTCGGGAGCGATCGGCTTTGGGTGGTTGATTGCCCAAGGCTTTGGGATCGGCATTCGCGGGTTCACTTTTGAATGGCTGAAGACGTTGTTCGGCGATTTAGGAGATCGTCAGTTTGGCATGGGGTATGGCGCGCTTTTGGTGGCGTCCGCCTATCTGTTTTTGTTCACGCAAGGCATTGCGGCGCGTGGAGCCATTAACGGTGATGTTTTTGTTGTGAGTGCGATTGGTGGCGTGATCGTCATAGTGACGACCTTTGTCTTCTTTCCGATCGCGAAGATGCTTCTGGCGGCGTTCATCACAGAAGACGGAGGCTATTCCGCGACGGTATTTGCGTCCAAGTTTTTCGACGACAGGCTCTGGGGCTTGGGGTGTTTGTCGGGCGCGCGGTGTGGTGCAGCTTGGAATTCGTTATTACTTGCGATCCTTGTCGGCGTTTTGACGACGGTGCTGGGGCTGGTCTTTGCGCTGGTCGTGACGCGGTCGGGTTTCCGCTACAAGCGCGCGTTGCGGGCGCTGACGGTTCTTCCGATCATTACGCCGCCGTTTGTTATCGGTTTGGCGTTGATCCTGTTGTTTGGTCTGTCGGGGTCGGTCACGCAATTCTTTGCGGAGCTGTTTGGCGTGCAGCCGACGCGTTGGCTCTATGGCATGCCGGGTGTGTTAATTGCGCAAACGCTGGCGTTTACGCCGATTGCTTTTCTTGTGCTGATCGGCGTTGTCGAGGGTGTGTCGCCGTCGATGGAAGAAGCCGCGCAAACGTTGCGCGCCAATCGTTGGCAGACATTCCGCACCGTGTCGTTGCCGTTGATGCGACCCGGATTGGCGAATGCGTTTCTTTTGGGATTTATCGAGAGCATGGCGGATTTCGGAAATCCGTTGGTTTTGGGCGGCAACTTTGACGTTCTGTCGACCGAGATTTTCTTTGCCATTGTCGGGGCGCAATATGATCAGGGGCGTGCGGCTGTTTTGGCGATGGTTCTGCTCTTTTTCACGCTGTCGGCGTTTTATGCACAACGGATGTGGCTTGGTAAGAAAAGCTATACCACTGTGTCGGGCAAGGGCGACGCGGGCGTGCATCCTTTGATGCCAAGCGGGCTTTCGATCCCGGTCTTTATCGCGGCTGGCGTATGGGGGCTTTTTACAATCGTTGTCTATGCGATGATCCTTTATGGCAGCGTCGTTGAGCTTTGGGGTGTGAACAACACGCTGACGTTCAAGCATTATGTCACCGCGTTTTCGGTGCGTTTTGAGGATAGTGGCATCCGCTGGTCTGGCGCGGCCTGGGACAGTTTCTGGACGACGATCTACATTGCGGCGGCGGCTGCGCCGTTGACGGCCATTGTTGGTCTGGTCACGGCCTATTTGCTGACGCGCCAGAGTTTCGCGGGCAAGAATGCGTTTGAATTTGGAACAATGTTGAGTTTTGCCATTCCGGGAACGGTCATTGGGGTCAGCTATATTTTGGCTTTTAATGTGCCCCCGATTGAGATCACGGGGACGGGCATCATTCTGATTGTTAGCTTCATCTTCCGCAATATGCCCGTTGGCGTGCGCGCTGGCATTGCGTCGATGAGCCAGTTGGACAAATCGCTTGACGAAAGCTCGCTGACACTTGGTGCGAACTCGTGGCAGACGTTCCGAAAGATCATTTTGCCGCTCTTGAAGCCAGCGATACTGGCGGCGCTGGTTTATAGTTTTGTGCGCGCGATGACCGCGATCTCGGCTGTGATTTTCCTTGTGTCGGCAGAATATGACATGGCTACGAGCTATATCATCGGGCGCGTTGAAAATAATGATTACGGGTTGGCGATTGCCTATTCCACGACGCTGATCTTCGTGATGCTGGCTGCAGTTGGTTTGCTGCAAATCTTGGTGGGCCGCACGAAAATCGGACGTCGCACGCAATTCGAGGCAGGAGAATAGCCATGGCTGAGACACGCATCACCGGGAAAGCAGCCCCGGTTCGTTTCGAGAATGTCTCCAAACGGTTTGGTCGGGATGTGATGGCTGTTGACAGCATTGATCTGCATGTGGAGGCGGGAAAACTCGTCACGCTTTTGGGGCCGTCGGGTTGTGGAAAGACCACGACCTTGCGGATGATTGCAGGGCTTGAGATGGCGAGTGAGGGCAAAATCCTGATCGGTGATCGCGACGTGACCACGCTACCTGCGACGGATCGCGATGTGTCGATGGTGTTCCAATCCTATGCGTTGTTTCCGCATATGAGCGTGCTGGAAAACGTGTCTTATGGTTTGACGTTCTCGGGGTTTTCCAAGGCGGAAACACGGGATCGCGCGCTTGCGGGATTGGAATTGGTGGGTCTTAAGGGCTTTGACGGGCGGCTTCCGAGCGAATTGTCGGGGGGGCAGCAACAGCGTGTGGCGGTCGCGCGGGCGCTTGTGCTGGAGCCGCAGGTTTTGTTATTTGACGAGCCGCTGTCCAACCTTGATGCCAAGCTGCGTCGACAGGTGCGCGAAGACATCCGCGCCATCCAGCAAGATCTTGGATTGACGGTTGTTTATGTCACTCATGATCAGGAAGAGGCGTTGGCGGTTTCGGACGAGATCGTTGTGATGCGCAACGCGTCGATTGCCCAGATTGGTACGCCCAGAAACCTCTATGACGCGCCGGTTGATCAGTTCGTTGCGGACTTCATCGGAGAAGCGAATATTTTACCGTGCACGATTACGCAGGTGGAAAACGGTCAGGCGACGGTGGACATCGAAGGGTATCAGCATGTGCTGGACGCACGTGGATTGTCGGTTGGGCCTGCAAAACTTGCGGTGCGACCATCGCGTTTGATCATTGGTGCCGAAGGCGGTTTCAAGGTCAAAATTGCCAAGGCGACCTATGTCGGGGTGCGGATGGAATATACGCTTGAGGCCAGTTTCGGGGCGATGTTTGCGGTGCAAGACGACGTCGATACGCCGCTTGAGGTCGGCGCCGAAGTGACGGCTGGATTTGCGGAAAAAGGACCTGTGCTTTTGCCCGAGGCCTAGTCGGTTTGGTTAAACGCTGTTTTTGAGATGTCGAGAAGGCGGTCGAACACAACCGGCGTGCCGGCAACAACGCGGCCACCGTTCAGGATCATCTCATCGGCATCTTGAATTTCCACGCGACCGCCTGCTTCCGCGACGATTAATTGTCCCGCGATGCAG
>CALLWO010000057.1 GCA_938016355.1 uncultured Boseongicola sp. | reverse complement strand
CACGGCGTTGCCTGCCTTGAGGCAAAGCGCGCCTGCATCCGCCGTCACATTCGGACGGCTTTCATAGATCACACCTATGACACCGAGCGGGGTGCGCACGCGGCGGATGTTCAAACCAGAAGGTTGGTCCCAATCTTCGAGAATTTGGCCGACAGGGTCGTCTTGAGCGGCCACGGCGCGCAGACCTTGGCAAATGCCGTCGATCCGGGCCTCGTCCAGCATCAAACGGTCCAGCATGGCAGGTGACAGACCCTTGTCGCGCCCAAACTCCATATCCTTGGCGTTGGCGTCTATGATCTCTTCGCGCCGCGTCCAGACTGCATCGGCAGCGGCCATCAGGGCATGCTCTTTGACATCCGCCGGAGCGAAGGCCAGATCAGCAGAAGCGGCTTTCGCTTTCTTGCCGATTTCTTTCATGATTTCAGTGATTTCCAGCACGTCTTTCATGGGCTTAATCCTTGATGAAGTTGCATGATCTTAAAGCGAATTTTACGAAGTTTCCAGTGGCGGTCAGACGACCATGTCATCGCGATGAACAAGGGCCGCCCGTCCCGGGTATCCAAGGATCGGTTCAATCTTGTCGGAGCGCTGGCCCTTGATGGCCCCAGCCTCGGTTGCGGTATAGCGCGCAAGGCCAATGCCCAGGCGTTCGCCAGAAAGACCGATGATCGCGACCGGATCGCCACGCCCGAAGGCGCCCGAAACCCGCGCCACGCCCGCAGGCAACAGCGACTTGCCTCGTTTCAACGCGCCGACAGCACCGTCATCAATGTACAATTCGCCTTTGGGCTTCATCGCGCCAATCCACCGTTTGCGCGCGGCTTGCGGATCCGTTTCCGGCGTGAACCAGGTCACGGCGGCCCCATTATCAATGCGTTTCAACGGGTTATCAGGCGCACCCAATGTAATGGCCATCGCAGCCCCACCGGCCATCGCGGTCTTTGCGGCCAGTATCTTGGTTTTCATCCCACCCTTGGACAGACCGGTGCCCGCATCGCCCGCCATCGCCTCGATCTCGGGCGTGATTTCATCAATGACGTCGTAGCGTTCGGCGCTCGCGTCGGTCTTTGGATTGCCGGTGTAAAATCCATCCACGTCTGACAGCAAAACCAGCACATCCGCGCCAATGGTCACCGCGATTTGCGCGCCAAGCCGGTCATTGTCGCCATAGCGGATTTCATCCGTCGCCACGGTGTCGTTCTCGTTTACAATCGGCACCACGCCCATCGACAACAACTGTTCCAGCGTTGCACGGCTGTTGAGATAGCGGCGGCGGTCCGCGCTGTCTTCGAGCGTGACGAGCACTTGCGCGGTGGTGATCTTGTGCGGCTCCAGCGCTTCCTCATAGGCGCGCGCCAACCGGATTTGACCGACGGCGGCAGCGGCCTGAGATTGCTCAAGAGGCAATGTCGCGTCCGTGAGGTTGAGTGCCGCCCGCCCGAGCGCGATTGACCCCGACGACACAAGCACAACGTCCGCTCCACCCGCGCGCAAGGCGGCGACGTCTTCTGCAAGCGTTTTCAACCACTTGCTACGCAGCTTGCCATCCTCGACCAGCAAGGCCGAGCCGATTTTGACGACAATGCGTTTGGCGCTTTTCAGGGTCGCCATGGTCCGGGATCCTCGGCTGATTCTCGTTGGCGAAGCTTGTCTTTGTCGATGCGGTCGCGCACGGCGCGCAAGACATCAACCAGACCTTCGCGGCTTACCCCGCTCATCATCATCACGGGGCCAGCGACGGCTTCGAGCGCGGCTTTACGCTCGGCGCGTTCGTCGTCGTCAAGCGCGTCGATCTTGTTCAACGCGGTGACACGTGGCTTTGTCGCCAGCTCGCCCCCATAGGCGTTCAATTCGCCAATGATCGTTTCCCAATCGCCCGCCACGTCCTCGGACGTGCCATCAACAAGATGCAGCAGAACCGAGCAGCGCTCGACATGGCCCAGAAACCGGTCACCGATCCCGCGACCTTCGTGCGCACCTTCGATAAGGCCGGGAATATCGGCCATGACAAATTCAGTATTGTCGACGCCGACCACGCCAAGGTTGGGGTGCAGCGTCGTGAACGGGTAATCAGCAATTTTCGGGCGCGCGTTCGATGTTGCGGCCAAAAAGGTCGATTTCCCCGCGTTTGGCAGGCCCAAAAGCCCGGCATCCGCAATAAGTTTGAGCCGCAGCCATATCTCGCGTTCGACACCTTCCTGACCGGGGTTGGCCCGGCGCGGCGCCTGATTGGTCGCGGATTTGAAATGGAGGTTGCCAAAGCCACCGTTGCCGCCCTTGGCCAGCAGCACGCGTTGACCGACCTCGGTGATGTCAAACAACACAGTCTCTTGATCGGCGTCCAGAATTTCGGTGCCCACAGGCACGCGCAAAAGAACATCTTCGCCGTCCTTGCCGGTGCGCTGCGCGCCCATCCCGTGCTGGCCGGTCTTGGCAAAGAAATGTTGTTGATAGCGGAAATCGATAAGCGTGTTCAGCCCGTCGACCGCTTCGGCCCAGACGTCGCCGCCACGTCCACCGTTGCCGCCATCGGGCCCACCGTATTCGATGTATTTCTCGCGTCTGAAGCTGATGCAGCCCGCACCGCCGCCGCCAGAGCGGATATGCACACGCGCAAGATCGAGGAATTTCATACCGGCACCTTATAGGTTTCTCGCGTCACGGCGTAGGTGATGATGGGCTCAGGCTCAAGCCTTCCCTGTGATTTCGCCATATCACGACCCGTTTCGATGAAACCGAGCTTTGAAAGGATTGCCGCGCTTCCCGGGTTATCCTCAAAGACTTCGGCCGTAATGCGATTGATCGGAAAGCGCTCAAACAAGGCGGGCAGAAACGCGGACATGGCTTCACTCACAACCCCTTGGCCCCAATGGTCGGGGTGGAGGAAATAGGTCAGCGAAAGCGGCGTGCCGCCAAAGCCAGTCGCGCCGATCATCTGCCCGTCGCGATCAATGGCGGCCATGAAGCCGGGGATGCCGGACCATGCGCGCGCGCGGATAAAGTCGCGCGCCTCTTCCTCGCTCCAGCCGGTGACGATGGAACAGGTGCCGCGTGTGATCTCGGGGATTGCGAGTTTTGCCAGCACGGGCGCGTCGGCCTCGATCAGCGGGCGGAGTGTGAGGCGAGGTGTGTAAAGCGTGAAGTCGCGCCGCGCGGTCCAATCCGCGTGGGTCAGACGCATCTCGATCGCGTCCACTTCTTGGCTCAGCGCCCGTGCGTCGCGTTTGCCCCGACCCGTCGACGTGAAACCAAGCGCGCGAAGCACGGCACCTGATTGCGCATTGCCCTCGAAATACCCCGACCCAAGATCGCGCGCCTCGCTCGTCTCAAAATGATGGGCAACAATCGCCTGTGCGGCCTCGAACGCATAGCCGTGACGCCAGTGTGGGCGCGCGAGCCAATAGCCAAGGTCGGGGTCAAGCCCGATCACGCCGATCAGCCCGCCGTCTTGCGTGATGGCCCAGACCTGCGCGCCCGTTTCGAGCGTCTTTTCAATGAAGAATTCCGCGTCCTCTGACGTGTAAGGATACGGCACAACCGAGAGCCATTTCGACACGTCAAAATTGCCGACACCCGCGACAAGGGCATCGGCGTCGTCTGGAACCAGAGGCCGGAGCAAAAGCCGCGGCGTCCGATACGTGGGGAGCGCCGCGAAAGTCATATGATCAACCGTCGAGGCGCTTTAGATAGGTCCATGTCGGGACATTGGCGCCGCGCGCAACCGAGAAGGTTTCCGCATCACCCAGATATTCGAACCCCGCATTGGTCAGCACACGGGCCGAGGCCGGATTGTCCTGAAAAACACTTGCGAAGATCGTCTTGTCACTATGCGGGTTTGCGTCGATCAAGCCGCGCACCGCTTCGGAGGCAAGCCCGGCATTCCAGAACGCTGGAACGACCCAATAGCCGACCTCGGACTGGTTGCGATCCATACGCTCAAGCCCGATCAGGCCAAGGAACTCGCCAAGGCCGGTGGCCGATCCGTCCATCACCCACAGGTCTTCAGAGCGGTCTTCAGCCAAAGCGCTGCCAATCAACGCATCAACTGCGCCGGGCGGCAAAGGATGGGGAATAGAGCGGGTCATGCGTGCCACACGTTCATCGGAACCAAACAGTTCCAACGTGCCAGCATCAGACCTTCTGAGCGGGCGCAAAATCAGGCGTTCCGTTTCTACAACGGGCTGATTAACGATCATATCTAGTTTCACCGGGACCCTCCTCGTCACGGAAATGAACGCGTCCCCCTCAAAACGCATCCGGTACTTTAAATGGGACCGACACCCCCGCGCTACAAGCCGATACCTAAAATGTGAAAGGGGACCGGCGATGCCGATCCCCTTATTTTTCTAGCGTCTAAAGGATCGACTTATTCTGCTGCCTCGGCTGTCGGAAGCACCGAAATAAAGGTGCGGCCTTTAAGGCCTTTGTGGAACGTCACATTACCTTCGACCGTTGCGAAGATCGTGTGGTCACGGCCCATGCCAACGCCCTGGCCCGGCCACCACTTGGTGCCACGCTGACGTGCAATGATGTTGCCCGGAATGACGTCTTCGCCACCGAACTTCTTTACGCCAAGGCGACGACCGGCTGAGTCGCGGCCGTTACGGCTGGAACCACCTGCTTTTTTGTGTGCCATTGGTTGTTCTCCTTATTCAGCGAGAGCTTTGGCCTGATCGACCCAGCCTTCGCGTTCAATACGGCCTTTGAACGACAGCTTCTCGTCGAACTCGGCAATGTCATCAGCGCCCCACGCAGCGATCTGCGCGAAGGTTGTAACGCCAGCGGCGTGCAGCTTCTTCTCAAGTGCGGGTCCGACACCGGACAGCTTCTTGAGATCGTCCGCGCCGGCTTCTGCCTTTGGTGCAGCTTTCTTAGGGGCTGCCTTTTTGGCTTCGGCTTTTGGAGCCTCTTCCTTCTTAGGGGCGGCTTTCTTGGCAGGCGCTGCGGCGGCAACCGCGGCTCCAGAAACGGAACCTGCACCAATCGCGGCTTTAACACCCGACTTGTCGCCGCCTTTTTCAAGGATGTCCGTGACGCGCAAAAGCGTCAGTTGCTGGCGGTGGCCCTTCGTACGCTTCGAGCCGTGCTTCCGGCGACGCTTTACGAAGTGGATGACCTTTTCGCCCTTGATCTGATCAATCACGTCGGCCTGAACCGCCGCGCCGTCAACCATAGGCGTTCCGACAGTGGCACCCACCATCAGAATCTCGTTGAACTGGACTTTTTCACCGGCATCAGCAGCGAGTTTTTCAACGCGGAGCACATCGCCCGCCTGAACCCGATACTGTTTGCCACCAGTCTTCATGACCGCAAACATCTGTTATTCCTTCTCATTTCCGCGTTCTTCGGCCCCTGCTGCCAGGTGTTTCGGGATGCTCCCGCCTCGAACAGCGCGCCCCGTTCGGAGCGGCATTAAATATCAAAAGGCGGGTCTTGCCCGCCGAAGCCCGGCTTATTCACCACAGCCCGTTACAAGTCAAGTCCTGCGTGGGTCTGATTTTTAGATATCGTCGCCCATTACGAACTGCGACGCTGCACGCCCAAGCGAGAACGAGATGTCGTTGAAAACATCGTCAAACCCGGTGAAGAGCGCCCGGTTCAGCGCTTTGCCAGCCGGTGACGTCGTTACATCGGTATAGGCAATGATTTCAGCGTCCGTGAGCGGCTGATAGGACATGGCCAGATACGCGTAGAGCCACTCTTGGGCGTCCTGCCGTGTGTCTGGCTCGGAGTCCCAGACGTCGCTTAGAATTTCGGCTTCGCTCAGCTCAAAACCGCCGCCTTCGGCCAGCCCGCGATAAAACGAAAGCGACGCGTTCATCGCCCCCATCACATTGAGGTTCACAAGGTCGCTGCCTTCGACAAACCCGTCCAGCGCGGCCACGCGATCGGGATCGGTGCCGCTCAGGCGTTCAAACGCGTCGATCGCGGCTTCCTCCACGGCGTCATCCAGAAGGGCTTCGCGCGCCGAAAGTTCCAGCCCGACAATCTCAGCCCCAAGATCCGAACGGAAGAACTCCAGCAAGGGTGTTACGTCCACATCCGTCAGAGTTTCGTCAAAGGCCGCGCGAAAGAAGCTGTTCATGCGATCTGTGGAATAGATCGCGGACGCCACAGGATCCCAGCCAGAGCGGCCGGGGAACATGTTCTCGCGCAAATCACCCGCCTGTTCCAGCCCCTCTTCGCGCATAATCTCCATCAGGCGCGGCGTGCCAATCGCGTCATATAACGCGTCGATTTCTTCGGTGCTTGCGGACGACGCCGGGGTGACGACGCAGGCAAGAAGAAAGGCGGCAGACAGGCAAGTGAGGTGATGGCGCATGACAGGCCCTTTTGTTTGGTGCTGAAACAGAAGTTAGGGGCAACGCGGCCATTGTCCAAGCCTGCGGGTGCGGAATTGATGGAAATGGGTTGCATGGGGTGCGAGCATAACTTAAAGCGCGCATCTGACCCTTCGCGGAGAGGTGCCGGAGTGGTCGAACGGGGCGGTCTCGAAAACCGTTGTGGGTGCAAGCCCACCCAGGGTTCGAATCCCTGTCTCTCCGCCACACAACTTCATAAATCGTTGCATTTATGGATTTGCTGGTTTGGCGCTCGTGTCGCCAGGCAATCAATCGGCCAACATCCTATTTTCGCCAGATGACGCCCCAAAGCTTTTTGTCAGCCACATCATCCATGTTAAACATCCCGTAAAACAATCGGGGGGCGCGCGCGTGGAACATTTCGACACCGGATCACATTCGCGAAGCGTAACGACGCAATCGAAACAGGCGCAGGCCTGGTTTGATCGCGGTCTGGTCTGGACCTATGCCTATAATCACGAACTGGCGGTCAAATGCTTTATGAAAGC
>CALLWO010000056.1 GCA_938016355.1 uncultured Boseongicola sp. | reverse complement strand
CCCGCGAAACGCCCCGACCAAGTCATTGCCTTCACCCAAGGGCGCCTGCGCGCGGCCTATTCCGTGCTCGATCATCACCTTGACGGAAGGGAATTTATCGTTGGCCGTAACGTCACAAATGCAGATCTCTCCTGCTGTGGTTACCTCTACTTTCCAGAGCCGTTCGGATTTGACCGGACGGAGTGGCCCAATATCGACGCATGGCTGGATCGCATATCCGCGCTGCCCGGTTGGAAGCCACCTTATGAATTGATGCCCGGCTCGCCTGCGGACCGGTCCTGACAAAGGAGAGACGAGATGCGTGACGCTTATATCTATGATGCGGTCCGCTCGCCCCGTGGTAAGGGGCGCGCCGACGGCAGCCTGCACGAGGTGACACCGGTCAAGCTGAGCGCTGACATCCTGAATGCCGTTCAGACACGCAACAACCTGAGCGGCCACGCCGTCGAAGACGTGATCTGGGGCAATGCCACGCAAGTCAAGGAACAGGGCGGCTGTCTTGCCCGCACCGCCGTCTTGGCCAGCGACCTTGACGAACGCATCCCCGGTCTTTCGATCAACCGCTTTTGCGCCAGCGGCATGGAAGCCGTGAACCTCGCGGCAAATCAGGTCAAAGGTGGCGCAGGCGAGGGCTATATCGCAGGCGGCGTTGAGTGCATGAGCCGCGTCGCCATGGGCTCGGACGGGGCCGCGATTGCGGTTGATCCAAGCGTTGCGATGAAGACATATTTCGTCCCTCAGGGCATTTCCGCAGATATTATCGCCACAGAATTCGGCTTTTCACGCGACGACGCCGACGCTTTGGCCGCCGAAAGCCAGAAACGCGCGGCCGCGGCCTGGGAAGACGGGCGGTTTGCGAAGTCCATCATCGACATCAAGGACCAGAACGGTCTGACCATCCTTAATCGCGATGAATACATGCGCCCCGGCACCGATATGCAGGCCCTTGGCGCATTGAAGCCTGCGTTCAAGGATCAGGGCGAGGTTATGCCCGGGTTCGATGCGGTCGCGATGCTGAAGTATCCGCATCTGGAAAAGATCAATCATATCCACCACGCCGGCAATTCGTCGGGGATCGTCGATGGCGCGGCGGCTGTCCTGATTGGATCAAAAGAATTCGGCGAAGCCAATGGCTTAACCCCCCGCGCGCGCATTCGCGCGACCGCCAAGATCGGCACAGATCCCACAATCATGCTGACCGGCCCCGTGCCCGCGACCCAGAAGATCCTCGCCGACAGCGGCATGGCCATTTCCGACATCGACCTCTTTGAGGTGAACGAGGCGTTTTCCTCTGTCGTGCTGCGGTTCATGCAGGCTTTCGACGTCGACCACAGCGTTGTGAACGTCAATGGCGGCGCGATTGCCATGGGTCATCCGCTGGGCGCGAGTGGCGCGATTATCATCGGAACATTGCTCGATGAAATGGAGCGTCGCGACGTCGAAACCGGCCTTGCCACGCTCTGCGTTGCCAGCGGAATGGGAGCGGCAACTATACTTGAGCGTGTATAATGACGCGCCAAAACCTAGAATTACCCGCAGAACGTGTTAAGCTTACGTGGGGCTGTTCTTCATGGACGGCAAAACGCGCCCTTTCTATTTGGGATGAAGTAGGATCGCGTAAAAATGCCGGAGGGGCTTCAGGACTTCTTTCAGCAGCTCGGAGAACGGCTGTTTCAGGGCGACCTAAAGTGGTTGTCCGACGTGTATCTTTATCCGCTCTCTATCTTTGTCGGAGACGACATTCGTGTGGAGCAATCTCCCGAAGATACAATGGCTTACATCCATCAGCGCCGCGAGGATGTGTATCGTTACGGGGCGCGTTCCATCCGATCGGAGATCACGAAAATTGGCGGCATTCGCGACAATCGCTTTGCCACAAACGTCGATTTCGTCTTTCTCGACGCGGCCGGAAGGGACATCGCACGCAATTCGACCCGCTATTTCTGTCAGCAAGACAAATACGGGCGGTTGAAAATCGAAAGCCTGGAACTCCTCCAGCTTGCCATTCCCCTTGGCAAAGATTCCAAACTGCTCGCCCAGCACTGACGCCCATCCACGTCCATTCACTTCCGAACGCCGCGACGCAATTGCGATTGCCGTCCACAAGATGCCTTTTTCAAAGGAAACCGAACCTATGACCGATTTTACAATGCAGATTGCCGACGAAGGCGTTGCGATCATCACCTGGGACGTCGTTGAAAAATCGATGAACGTCCTTACGCGCGAGGCGTTCTCCGTTTTCGAAGACCTGCTCGATCAGGCGCTCGGCGATGACGCCGTCAAAGGCATCGTGCTCACCAGCGGCAAAGCGACATTTGCCGGGGGTATGGATCTGAATGTGCTCGGCTCGATCCGCGATGAAAGCGGTGATAATCCGGCCCAGGGCCTGTTCGACTTCACGATGAATGGCCACCGGATTTTGCGCAAGATCGAGCGCGCGGGCATGGATGCAAAGACGAACAAAGGCGGCAAGCCCATCGCCTGCGCCATCACCGGGCTTTGCGCCGGGATCGGCACGGAAATTGCACTCGCCTGTCATCGTCGCATCATGGCCGATGATCCAAAGGGTAAAATCGGGCTGCCCGAAATCCTCCTCGGGCTTTTCCCCGGCGCGGGCGGCACGACGCGGTATTCCCGCATGGTCGGCGCGATGGCGGCCGCTCCGGTTCTGCTCGAAGGCCGGATGCTTGACCCTGCCAAAGCCAAATCGGCGCAATTGATCGACGAAGTGGTGCCGCGCGACGACCTAATCGCCCGCGCGATCGAATGGGTTTTGGGCGCAAGCGACGCCGACATCGTCAAGCCATGGGATCTCAAAGGTTTCAAAATGCCCGGCGGCGCGCCCTATCACCCGGCTGGCTTCATGACATTCGTCGGCGCCAGCGCGATGATCAACGGCAAGACCAAAGGCGTCTATCCTGCCGCCCAGGCCCTCCTCAGCTCGATCTACGAAGGCGCGATGGTTCCCTTTGACACCGCCCTGAAGATCGAAGCCCGCTGGTTCACGAAAATCCTGATGGACCCGACCTCAAGCGCGATGATCCGTTCGCTTTTCATCAACAAAGAGGCTTTGGAAAAAGGCGCGAACCGCCCACAGGTCGAAGATCAGCGGGTGCAGAAAGTCGGCATCCTCGGCGCGGGCATGATGGGGGCCGGTATCGCCTATGTCAGCGCGAACGCCGGGATCGACGTCGTTCTGATCGACCGCGAACAGGACGCGGCGGATCGTGGCAAATCCTATTCCGAAGACATTCTCGACAAAGGCATGAAGCGCAAGAAAGTCACCGAGGAAAAGAAAGCCGAGGTTCTGGGCCGCATCAACGCCACGACAGACCTCGACGCGCTCAAGGGCTGCGACTTGATCGTCGAAGCCGTCTTCGAAGACGTCGGCGTCAAAGGCGACATGACCAGAAAAGTCGAAGCGATTGTCGGCGAAGACTGCATTTTCGCGACCAACACATCGACGCTTCCGATCACCGAGCTTGCCAAAGCCAGCGTGCGTGCCGATCAGTTCATCGGCATCCACTTCTTCAGCCCGGTCGACAAAATGCTGCTGGTCGAAATCATCCGGGGCGCCGAAACCGGCGACCGCGCGGTGGCCAAAGCGCTCGACTTCGTCCGTCAGATCAAGAAGACGCCAATCGTGGTAAACGATGCGCGCTTCTTCTACGCCAATCGCTGCATCCTGCCCTATGGCAAAGAAGGCATCCGCATGGTGAGCGAAGGCGTCGAACCTGCCTTGGTTGAAAACGCGGCCAAATTGCTCGGCTTTCCCATTGGACCGCTGCAATTGATCGACGACACATCGATCACCCTCAACGCGTCCATCGCGCGCGCCAGCAAGGCCGCCATGGGCGACGCCTATCCCGATGAGGTCACCGACGAAGTGCTGTTCTGGCTCGAAGACACCGGGCGGCTGGGTCGCAAAAGCGGTGGCGGCTTTTACGCCTATGACGAAAACGGTCGCCGCGACGGAACATGGGACGGTCTCCACGACAAATACCCCCTGCTTGAAACCCAGCCCGACCTGACCGAGGTGCAACATCGCCTGATGATGGTGCAGGTACTCGAAGCGGTTCACGCATTGGAAGAAGGCGTTTTGACGGACATCCGCGAAGGCGACGTCGGCGCCATTCTCGGCTGGGGGTTTGCGCCATGGTCCGGCGGACCGTTCAGCTGGCTCGACATGATTGGCGCCGCGCGCGCGGTCGAGATCTGCGACGCTCTGAAAGCCGAACATGGCGACCGTTTCGAGGTGCCACAATTGCTGCGCGACAAAGCGGAAACCGGCGGCACGTTTTATGCGCGTGGGAAATCCACAGCACAGGCGGCATAGGGTTTCGCCAAAAACCGCGATTGCCTTTGCCCCTTCACAAGCCGGGCCACTCTCCGTCTGTCACGCAGGCGAAAAGGGTGGCCCCGGTTTGAAACGGATCAAAACGTCCGTCTAACCATTTTTTAACCACCGCGCGCGGGGGTTAACGCCCCTATACGCCTCCGTTCGGGCGCACCGACGTTATACCGACGTGATACCGACGCAATACCGATTTCACCACCGACGCCAAAGCCCTTTAAAAATATGGCCGTTAACGTTTAACCCGCCCAAATTAATCCGCGTCGCAATTCATATGTTGTTAACAAACGCGCCCCATTCAAATCGCTTGTCCAAACGAAAAAAGGCCGCTCGTTTTGAGCGGCCTTTTCGATACTTTCGCAGCGCAGAACTTAGTTCTGGGCGTAGTATTCGATGACGAGGTTTGGTTCCATCATCACCGGATATGGCACGTCGCCAAGACCCGGTGTGCGCACAAACGTCGCTGTTAGTTTGGAGTGGTCGGCCTCGATGTAATCAGG
>CALLWO010000055.1 GCA_938016355.1 uncultured Boseongicola sp. | reverse complement strand
GGGGTCATGTTGACAGGCAAACTGAATGCCATCCAAGCGACGTCCGCGCCGTACTTTAATCTGCATGTCATTGCCGCTGTCGTCGTTGGAGGCACATCTCTTTTCGGCGGGCGGGCTTCTATTCTGGGGTCTTTGGCCGGTGTTTTGCTTTTGAGCATGATGATTAATGCGCTGGTGACTTTGCGTATTGAATTCTTCTGGCAATCGGTCGCCTCAGGCGTGGTGATTGTAAGCTCAGTCGCACTTTACGCGTGGATTCAGAAAAAGGACCGGGATGGTTCGGGGGGCTGGATGGCCGCTCTTGCGACTCCGGATGGACAGAAAATGCTGCGGTTTAGTGCGGCTCTTATTGGTGTGTTGATCGCGTTTTTCGCAATCGGTGCGCTGTCGGCTGTTGACCCAACACCAAGCGGGTAACGGCAAATAAAGCGGGGTGGTCGGGTCAAGGGGTGCAACCCTGACACCGACCGATGGCTCCGCACTCATGCAAGGGAGGAACCAAGATGAGATTATTTATGACGACAAGCCTGGTGGCAAGCTTGGCAATGGCTGGCGGTGCCATGGCTGACGGACACTTGCCGCTCAAAGAACTGCCCGATATCGCGGAACGCGACTACTGGGTCCCAAATGAAGTGAACGCAGAGGGCAAACTCGAAGCGCTTCAAGCCGTGGTCGGCGCTGATGCGGTTCCATTTACAGGGTCAATCGATAACCCGGTGCAGATCGCGCTGATTTATCCGTCTGCGGATACGTCCGACTTTTGGGCCCGCAACTACCTCGCTATGACCAAGCGTCTGGACCAGCTTGGCATCGCTTATGAAACGACGGAATTCGCGTCGCGGCAAATTGAGCATTCGCTTCAGTCGACATATGCCAGCCAAGTTGAGCAGGACGCCGATCTTTATGATTACGTGATTTTTGGTCCATCAGAACTGGCGATCCAGGCTGATAACATCGACAAGCTTGCCGGAAACGATGGTTTTGCGACGTATGTTTGGGCATTCCATACGCCTTTGAAAGACCTCGCCAACCAGCCAGATGTTTGGTTTGACTTTTCGTCGGCGGCCGGTGCTTTGACCATGTGCGATTACATGCTTGGACGCCTTGGCAATGATGTCACAATGGCGATGAACCGCGGTATTCCAGGGATCACAGACAATCAGCGGTCCGGCGATTTCAAGGCTTGTGTAGAAGAGAAGGGCAATTGGACCACGGTCTATGAGCACTATGGCGAGTATCAGACCGAAGGTGGGTTTGAAGGCACGTCTTTGATCATGCAGGCCTATCCGGAAGCCACGATCATTCACAACGCCAACACAGCGATGGCGATGGGATCGGTTGAAGCGCAAGTCGCGATGGGCAAAGAGAAAGAGCTGTTCTCCACGGGTTGGGGCGGAACAGGTCTTGAGCTGGAAGCCATTCGTCGCGGAGAGTTGGATGCGACGCCCATGCGGATGGGCGATGATGTTGGCGCCGCAACGGCCGAGGCGATCAAGGCCGATCTGGAAAGCCGCGCCGATGAATTGCCTTTGGTCTTCCTTGGGCGCATTACGGTGGCTCATGACGAAATGAGCGCTGATGAGCTTAACGCGCTTGAGCAGGAAGCGTTCCGCTTCTCGGGCGTAGGGGCTTTGTCACGATAAACCAAGACAGAGGCGCCATCATCGGTGGCGCCTCTTGATCCAAATGACAGGATCGCTCATGTTGTGAGCGGTAACATCGTTCGGATAGACATTGTCAAACGCTCCCAAATTGCCAGCCACCATGCGGGATGTCGCGCGCGCCGCTGGCGTGTCCAGAATGACGGTATCGCGGGCGCTAAAAGAGAACAGTCCCATTTCCGCGGAAACGCGCAACCGCATATTGGAAGTGGTGCGGGAGATGAATTACGTGCCCGACCAAATGGCGGGCAGTCTAACAACAAAGCGATCAGGGTTCGTCGCGGTTTTGGTGCCCAGCCTGAACAACCTGCATTTCGCCGAAACGGTCCAAGCTTTGACGGAAGAGGTCGAAGCGATTGGTCAGCAAATTCTGCTTGGATACACGAATTACTCGGCGACGCGCGAAGAGCAGATTGTAGAGACGATGTTGCGCCGCAGACCAGAGGCTTTGGTCTTGTCGTACGACGGTCATTCAGACCGTACGATCCGGCTTTTGAGCGACGCAAACATCCCGATCGTCGAGCTTTGGGAGCGGCCAGAAGATCCCATCGGGCATACAATCGGTTTTTCAAATCGCGACGCCGCGGCGGATATGACGCGGGCACTTATTGGTCGGGGATATAAGAGTATCGCATTTCTTGGCGAAGCAGATGACGCTTGGACACGTGGCGCAGCGCGGCGGAAAGGCTGGCATGACGCCATGCGCGCGGCCGGTCTTTCGACGGATCGATTGATGCAATACGGCAAGCCGCCACTTTCTATCGAGGACGGGGCGGCAGCGGTGCCGGAATTGTTAAACAGTTTCCCGGATACAGATTGCATCTTTTGCGTCTCGGACGCACCCGCATTCGGGGTTTTGTCCGCACTGGCATCAAGCGGACGTTCCGTGCCCGGGGACATTGGGGTCGCGGGTTTTGGGAATTTTGAGGTATCACGTTTTGCCACGCCTGCTTTGTCCACGGTGACGGTTGATCCGCGGCGGATCGGGCAGGCGACGGGGCAGCTATTGTCCGAATTCTTGGGCGAATCGTCGAAACCCGCGCAAGCCGCGCGCCACGTGGCCGTTGAGGTCAAAGTGAGCCTGCGCGAAAGCACGCGCTAGAATTCTCTCCTAAAGACAATGTCTTGATGCATTTTCCGAATTTCTTGTGTTACCGGTCACATCTGGTATTGTGACCGGTAACACAATGCGAAAGGGAGAGGGATGCCGACGATCCATCTCAACAACTTGATCAAGCGGTATGGTGAAGTCCAAGTGCTTCACGGTGTGGAACTTGAGCTTGCAGACAACGAGTTCACGGTGCTTGTTGGCCCATCTGGGTGCGGGAAATCTACGACGCTTCGCATGGTGGCTGGGCTGGAGGATGTGACCGAAGGCGAGATTTTTGTTGACGGAAAACCTGTCAGCCATCTGGAGCCGAAGGATCGCGATCTTGCGATGGTCTTTCAGGATTACGCGCTTTATCCGCATATGAACGTCGCCCAAAACATCTCGTTTGCGCTGCGTTTGGCGCGACGTCCCAAGGCCGAGATTGACGCCAAGGTGAAGGACGTGGCGGCGACGGTCGGTCTGACGGAATTTCTGCACAGAAAGCCCGGCGCTTTGTCAGGTGGCCAACGTCAGCGTGTGGCAATGGCGCGCGCATTGGCCAAAGACAGCTCGCTTTTCCTGTTTGACGAGCCGCTTTCAAATTTGGACGCAAAACTGCGCGGGCAGATGCGGGCCGAATTGGCGTTGATGAGCCAGCGTGTCCAAAAAAGCATGATCTATGTGACACACGATCAGATCGAAGCGATGACACTGGCGGACCGGATCGTCGTGATGAACGGCGGCTATGTTCAGCAACAAGGCAGCCCCGAAGAATTGTTCAAGCGACCAGTGAACAAATTTGTGGCCGGGTTTCTTGGATCACCGCCGATGAATTTTCTGAGCGGCGAAATTCAGGATCGCAGCGGCGAAATTTACATCACCGGGCAGGGCTTTGATCTATTGATTGAAGGTGAGAAGGCGCAAGCGGCACGATCCCATTCTGACCGCACCGTGACGCTTGGAGTTCGTCCTTCTGATCTTCGGTTTGACGAGGCGGCTCCGAAAAACAAGGCGCTGTCGCTTGATGTGACGGTGTCGGAATACGTCGGCGCGCAATCTGTCCTGCTTTGCCAATGTGGAGCGGCAAACGTGATGGTTGAACTCGCCTCAGAAACGCCGGTCGCGCTTGGGCAGACGCTTAACTTCGCCGTCAATCAAAACGGCGTTCATTTGTTCGATCACCAAAAAGAAACAGCACTTTAATCAACATCCAACGGGAGGAAGTTATGTTGAAATCTCTTAAGTCTACGGCGGTGGGTTTCGCCACTGCTGCGTTGATGGCAGGACCAGCCATCTCTGAAGGGCATGGGGGGCCGTACGCTGATTATGCGGGCACCACCCTGATTGTGAATTTCCCTGCGCATCCACACTACGATGCGGTGATGAAAATTCTGCCTGAGTTCACAAAGGAAACCGGAATTGAAGTCGAAGTCGACCAGCTTCCGTATCTGAAGATGCGCGAGCGGCAAACGCTTGAGTTGGGTCAAGATGAGGGCGAGTACGATTTGATTGCCTATGTCGTCTTTTCAAAAGCCGATTACGTTTACGCGGATCAGCTCGAAAATCTGGCAAAGTATTTCATGAACCCGAAGCTTTCGGATCCGGGGTATGACGCGGACGATCTGATTGACGGCTATGTGTACAACATTGGTTTTGCGGGCGGAAACAAGGGATATCTTCAAGGTAAGACCGGTTCGCTTTTCGGCATCCCATACGGGTCGGAAACTTCGATCCTTGGCTATCGTAAAGACATCTTCGAAAAACATGGGCTGGATGTGCCCGAGACTTATGACGAGATGTTGGACATCGCTTGTCAGATCCCGCAGCTTGAGCCCGGCATGGGCGGTGTCGCCTCTCGTGCAGCCTCTGGCCACCATGCAAGCCACGCTTTCCTTTTGCATCTTGCGCCGCTTGGCGGGCGGGTGTTTGACGGCGAGTGGAACCCGATCGTGAACAATGCAGCCGGAGTGCAAGCCGCCAACGCATTGAAAAGCATTGTGGATTGCGGACCTGAAGGCGCGAAGAACTTTGGCTTTGGCGAGGCGCTTGGTGCGTTTCTGAATGGGGACACAGCGATGTTCCTTGATACGACTGTGGTTGCGGGTCAAATCGACGATCCCTCAAAATCGCAAGTCGTTGGCAAAGTTGGATGGGCGCTTCATCCGATGGGCACACGTCGCGGATCGCAAACCGGTGGATTTGGCATAGGTATTCCTGCGAATGCGGAAAACAAAGAAGCTGCGTTCCTTTTGATGCAGTGGCTGACATCCAAGAAAGGCGACAAGCTGGTCGCATTGGCCGGTGGCAACCCATCGCGGTTCTCAACGCACGGTGATGCGGATGTGAATGCCAAATTCCCGCATATGGCGACTTTTGGTGAGGCGCTGAAGCACGCGGATCCGGACTGGCGTCCAATCATTCCCGTTTGGGGCAAGATCAACGCTGACCTTGGTACAACTTTGTCAAAGGTTCTGACCGAGGATCTGGACATTCAGGAAGCACTGGATGGCGTCGCCGAGCGGACGCGCGCTGTGATGGAAGAGGCCGGGTATTATACTTGGAACTAAGTTTACTTTGGTCGGGGCGGCTGTGGTCGCCCCGGCATCTTGCCCCTGAACTACATTGAATTGGAGCCGGTCTCATGTCGATTGCACGCGTCAATCGTATGACCCCATATATGTTCATGGCCCCTGCGGCCGTCATCATGGCAATCGCCCTGATTTATCCGCTGGGCTACATGATCTGGGGCAGTTTCCGGGCATGGGACCCAAGCCAGACGATCGGCGAAGCCGAGTTTGTCGGTCTCAAAAATTATGTCACGTTATGGAACGATCCCAACTTTCGCGAAAGTCTTGGCGTTACGCTGAAATTTGCGTTCTTCGTTGTGACATTCGAATTGATTATTGGGGTCGGACTGGCGTTGCTGCTGGATCGCAACATTCGCGGCATGTCGCTTTTGCGCACGATGTTCATACTCCCCATGATGATCGCGCCCGTCGTGGTCGGCCTCATGTGGCGCTACATGTATCACCCCACGGTTGGCACGTTTAACCGAACGCTCGAAAGTCTTGGCCTGCCGAGCGTCGATTGGCTGGGAAGCCACGCATTGATGAGCGTGATCATTGCGGACATCTGGCAATGGACGCCGTTCATATTCATTCTGTCGTTAGCCGCACTTCAATCCTTGCCAAGGTCTGCTTTGGAGGCGGCGCGCATTGATGGCGCAACCGCGTGGCAGCAGATCTGGTACATCAAACTGCCGCTTATGATGCCGGTGCTGATTGTGACCGGGCTTTTACGGCTGATTGATGCTTTCAAAGTCCTAGAGGTCATCTTGGTGATGACCGAAGGGGGACCGGGGTTATCCACGGAAATCCTTGCCTTGCGCATTTCCCGCACGGCGACTGAGTTTCGCGAACTTGGCGTGGCAGCGGCCATGTCGAATTATTTGCTGATGCTGCTTCTTATTCTGACGCTGGGAATGTTCGCATTTCAGCGCATACAAGAGGCGCGCGCAGCGCGCATTCGCGCTGCTGCCGAGGAGGACGTCTGATGTCCGGAGCCCACAAAAAACAAAACTCGGTATTTTATGTGCTGATTGCAGTGTTGGTATTCATGTCGGTCGGGCCGGTTCTTTTGATGTTCGTCAATTCCTTCAAGCTGGATGTCGACATCATCGGCGGCACGACCGGATTGCTCTTTCTGCCAACGATCCAGAACTACGAAACCGCGCTTTGCGATATTCTTTGGTACGAGCCTGAACATCTCGATTTCTGCGCGCTCAAGTTTGGTGGGTCGTTCATCAACTCCCTTATCATCGCGTTGATCTCGACCGGTTTGACGTTGGTGATCGGATGCATGGGCGCTTATGCGCTAGTGCGGTTCCGGTTCATGGGGCGTGATACGGTTTCGCTGACGACATTGATGGTGCGCATGTTGCCGCCTGCGGTGCTTTTGGTGCCGGTTTTCGGCCTTTGGAACAACGAGTTCTGCCTCGATAAAGAAGGTCTGATCGGAGGGATGATCCGTGAGAGTTTCGGCGGGCGCGGAGATGTGTGTCTGGCTGGAACCCATTCAGGCATCATCCTAATTTACGTGGCCATGAACCTGCCGTTTGTGATCTGGATTTTACAAAGCTTCATTGTGCAGGTTCCGCGTTCGTTGGAAGAAGCCGCGCGGGTCGATGGCGCGGGGCCGTTTCAAGTCTTTTTCAAAGTTGTGCTGCCATTGATCAAACCAGGATTGGCCGCCGCTGCAATTTTCACGTTTCGGATTGCATGGAACGAGTACCTTCTGGCGTCGGCGCTGAGTGATCGCGACACCAAGACCGTGCCAATTCTCATTGTGAACAATATGAGCGAATTCAACGTCGAATGGGGTGTGATCATGGCAACAGGCATGCTGCTTGCGATCCCGCCGATAATCTTCACGCTTTTTGCGAGCCGGCAGATCATCACGGGTATGACTGCAGGTGCGGTGAAAGGTTAGCGATGTGGGAATGGTTCACTTCCCCTGTTGATCCAGCCCGGGTCCACGAGGTTGGCGCTGTGATCTCGTGGCATGGCCGCGTGATGGTCTTGGGGTGGGGAATTCTTGCGCCGTTGGCCGTACTTGTTGCGAGATTTTTCAAGATCTTGCCTTCGCAAAACTGGCCGACGGAACTCGACTCCAAAATCTGGTGGCGGACGCATTGGATTGCGCAAACAATCGTATTCGCCTTGTCTATCGCTGGGTTGCTCTTGGTGCTGCCGAGCGATTTCGGGCAACTTAGTTTGCATGGTTGGATTGGCTATCTGGTCCTGACCGGTTTGTTTGTTCAGGTCTTACTGGGCGTCGCTCGCGGATCAAAGGGTGGCCCGACGTCGCCGTCGGCAGATGGGAGCCCGCGCGGGCATCACTATGATATGACGCCGTGGCGCCGCACGTTCGAGGCTTTGCACAAGGCCATCGGCTATGGCGTTTTGCTATTGGCGATGGTTGCGATCTTGTTCGGGCTTTGGAAAGCGAATGCGCTGATGTGGATGGTAATGACACTGCTCATCTGGTGGGCGTTGCTTGTCGTTTTGTTCATACAGTTGCAGGCGCGAGGAATGGCAGTGGATACCTATCAGGCAATTTGGGGGAATGATCTTGAACATCCCGGCAACCAGATGGATCATCCGGGGTGGGGGGTTCGCCGGCCCGGCGACGATTTGAAAGGAGCTAACGATGTACGGGATGATCGAAGGGACGGGCTACGAGGCCATTGATCCGAGTTTCAATGACTGTCTGATCGGGCATGCAAGGGTCGAAAGACTTTGGACCGGGGCGAGATGGTCGGAAGGCCCGGTTTGGTTCGCCGCCGGTCGTTATCTTTTGTGGTCGGACATTCCAAACAACAGAATTATGCGATTTGACGAAACCGACGGTTCGGTCTCCGTGTTTCGCGAGCCGTCGAACAATTCCAATGGACATACAGCGGATCGCGACGGTCGACTTGTGAGTTGCGAACACCTTGCGCGCCGCGTCACACGCACGAACCATGACGGATCGGTCTCGGTCATTGCGGATCGGTTTGACGGAAAGCGATTGAATTCCCCAAACGATGTTGTGGTGAAATCTGATGGATCAATTTGGTTCACTGACCCAAGCTATGGCATTCTGATGGACTACGAGGGAGCGCGCGCCGAAAGCGAAATCGGCGCGTGTCACGTTTACCGCGTTAGCCCGTCGGGAGAGATCACTGTCGTTGCGGATGATTACATGAAACCAAATGGGCTCGCATTTTCGCCCGATGAAAGCAAGCTCTACATAGCGGACACTGGCGGAACCCATACCCCGGGCGGGCCTGCGCATATTCGGGTTCACAATGTCGAAGTGGACGGAAGCCTGTCGGGTGGCGACGTTATCGCTGACTGCTCAAGTGGCGTTTTTGATGGGTTCCGTCTTGATAGGGACGGTCGCATCTGGAGTTCGGCCGCAGATGGCGTCCATTGTTTGACACCCGACGGCGAGCTGATCGGCAAAATTCTGATTCCGGAGCTGGTCGCAAATGTCTGTTTCGGCGGGCCGAAACTGAACCGGCTTTTCATTTGTGGTACAACTTCGCTCTACTCCGTGTATTTAAACGTCAATGGAATTTCACCGGTTTTGGATACGTCGGTATGATGACGATACCTTCTCAAAAACTCACCCATGGTGCCGTTTTGCGAATGCTCAATGCAGCCGCCGCTCGAGCCGAGGAGATTGGCCAACCGCAGTGCATCGTTATTGTCGATGCGAGCGGTGAGACGTTGGGCCAGTTAAGGATGACCGGGGCGAAGTTCCTCAGCAATGAAAGCGCGCGTTCAAAAGCACGAACTGCGGCAAGTATTGGAGCACCGTCGGATGCTATTCCCAACGAAGTCGGACTTTACATCGCGGCGGCAACCGGCGGGCAGGTGACGCGTTTGAGCGGGGGGCTGCCGATAATTGTAAGTGGTGAAGTTGTGGGCGGTATCGGGATCGGCTCCGGGACACCTGAACAGGATATTGATGTGGCAAAAGCTGCGCTTGCTGTTCTGAACAGTTAATCAAACGCCTTTTGTTTCTGTCTAGTCAAATCATATCCGATGCTATTTGGCGGAGAATTCGTCGAACGCCTGAAGCGCTTTTGCGCTAAACGCATAGGACGGACCGCCACCCATGTAGGTGGCCATCGCAAGCGCTTCGCAAAGTTCCTCGCGGGTGGCCCCAAGACGGATCAGTGAGCGGATATGAAACCCGATGCAGCTGTCGCAGCGGGTCGCAATAGCGATGCCAAGCGCAATGAACTCTTTTGTTTTCTCACTTAGCGCGCCGCTTGTTTTCGCAGCCTGACCCATCGCGCCGAAGCTTTTTGCGATTTGTGGCACTTCTTTCGAAAGCCGTCCGAGGTTTTGCTCGGTTTCGCTCATGAAGTTTTTCCAATCCATTCCCGTCTCCTTATACGCGTTCATCAGAACCCATCTTGCGTTCCAACCATCTGACGCCTGCGCTGATGACGAGGACCAAAACCAGATACTCGACGATTAGCAATGAATAGATTTCCAAGGGGCGGTATTCGGTGACTACGAGTTCGTTCGCACGACGTGTGAGTTCCTGCATGCCGATAACGGATGCAAACGCGCTCATTTTAACAATGTAGATGAACTGGTTGGCCAAAGGCGGAAGAATGCGTCGGATCGCTTGGGGAAGGATGACGTAGCGCATCGTCTGGGCGTAGCTCAAGCCAATGGTTTGCGCGGCCTCGCTTTGGCCACGAGCTATGGATTGAATCCCGGAGCGGTAAATTTCCGCTGTAAAGGCGCTGTCGGAGACCGCAAGCGTAATGATCGCGCCCCAGAACGGGTCGATCGGGATGTTGAGACCCATGGATTTGAAGACGATAGGAAGGCCGTAAAACACCCAAAAGAGCATCGGCAAAAGCGGGATGGAGCGCACCAGTTCTACATAGACCCGATTGACGATCCGCCATCCCTTTTTCTTTGACTGGCCCGGAAGCGCGACCAAAAGGCCGAGGACGATCGAAATGGCTGCTGCGATCACCGAAATTAAAATCGTGTTGCCCATACCGGAAATCAGGAATTTGATGTTGGTCCAGCCGGTATCTGTCGCAGGGTTGATCACATACCATCCCCATGTGCCCGAAGATGCGCACCCCGTCAGGAGTAAGGCTAAGGAAAGTGCTAGCAAAAGTCTCATCTAAGTGTCCTTAGTGATGCAAGATCTGGCTGAGAAACTTTTGACATCGTTGGGTTTTTGGACGTTCGAAGAAGTCTTCGGGTGCCGCTTGTTCCACAATTTCACCGTTGTCCATGAACACCATTTTGTCCGCGACCTTGCGCGCAAATCCCATTTCGTGGGTAACCACGATCATCGTCATGCCTTCGCGGGCAAGTTCCTCCATGACATCTAGCACCTCGGCGATCATTTCAGGATCAAGCGCAGATGTGGGCTCGTCAAACAGAAGGACTTTGGGCTCCATACAAAGCGAACGCGCGATTGCGACGCGTTGTTGTTGCCCGCCGGACAAATGCGCAGGTTTCTTATTGGCTTGATCGGGAATGCGAACGCGTTCGAGATATTGCTTTGCACGATTGACCGCCTCTTCGCGGCTCAAGCCGCGTGCTTTCATCGGTCCAAGCATCAGATTTTCAATGACCGTTAAGTGTGGAAAAAGGTTGAATTGCTGAAACACCATTCCGATGTCGCCCTGGATCGAGGCAACCGAGGCGGGATCGTTGGTCAGTTCAACACCATTAAAAGAGATCGTGCCGCTTTGGTGCTCTTCGAGCCGGTTGATGCACCGCACCACGGTGGACTTACCGGAACCTGAAGGTCCGCAGATCACAACCTTCTCACCTGTTGCGATGCTGAGGTTGATGTCTCTTAGCGCCTGAAAATCGCCAAACCATTTGTTCACGTCGACGATCTCAATTGCGGCACCTCGCACGTGCGATCTCCAAGGTCATGAAGGGTGGAAGAAAATCACAATCACTCTATTTGAATTGCGAGCGCAAGCAAGTCAGTATGGCTTGGCAATCAACAAGCATTCGTCATTCAGGGAGAATGAAATGAACAATCTTTTCAAGGCCGCGGCCATCGCGGTCTTTGGACTGGCAGCGGCGGGCACGGCCACGGCGCAATCCGCGTTGAACGAGATACTCGACAGTGGTGTCCTTAAAGTAGGAACGACGGGGGACTGGAATCCAATGAGCGTTCGCGACCCGGCGACGAACAGCTACAAGGGATTTGACATTGATATCATGACCGAACTGGCGGCCGATCTTGGCGTCGAGGTTGAATTCGTTCCCACGGACTGGAAGACGCTGGTGAACGGCGTCGTGGCCGGACAGTATCACATAACTGGTTCCGCATCTGTGTCGCCTGCGCGCATGAAAGCTGCCGGATTCTCCGAAAGCTATATTTCCGTCGAGATCATGCCATTTACGTCGGGCGATGATGCGGGAAAGTTTGCCGATCATGATGCAATCAACCAGCCGGGCGTCAAGGTCGCCACAACCTTAGGCACAACGTTCGAAAAATTGGTGCGCGACTGGTATCCTAATGCCGACATCAAGGTCGTAGAAGCGCCCGCGCGCGGCTATCAAGAAGTTCTGGCGGGTCGCGCAGACGTGTTTATAACGTCCAACATTGAAGGCTCAACCCTCGAAGAAAAATTTGGTGTTGCACGCGTTGCGGGTGCCGCACCGCGTGCACCCACGCCGATCGCGATGCTGTTGCCGCAAGATGACCAAGTTTGGATCAACTATGTGAACAACTGGGTTAAGCTTAAGAAAGCCAAGGGTTTTTTCGAAGGAAACAAAGCCAATTGGGGTCTTTAATGCACTGATATGAAAGGCGTGTTCCTATTGGGGCGCGCCCTTCATCCTATGCTGTGTGTCTTACTGTGCCGCAGTTGCAGAAGCCCATTTGCCAAAATGTTCTCTGGCGAAACCGCCCAAAACCTGTACTGCGGCGGCGCCTTGCATGTTTCCTTGATCAAGGCATGCACCGATACTTTTGCCTTCAAGCCAAGCACTTAGAAATCCGGCATTAAACGCATCTCCAGCGCCGGTGGTATCTATGACATCTGCACGTAGGCCTGCGCGGGAAATGGTTTCGCCGTTCTTAAAAGCAGTTGCACCTTGCGGGCCGCGTTTCACAATCGTGAGTGGCGCAAATGGCTCCGAAACACCGCATGCCCGCAGGTGTTGCGCTTCAATTTCGTTGGGCAGGAAGACATCGACTTGCGCAATCAAGGGCGCTGCGGCCGAGCCATCTAGTGCGTCATCCCAACCGCAATCCAGCGAAAGCGACGCACTGGCTTCGCGCGCAATCTCTATGAGATCTGGATGTTCGATCAGTGTGGAGACTTCTCCGATGTGTACATGGTCGATTTCATGCTCAATAAGATCGCGGGCCTCAAAATCTGCAAAAGCCGAATCCGATTTTCGCGAGATGAAGGCGCGGTCGCTGTCGACGGCAAGCGCGACCGTGATCTGTGGGTCGCTTCCATGGGGTTGTCGCTTACAAAAGTTGGCGTTGATTTGGGAATGTGAAAGTTCGTCTTCGATCAGATCAGTGAACGGTGCATTGGGAAGCAGGGCTGCGAGTGAGGATGCATGGCCAAGCGCGGATAGATGTGCCGCTGTAATGTAAGCTCCGCCGCCTGCGCGGATCGCCAGCCCATCCGCGAATATCTCGGTCCCAAGCGAAGGTAGTCGCGGGACTCCACCAAAAATCAGATCGCAATACAGCCGCCCGACGCAAAGTGTCCGTTTCTGAGGGCCCGAAGATGTCACGTTAGCGAATCCCCTGTAGTTGCATCGAAAACATGCAAGTTTTCGGGAGCGGACGTCAGCGAGACTTTCGCGCCGACGCCGGGCGGAGTTCGTCCATCCGCTTTGGCGATGATTTCGCCGGCTTTTGTCGAGACATAGATCAGCGTTTCATGTCCGAGCGGTTCTTGGAGATTGACGTTCCCCTCGATGATCGTCGGACCATCTCCGGCGACGAGGTCCTCTGGTCGCGCGCCCAAAAGCACTTTTGTCCCTTCCGCTAGATTGCGACCCATTGGAACGACGGACCCGCTGCCAAGTTCAATTGCATTGCTCGCGTTGATGACGCCGGGCACCATGTTCATGGCCGGCGCGCCGATAAATTGGGCTACGAAAGTGTTGGCAGGCTTGTGATAAACCTCGGAAGGGGTGCCGACTTGCTGGATATAGCCATCTTTCATAATCACAATACGGTCGGCCATCGTCATGGCTTCAACTTGATCGTGCGTGACAAAAACGATTGTAGAGCCAACGCGTTGATGGAGCTTCTTAATCTCAAGCCGCATTTGTGTGCGCAGTTGTGCATCGAGGTTGGATAGCGGTTCGTCGAATAAAAACACTGCAGGGTCACGGACCATAGCGCGGCCAATTGCGACGCGTTGTCTTTGGCCACCCGAGAGTTGAGCGGGCTTTCGTTCGAGCAGATCTGTCATCCCGAGAAGTTCGGCCACTTCGTCGATCCGCTTTTCTTTGTCGGCTTTGGGAAGGTTCGAGCTTCGCAGGCCAAAGCCGATGTTTTTGCGAACTGTCATATGTGGGTAAATTGCATAATTCTGGAACACCATCGCTATGTCGCGGTCTTTGGGTTCGAGGTTGTTGACCTCTCGGTCACCGATTTCAATGATGCCCGACGTGACTTCTTCGAGGCCTGCGATCAGACGCAAAGTCGTAGACTTGCCGCATCCCGAGGGTCCAACGAAGACGACGAATTCACCGTCATGAACGTCAAGCGATATGCCGTGAAGAACCTCGGTGGCGCCATAGGCTTTGGTGAGTTTTTTGATAGACAGGTTGGCCACAGGTCAGCGCTCCATCAGTTTTGCGAACGCGGCGCTCAAGGCGTGTGCTGATGCGTCGTGCCGGGTGTTTCGTGCGTCTTTGCCGCGTTTTAGATCGGCTTGAGAACGCGAATAGATAGCCAATGCGTCGGCCAATGCCTTTGGGGCTGGCCCGCCGGTGCGTTCGCGAACGGCGACGAAGTGTTCGGGTGATATGACTTTGCGAAACGTCTGGTCGGTGAGCTTTGACGCGCGCCCGGTCTCGTCTTCGAAGTGTGTTGCGAAATCTGCGTAGCCTTCGCCCAAGGGCACAGCCTTTTGAATGACGGCGCGTGCGGTTTTTGCGGCAATCTCGTGGGCCTGCCGAAAGCTTATGTCTTCGGTGCGCACGAGTGTGTCGGCCAGTTCGGTTATGGTGATGCAAGCGGCGTCAGTGTTGCGTTGAACATTGTCGCGGTTGATTTTGCAGGCAGGAAGGAAGGCTGTGAGCAATTGCGCCACACGCGCGGCGCTTTCGAAGGCTGCGTATCCGGCTTGCTGAACTTCGCCTTCACTATCGTTCATATCGGTGAACGGCGTATTGTGCATTGTGTTCACTACCATATCGCATCGCCCTACGGTGACGCTTGCGAGATGGCGCATGTGCTCAATCGGAACCGGGTTACGTTTTTGGGGCATGATGGACGAGATCTGTACCAACGCATTGGGCACATAAAGCTGACCGACCTCGAAGCTCGACCAGAATGCCATGTCCTGAACAACCCGGCCCAGGTGCAAAAACACAAGCTTTATTGCGCTATAGAGCCCTGTCACATAGTCGACGGAAGCAATGCATCCATAGGTGTTGATCAGGGGCGATTGGAAACCAAGCAAGTCCGCCATCCGTTCACGATTTATCGGAAACCCTGACGTTGTGATGGCAGCGGCACCCATCGGGCAATGTTCAAGATTTTCGGCCGCGGCTTCTAGCCGCGCAATGTCGCGAAGGAGGACTTCGACCACAGCCGCCAAATAATGGCCGAATGTCGTCGGCTGCGCAGGCTGACCGTGGGTATAGGCAACGATCAGAGTACCGGCTTCATCCTCGGCCTTTGAGATCAACGTGCTCGTCAGGGTATGCAATTGATTCAGCAAAACATCGGTTCGTTCCCGCAACGCCATTTTGAACAGCGTGTGGTCTATGTCGTTGCGCGATCTTGCGGTATGGAGTGCGCCGCCCAGATCGCCGAGCTTGTCGCGCAAGGCGGCCTCGACGACAAAGAAGTAATCTTCATGCTCACCTGTATAGGTAAGGGACGAGATGTCTGTTTCGGCGTCGATCTCGTTCAATGCGTAGGCAATGCGTTCTGCATCTGGGCCCGAGAGAATATGGGCCTCCACCAGCATCGCCAAATGCGCACGATTGATCGTCGCCATATGCTGCGCGAAGTGGGTTTTCACGCCCTCAAAAAGCGGCGCTAAGACGGTGTCGCGATAGACGGGATCGGGGAATGTTGAGGTGTCGGTCATCCCTTTAATCCCGCCATGACGACGCCGCGAATGATGAATCGCTGGAAAACAAGAAAGACGACGAGAGTTGGTATCGTTGAAATGGCCGCACCCGTCATTATCAGCTCCCATGCCACGTCAGCTTCATCGCCAAAAGACGAAAGGCCAACCGGCAAAGTATACATATCGGTCGAGTTCGTGACGATCAGCGGCCAAATGAATGCGGTCCAGTTGCCGAGGAATACAAAGATCGCAAGCGCGGCGAGCGCAGGTTTGACCAGCGGCATTGCGACGGTCCACCAGATTTGCAACTCGTTCAGCCCGTCGATACGCGCCGCTTCGATGAAATCATCCGGCACGGTTTCGAAGAACTGCTTCATCAAAAAGGTGCCGAACGCTGTCATTAGGCCAGGGAACATGATGCCCCAATAGCTGTCGAGCCACCCGAATTGCTGGCTCATCAGATACCACGGGATGACCAGCATTTCGGTCGGGATCATCAGCGTTGATAAGATCGCGATAAAGATGATGTAGCGGCCTGGAAACTTGAATTTGCACAACGTGTAACCGACGAGGCTGTCAAAGAGGACGTTACAGATCGTGGTGATCGTTGCGATGATGATGGAATTGACGAACCACCAGTAAAACCGCCCGTCCTCTAGCACGAAAGTGTAGTTCTCGATTGTCGGTTCTTCGGGGATTAGTCGAAGATTATAGATCTCGTGCGGCCATTTAAGCGACGTCGAGATCATAAAGGCAATCGGCATGACCATCAAAATGCCGCCGATAAAGAGAAGCGCCCAGCGGATGAACTGCCCCATATTGGCAGGTTTGCGTGGTGATTTTACGCTCAAAAGCGTATCAGAGCTTGCGCGAATTTCCTCTGCGACGGCCATTATTTGTCCCTCATGATGCGAAGCTGAACAAGGCTGACAAAAAGCAGCACGGCAAACAGAACGACGGTTTGCGCCGCTGCATAGCCCATGTCGAAGGAACTGAACGCAGTTTCATAGATCATCAGGACGAGGGGTTTCGTCGAATTCAGCGGACCGCCGGGATTGCCCGTCGTCATGTTGAACACATGGTCGAAAATTCGAAGGAAGCCGATGGACGAAAAAACAACGATGAAAACGATCGTGGGTTTCAAAAGGGGTAGGGTGATTTCCCACAGAACGGTCCACCACGACACACCGTCGATTTTTGCCGCCTCGTAATAGCTTTTTGGAATGGCGCGCAGGCCGGCCATGAAGATGATGACCTGAAAACCAAGCCCGGCCCAAATTGCGGGGGCGAGCACGGATGGGAGTGCGTTGGTGGTTGAATTGAGGAAGGACACTTGCGGGATGCCGGCTGCGGCCAAAAAGTTGTTAAACAATCCGATGGGGACGGGTTGATAGAACCACCGCCAAACCCACGCCATCGCGACTGCGCTGGTCATGAATGGCAGGAAATAGAGCATGCGCAAGAACCCGTGCATGAATCTGGTTTTGTCCAAGTGATAGGCGATGATGAACGACACCACGAGGCTAACCGGCGTGCCCAGCAAGAGATAGACAAACGTATTGCGAAAGACGTGCCAAAACACCGGATCAGCAAATAGCTTTTGATAGTTTTCCAACCCGGCCCACGTTCGATCCCCCAACAAGTTCCAATTCTGAAAGCTAATAAGAATGGCGTTGGCGGTCGGGTAGAAGCGTATGACCGTATAAAAAAGCACGGGTAAGGCCAAAAAGGCCCAAGCCCAGACGATCTGCTTTTGGCGGATCGTAAGATTTTGGTATATCTTCATGGCCTCACCCGGCAGGGAGAGCTTCGGCCCATCAGCGGGCCGAAGCGAGGTTGTTTAATTCGAGGCGTAATAATCATCGAGCAGCTTCTGCTCGGCCTCGGCCGCGATGGCGAGGCTGTCGGCGGCGCTCATACCTTCCAAGGTGATACGCTCGACCATTTCGACCATCAACTGACGCTGACCGCTTTCATTGGCAAATTTGGTCGTATTGGCATACGCCAGTCCGCGGATGAACGGCCCGAAGGTGTCATCATTCGCGTTTGCTTCGGTCATTCCAACAGATGGCTTGGCTGGTAGTTCGCCGACGACATCAAGCCAAATTTGCATCGCCTCGTCCGACGTGACGTACTCCATGAACTTAACGGCCGCGTCGTATTTCTCACCTTCAGCTTTGGTAGTGATCGCATTCACCCAATAGGACGAATAATTCGATCGAGTGCCGTCACTTGTGGCTGGCAGTTCTGTCACGCCCCATTTCAGGCCGCGCGTTTTGTTCAGCGAACCAATGCGGAACGATCCGTCAATATGCATGCCGGCGCGCCCGGCTTTAAATGCGGCCTGCGGCTCATCCATAAAGCCAAATGCGGTTATCGGATCATCGCCTTCCGCCATGTTTACATAGAAGTCCAAGGCCTTCTGACCGGCTTCGGTATTGTAGTTCACGGTCTTGTAGTTATCCAAATAGGGCTCGCCGCCCATCTGACGGACAAGCACTTCGCGCCACCAATGGTGATCTTGTGCGGTCATACCGGCTGTCATACCGACCTGAGTGATGTTGCCCGCGCCGTCCTTCTTGGTCATTGCGCGTGCGGCGGCGACCATTTCGTCAAGCGTTGTAGGCGGCTCGACCCCGGCTTCTTCAAGCAAGCGTTCGTTGTAAAAGAGCGCGAGGCTGCGCACCGCTGTTGGAAGCGCCCAGTAATTGTCGCCGTCTTTCATGGCCTGAACCATCGGGAAAAATTCTTCGTCCACCATCGCGGTCGAGAATGTGTCTGCGGGAAGCGGTTGGATCAGGTCGGCTGCGACATAGTCATTCAACCAGCCATAGAATAATTGCACCACATCAGGCCCTTCTCCTGCCGGGATCGCGGCGGCGACTTTCGTGCGATAATCCGCATAAGGGAAATGCGTCATCGTCACAGTGATATCTGGATTTGCAGCTTCGAAATTTTCGATCAGCTGTTCCATCGCTGTCACGCGTGCGTCAAAGAAATACTGCCAATATTCAATTTCGACCGCCTGTGCCGACGATGCGAAAAGGGCGGCTGAGCTTGTAACGGCCGCAAGTGACATTGCTTTTAGCTTATTGGAAATCATGGAAACTCTCCCTGTTGAAACGTCGGTCTTCTGACCGATCTGAGCGCCCTGCGGCACCGTCCATGTCTCAATGATTAACTCAACTCTCTTGAGCTATCAACTCAATTGAGTTAATCCGAATTTATGGCCGCATCTTTGGATACAATCGTCGGCGCGAATGCAGAGCGATCGCGCAGCCACAACCGACAGGTGGTTCTTGGGAGGGTGCGCGCTGCAGGCGAGATTGGACGAGCCGAGATTGCACGCTTGTCGGGTCTTTCGACTCAGGCCGTTTCCAATATCATCGCTGAGTTGTTGAGCGACGGACTAATCAAAGAAACCGGACGGCGGGCTGTGGGACGCGGATTGCCCGCGCTTCAGTATGGTCTGAACGCAAAAGGTGGGTTTGCACTCGGGATCGAAATTCGCCCAGATGCTGTGTTCGCGGCAGTGCTGGATTTATGTGGAAATACGCTTGCGTCCAAAAGGCAAAGTCTGAATGCGCCAACGCTCAGCGACGTGACCGAAACAGTGTTGCGGGTCCGCAATGAGGTGCAGGCAAAAGCAGGTGTTCGAGCCGGCACCTCGCTTGGAATAGGCATTGTGATGCCTGGGCCTTTTGGCGAAACGGGCATTCGTGGCAACCGGTCCGGGTTGGATATCTGGGATGATGTTATTCCGTCCACATGGTTTGCAAATGCGCTCCAGTCACCTGTGATCATCGAGAACGATGCGAACGCGGCGGCCATTGCTGAGCATATCTCTGGTGTGGCTCGCGGCTTGCAAAGCTTCGCTTATCTTTATTTTGGCAGCGGTCTCGGCTTAGGTCTCGTACATAAGGGACAGCTCATCGAAGGCGCCTTCGGAAACGCCGGTGAGATCGGACACATTCCTGTGCCGTCAATCAAGGGCACCGTTCTGTTGGAGGACGCTGTCAGTCGTCTTTCCTTGCAAAAGCATCTGAATGCAGAGGGTATAGAGGCGACGAGCGTGCATCAGATGTCCGAACTACATCGCAAGGGGAACGAGGCGCTTCAGGACTGGCTGGATCGTGCTGTCGAGCCACTGGAGGCGGCGCTTACAATTGTTGAAAACATGTTTGACCCGGAAGCGGTTATTTTGGGCGGTGCCATGCCCGACTCGGTTATCAACCGTCTGATTGAAGCAGTTGATCAGCCAGAAAGGTCAGTGGCGCACCGAAGTGACCGCGTTGTCGAACGCTTTTTGCGCGGGACATCGGGTCGGATGACGGCGACTTTGGGAGCGGCTGCGTTGGTCATTCATCAGGCGACGACTCCAAGAATTTCAGCCACAGTGCAATGAGGTGAGCCATGCCGACACATGATCAGGATAGGCTGGCCAGTGATCGCGCTCGTCCCCGAATAGTCGAGCTTTGGTGGGCTTTGCGGCCTTTGACATCTGTTTTGCGTGTGATGCAGTCCGGAGCGCATCCCGATGATGAAATGTCGGCGATGCTGGCCGCGCTTTCCATTCGTGACGGGGTCAATTTGTCCTATGCGTGCTCAACTCGTGGTGAAGGCGGTCAAAACGACATTGGAACAGAAAGCGGTGCCGCACTTGGCGCGCTCAGAACACGCGAGATGGAGCGGGCCTGTGATGTCTTGAATATGCGGATGTATTGGCATTCCGAAACGCCGAGCGATCTTATCACAGATTTTGGGTTCTCCAAGAGTGGGGACGAGACGCTTGGCATCTGGGGGGCAGAACGCACGTTGACGCGGTTCGTTGAGATAGTGAGATTGGACCGGCCTGACATCCTGATCCCGACCTTCCTTGATGTGCCGGGTCAGCATGGACATCACCGCGCTATGACAAATGTGGCACACAAAGTCATGAAGGCGGCGGCTGATCCGGGCTTTCCGTCAAACCTCCCACCCTGGCAAATCAGCAAGATGTATCTTCCGGCCTGGTCAGGGGCAGGGCAGGCATACGACGATGACGAGCCACCACCACCAGCGACACTCGTCGTAGATGGAAGCGGGCGAGATCCTGTTAGCGGATGGAATTGGGCGCGAATAGGCCAACAGTCTCGTGCATATCACCGAACTCAAGGCATGGGGCGATGGGCTCCAGCAACCACACAACGCGATTGGCCGCTCCACCTTGCGGAATCTTTTGTCGATGAGGCGGACTTGTCGGTTCATTCCGGGTGCGTCGCGACATTTGAAGACATGGCCGCTTTGTCCGGTGCGGCTCCGATTGCGGATGATCTTCTGGAAGCGGGTAAGCATCTCTCCGATTGCGTCGCCGCATTCCCTGATTTTGAAGCCGTCGCCGAGCAAGCCGCGCGTGCGCTGGAAGTCGTGAAAGAAGCGATTTCCAAATGCCCCGATACTATGCGCCCGCTCATTCTTCATCGTTTGAAGGCAAAAGCTGATCAACTTGGGCAAGTGCTGCGGTGGGCGTTGGGCGTGGAAGTGAATGCCGGACTTGATTCGGCTTATCTATCGCCGGGCGTTCGCGCTCAAATTCAATTTGAAGTGGCAATAGGTAACGCTGATGGCGTTGAAGCGTCGATTGAAACTCCACGCGGATGGGACGTTGACGAGGACGGGCTTACAGTCTCGCCTTCTGCTGGTTTGAGCGATGTTTATCGCGCTTTTTATGATCCAGCCGTTCCGCCAAGCCCATCCGTGCGCGCCGAAATCAGTTTTCGAGGCACAACTGCCACCTATCGCTCGCCGATGATTGTCGAGCCAATCGTGCTGCCTCAACATCGTTCAAAGATCGAACCGGCGTCCCATGTCATCAATATGAACGGCGGTGCAACCGGCTTTAAGGTCAGGGTCAGCGAGACTCATCCGACCTCGGTAGAACCTGAGTTGGATCTGCCCGGCGGTTGGACGGCAAAACGCACCAAAGATGGATTTGACATCGAAACGACTGCGAGTCCGGCTCCAGGCTCATACGAAATTCCAATTCTTTTGGGCGACACCCCTGCGCATCAAGTACGCCGGATAGAGTATCCTCATATCGCCAATACGGCTGAATTCACGCCCGCCACTATGCGCGTTCAGGTTCTGGATGTTGAGGTGCCAAACGTGCGCGTCGGTTATATTGGCGGAGGCAACGATCGCGTTGGGCATTGGCTTGCGGCAATCGGTGCAGACGTCACCGAGCTTGCGGTCAGCGATCTTTCGAGCGATGCGACGCTGGAAAACCTTGACACAATAGTTGTGGGCATTTTCGCGATGCGATTTGCGGAAGGTTTGGTTGAATTGATGCCGCGCCTTCACAATTGGGTCGAAGCTGGTGGGACGCTTTTGACGTTGTATCACCGACCATGGGACAATTGGGATCCGGACACGATACCGCCGAGACGTCTTGAGATTGGTCAACCTTCACTCAGGTGGCGAGTCACAGATCAAACGGCCAAGGTTCATCCCTTATCAACTCACCCGATCCTTGAGAGTCCAAACAAGATTGAACCGGGCGATTGGGATGGTTGGGTTAAAGAGCGCGGGCTCTATTTCGCCAAGAGTTTTGACGATGCCTACACGCCGCTTTTGGAGATGTCGGACCCCGGTGAGAAACCTTTGAATGGCGCGCTGTTGGTGGCTGATATAGGGCAGGGCCGGCACATCCACACGTCCCTTATCCTGCATCATCAGATGGAACACTTGGTACCCGGCGCCTTCCGCCTGATGGCGAATTTCATCAATACCCGGGAATGAAAGCGCCAGCGGTTTACAACAACCGGCTTGGCGGGGCGTGGTTGTTGGCTGATTTGTCCCTGAACATTTGGGCGCTGTCGCTTGTCAAATGGCTCGGGGCGGATTTTCCAGCGGCACAAGTCGTGTTTTTGCGCGCGTTGATCGGTTTTTTTCTGATCCTGCCTTTGATCGTGAAGCATCGTGAAAAGTTCAGGAAAATAGAGGACCTCAATCTGCATATCTTGCGCGTCGCGCTGGCTGTGGTGACGCTGACGGCCAGTTTTTTCGCCATAGCGCGCGTTCCGCTCGCGTTATTTACAGCAATCAGTTTCACGCGGCCCTTGATTACCATGCTGATGGCGGCCGCCCTTTTAAGGGAAACGATCGGTCGACGGAAATGGGCGGCTGCTGGAATCGCATTGATTGGAGTGTATTTCGCGGTCGATCCAGGCGGCGGGGACTGGAACATCGGGATAGCCGCTTTGGGACTGGTCGTGTTGACCGCATCGGGCACCGTAATCGCAACCAGAAAGCTTCGTGAAGCGCCTTCAATCGTTCTAATGACATTCTACACCGCTGGCCTGACACTTTTTTCGGTGCCTTTCGCCCTAGTGCTCTGGGTCCCGATTGAAGGTAGTTCTTTGGTTGCGTTTCTATTTATCGGAGCTTTCTCACAAGCCGCACAGCTTTGCTTTCTGAAGGCACATTATCACGGGACTGCGGGCTTCTTGTCCGTGCTGAGTTATCTCAGCCTCGTTCTGTCGGTTGGGGTAGGTTATTTCGTATTTGCAGAAGTTCCGAACGCTGGTTTTGCGTTCGGCGCACTTTTGGTGGTTGGCGCAGCACTTTGGGTGACGCTGGACCCGCGTGAAATGAGCAGACTGACTAAAGCTCCTTCCGCGCCACGCTAAGCCCAGGCTTTCTTGAGCAATCCAGTTGCGCTACATCGAAGGCGGATCAGGAGAGATCATGTCAATAACCCAACTCAGAACCCTTCTCGCGATCGCAAAGTCAGGAAGCTTCCGTTCTGCGGCTGATATTGTTTGCGTCACACCTGCTGCAGTCGGTCATCAAATGCGCCAGCTCGAAGCAACAATGGACGCTGTGCTTTTTGATCGCTCGGAACATCAGCCGACACTGACGCCTTTTGCTCGCTCGCTCCTGGTAAAAACGCAAGAGGTCGTGGATGCGTATGACGCGCTGATGCAAGGCGGTGCACCGAGCGATCAATTCTCGGGTGATTTCGCGTTGGGCGCAATCCCATCCACACTTGCTGCGCTGGTTCCCAAATCTGTAAAACGACTTGTGAGCGTGCATGAAGATTTAAGCGTGCGTGTCGTTCCGGGATTGTCAGATGATCTCCAGGAGCAGGTGTTGCGCGGACGTTTGGATGCGGCTGTGTTGAGCCCTTCTTATGGTGTGGACGAAGGGTTGCTATGGCAGCCATTTATTGAAGAGAGGCTCGTTCTTTTGGTCGGTCCGGATGTGGAGCTGGCCGATCCCAAGGCGATGCTAGCGAGTGAGCCTTATATCCGGCACACGCGTCGGTCGGCCGTGGGTATTCTGGCTGATGCGTGGCTGAGGGACGCGGGCATTCATGTGAAACCTGTGATGGAAATGGAAAGTCTCGCGACCGTGACCGGCATGGTGGCCAGCGGGTTAGGGGTGTCAATCGTTCCCGATGTTTGTGTGCCGGATGCGGAATTTGCAGCACTCCGTAAGGTGTCGCTTGAACCCCATGGGCATTCCCGGGTTCTGGGTCTGCTCACGCGGGCCGACACGCAAAAGCCGCTGATTGCCGAGCAGTTTTTGACCCATATTCAATACGTTATCGTGTAGCGCTAAGAGATAAATAAAAACTTTATACGCACACAAATATCTTTCGATTGTAGTAAAGGAAAAATTTACTATGTTGCACCCAACATATTGGGAGCTTCAAATTGTCTATCAGCGATCAGATCGTCGACAGTCTTGTTCGAAACAAGGTTGAATTCGTCACCACCGTTCCATGCAAACAACTGGCTGGTGTAATTGAAGGTGTTGAGGCCAGTCCTGACATCATGCATGTGCCGTCGAACAAAGAAGACGAAGGCATGGGGCTTTGTGCCGGTGCATGGATGGGTGGAAAACGTCCATGTATCATCATGCAGAACACAGCAATTGGCGTGACGATCAACACACTCGCAACTCTGACGCAGTTTTATCAAATGCCGCTTCCTATGCTGATTTCTTATCGAGGCGAACTGGGCGAGCGTGTTGCGTGTCAGGTCGAAATGGCGGTGCACACCAAGGCGCTGCTTGATCAGTTGAATATCCAAACTTATCACTTTCACCGTCCAGAAGATGTGAGTGAAATGGATACGATCCTCAATCACACGTTCATGAGCCGCAAACCAACGGCGATTCTGACCGATTCCAACTTCTGGGGAGGGTACTGATCATGATCCGCAGCGATATTCTGAAAGAACTCGTCCCGGTCATCACCGATGAACTGGTGGTCTGCAATATCGGTCTTCCGAGCCAGGAACTTCACATGCTCGATGACCAACCATCAAATTTTTATATGCTCGGGACAATGGGCCTTGCATCCTCGATAGGGCTTGGGCTTGCTCTCAACCAAAAGGCCAAGGTTTTGACCATTGACGGCGATGGATCGATCCTGACCAATCTTGGAACATTGCCGACGATCGCAAACAACCCGGCTGACAATTTCATCTTGTTGATCATCGACAATGGTTCGTATGGCTCAACCGGAGACCAACCAACCTATGCTGGCAAAAAGACTTCCCTGACGGCTGTGGCGCGAGCATGCGGCTGTGATAATGTCATCGAATGCTCGGCAGAGGACACGGTTGCGACTGTCACTGAGGCCCTCAAAGGCGACAAGATGACGATCATCGTTTCAAAGTGCGAGTCAGGCAACGTAAAGGTGCCGGTCATCGAATTGGACGCGCCAGTTATCAAGCACCGTTTCATGGAAGAAGTTAAGCGACGCAACGCCTGACGTCTGTGAATTCCATGTTCCGAAAACCATTCATAACGATTGATGACGCGCGCAACCAAGCGCGTCGTCGATTGCCTTGGATGGTTTTCGATTACATTGATGGTGCTGCAGGTGATGGCTTTGCAGAAGCGCGCAACATGCGGGCTCTCCGCGACCTTGTACTGCAACCTCGGGTACTGAATAACGTTGAACACCGCTCACTAAGTGTCGATGTTTTTGGCGAAAAATCGGTCTTGCCCTTTGGTGTAAGCCCAATGGGAATGTGCAATCTGACCGGGCCAGAATCGGATCACGCTCTGGCGCGATTGGGCGCAAAATTCAATCTACCTGTGGGCGTCTCGACAGCTGCCTCGACGTCTTTAGAAGAGATGGCAAAGGCGTCCGAAGGACGGGCGTGGTTTCAGCTATATTTCAGCGGTAGCGAGGATGCCGCGGGCCAGTTGATTTCACGCGCCAAATGTGCCGGTTACAAGACGCTCGTTCTCACAGTTGATGTGCCGGAGGTCGGAAAGCGCCCGCGTGAATTGAAGCGTGGGTTCAAAGCCCCGCTCAAGATTGGACCGTCTCAATTCATTGATCTTGCGTTTCATCCAAGATGGTCTGTTTCGGCATTGCTAAATGGTGCACCGAAGCTTGCTAATTTTGGTGGCTCGTTCGGTGCATTTGACCGAACGACGAGCCGCGCAGGGGCCGATTGGTCGCTTTTCTCTCGGATCCGCGATCAATGGTCCGGAAATCTCGTGGTCAAAGGCGTGTTGGATGCGCGAGACGCCAAAAAATTGCAGAGCCTAGGCGCGGATGCGGTGCAGGTTTCGAGCCACGGAGGGCGACAATTGAATTCCGCCCCACCACCTATTGAGTGCGTAAGGGAAATCAGAAACGCCGTGGGCCCGGATTTTCCGCTGTTTTTTGATAGCGGTATTCGCTCAGGCGAAGATATTGTCAAAGCATACACCTCTGGCGCCGATTTCGTGTTTCTTGGACGGCCGCTTTTGTTTGCACTGGCCGCGCAGGGAGAAGCAGGGCTGCGACAACTCTGCGAGATGCTGAACAGTGAGGTGAGCACAACGCTTGCCCAATTGGGTGTTCGCAGTATTTCAGATTTGAACCGTGAATGCCTTGGTAGGACGCGCACAATTTAATTAACTATTCGCAACAAAAAAGGGCCTGACAAATGTCAGGCCCTCAGTTGGTATCCCCGTGTCGTTACCGACCCCAAATTCGTACTGGCCCACAATCCATGTGGACAAAGTTTGATCTTGAATACTTGCCAACGCCGCCTGCTGAACAGCTGATCGCGGCCTTCGATATCTGAGCCACGTTTCGGCCGTTCAGACGAAGATCCGCAGCCTGCCCTTGCATGTGAAGTGAATTTCGAGCGACAGAACGCGACCGCGACCGCAGCATCGCGTTTGTTTTCGGCGAACGATAGCCCGACAACATCAGGTATGGCGTATCCGTCTCAAGCAAATTGTGCGAGGCGGCCATGATGTCGATGTTGCGTGTATCAATGTCGATAACGCTGTCGCTGCGCCAATCGCGCATGAGATAATTGATCTCGGCCAAAGCATCAGGAATATATTCGCCATCGATCCAGTAGATGGTATCGACGCTTTCCCCGGTGCGGCCGGAGTGCATGCGCAAACGCCGGATGTCACCAGCGCCTTTAAGGAACCCAAACGCATTTGCATAAGTTGGAGTAGCGGCAACGGCCGTGGCCGCAAATGCCTGCAAAAGTCCGCGTCGGGTAATACCCTTCGTGTTGTTCTTCGTCATGTGTGCCACTGTGTCCCGTATTTTACTGCGCCGCCGGTGGCATCCGATGGCAAGTGCAACCCATCCCCAGGTGCTGACCTTCTATTGCACGTCATAGTTAACGGTGGAACCCTAACACATTGCAAATGCCGATTAATCGACATTTTCGGCAGAAAACCGCTCAGAAATAGGAGGTTCAGGCCCGTGCTTAATTTGTCGCGGTCATGTTGTTTATCGGTGACATTAGGCGTTGCCGACGGATTTGTGAATGGACAGTAAGGCCTAATTTACGGACAAGAGATACAGGCGGAGGGGCGCCTTTTGGGAACGAGACGAGTAGAGACTGCCATGATTGCTATGAAAAGAATTGCCCTTTGGGGTCTGTTTGCGATTTTGACGACCGCATTTTTTGCGGCGTCGCCCGCAAAAGCTCAGGTGACTGCATTCATGCAGTCTGTCGCTGAAGCTGCTGCTTCGGATCGCGACATCGCCGAATTTTATAAATCCAACGGTTACAAAGCCATTTGGACCGGCAAAGGAAATCGTGACAAGTCGCGACGCACTGAATTTCTGCGAGCAATTGCAAGTGCGCCTTTGCATGGATTGCCCGCGGGCCGGTATGAGGCCGATACGCTCAAGGTCAATCTCAAGTCTGTAAGATCAGACCGGGACCTTGGACGTCTCGAAGTGGAAATGAGCCGTCTGTTTCTTTTGTATGCCCGCGATGTCCAAACTGGTGTTTTGAACCCACGCCGGATTGACGAGGGCCTCGTACGCGAAGTGCCGTTGCGCTCGCGCACTGCCACGCTTGCCGCGTTTTCCAAATCGTCACCACGTGGTTTCATTAAAAACCTTCCACCGAAAAGCCCAGAATACGCGCGGCTGATGAAGGAAAAACTCCGTTTTGAGAAGCTAATTGGCAAAGGCGGCTGGGGCGCAAAAGTTGCTGCAAAGTCGTTGAAGCCCGGCGCGTCCAGTAACTCGCTTCTTCAACTGCGCAATCGTTTGATCGCCATGGGTTATATGAAGCGCACAGCGACAAAAACCTATGACGACCGCATCATTCAGGCCGTAGCCGCGTTTCAGCGCGACCATGGTTTGAGTGCCGACGGTGTTGCCGGACCAAGAACGATGGCGGAAATCAATGTCCAGGCAGAAACGCGTCTTTCGCAAATCATCGTTGCTATGGAGCGAGAGCGCTGGATCAACATGCCAAAGGGCAAGCGCCACATCTGGGTAAATCTGACAGATTTCCACGCGCGCGTCGTCGACAACGGCAAGATCACGTTTCAGACGCGTTCGGTGATTGGCAAGAACGTTCATGACCGTCGCAGCCCGGAATTTTCGGATGTGATGGATCACATGGTGATCAATCCGACCTGGAACGTTCCGCGCTCGATCGCCACAAAGGAGTATCTGCCACTTTTGCAGGAAAATCCGTATGCTGTGAGCAACCTCAACTTGGTTGACGCACGCGGTCGGATTGTATCGCGCGATGAAATTGATTTTGCCGAGTTGGATGAAACGAACTTCCCGTTCGATATGAAAGAGCCGCCAAGCCGTGGGAACGCGCTTGGCTTGGTGAAGTTCATGTTCCCTAACCGGTACAACATCTATTTGCATGATACGCCTGCTAAAAGTTTGTTCGGCCGAGAAAAACGCGACTTCAGTCACGGCTGCATTCGGCTGAATGACCCATTCGATTTTGCCTATACGCTGCTGGCCAAGCAAACCCGCAATCCGGAAGCATTCTTTCAGGAAAGACTGCGGACGGGTCGGGAGACAGTAGTTCAACTTGAGCAGCCCGTGCCTGTGCACATCGTGTATCGGACGGCCTTTACGCAAGCCAAAGGCAATGTGCAGTTCCGTGGCGACGTCTATGGGCGCGATGCCAAAATATGGCGCGCTTTGGACAAGGCTGGGGTAGCACTACGCGCGGTTCAAGGATAAGTTTTGCCCCGAAAGGGGCCGCATATGGGTTTGACCGTAAAAGACATAGCAACGGCGCTGGAAGCACAGGCTTTTGGCGCCGTTGGTATTTGGATCGAAGGTGCATCCGAACCCTCATCCGCGACGTCTTCACAACTCGCGCTGGCCATGGATCCGAAATACGCCGAAGGGCTCGCAGAGGGTCAGGCCCGCGCAGCCATCGTATGGGATGGCGCGGACTGGACCGCGCTTGGGCTTGAGGCGGCTATTGTCGTTCCGCGCCCGCGCTACGCCATGTCGGGCCTTACCGCCCTTATGGACCCCGGGCCAGAGATCGCGCAAGGCATTCACACAAGCGCGGTCATTGATCCAACAGCCAAGATCGGCGCGAATGCATCGATCGGCCCTTTAGTGGTGATAGGCGCGCGCGCTGAAATCGGCCCTAATGCGCGAATTGCTTCCCACGTTACGATTGCTGAAGACGCTGTCATCGGGGAAGATGCCCTGATCCATTCAGGCGTTCGCATCGGTGCGCGGGTCCAAATCGGCGCGCGTTTCATTTGCCAGCCTGGCGCCGTCATCGGCGCGGATGGATTCAGTTTTGTGACACCCGAAAAAAGTCGCGTGGAAGATGCGCGTGCAAACCTTGGGCAGGCGGGTGAGGCGATTAACGCAAGCTGGACCCGCATTCATTCTCTTGGCGGCGTGGAGATTTGCGACGACGTAGAAATTGGCGCGAACACATGTATCGACCGGGGAACGATACGATCAACGAAGATAGGCAACCGTACCAAGCTCGATAATCTGGTCCACATTGGTCACAACGTCGAAGTCGGCGAAGATTCTCTGCTTTGCGGGCAGGTTGGGATTGCGGGTTCTACGCGCATTGGAAATCGTGTGGTGCTTGGCGGGCAATGTGGGGTCTCGGACAACATCTTTGTCGGTGATGATGTGGTGGCCGGTGGCGCAACCAAGATGATGAGCAAGGTGCCGGCGGGCCGCATTGTTCTTGGTTATCCTGCGATGAAGATGGAGCAATACCTTGAAGCAAGCCGCAATTGGCGACGATTGCCACGGCTAATGGACGACATAAATTCTTTGAAGTCGGCGATTAAGTCGGACGAGAGCGACACTTGATCCCTGATGTAAACGCAATTCATGCAAACGAGCAGCGCCCAATGATGACGAGCACCCAAAGCAAAGTAATCGCAATTCTGGCCGAACAGGCATTGTTGCAGCCTCAGGATGTGTCGCTTGATCAGTCTTTGGAGGACTTGGGCATCGACAGCATGGGATTGGTAGAAGCAATTTTTGCGATCGAGGAGACGTTTGACATTGAAGTGCCCTTCAATGCCAACGCGCCAGACACGTCGGATTTCGATATTTCGTCTGTGGCCACGATCATCGCGGCGGTCGAAACGCTTATTGCGGATCAAGCCACTTAGATGCGGCGCGTCGTCATCACAGGCGCGGGGACGATCAATCCTCTCGGTCACACGGTTGCCGACACATTCGAGGCCATGCGCGAGGGGCGCTGTGGTATTGGCGCGCTCGACATTCGTGATGTTGAGCGATTGTCGATTAAAATCGCGGGGCAGGTCAAAGATTA
>CALLWO010000054.1 GCA_938016355.1 uncultured Boseongicola sp. | reverse complement strand
CTCGAGCTGAGAGACATCCAGAGCCAGAGCCAGAGCCAGAGCCAGAGCCAGAGCCAGAGCCAGAGCCAGAGCCAGAGCCAGAGCCAGAGCCAGAGCCAGAGCCAGAGCCAGAGCCAGAGCCAGAGCCAGAGCCAGAGCCAGAAGCGCCGGCGAAGCCGGGGTTTTTGGGGCGCCTTATGGGGCGCACAGAGGCGAAAACCGTCGTGCGCCGTGTGCTGGACGACGACATGCTGGAGCGGATCGAGGAGCTATTGATCACCGCTGACATGGGGGTCGAAACGGCGATGCGGGTGACGGCCAATATGGCCGAGGGACGTTTTGGCCGGAAGTTTTCCACCGATGAGTTGAAGGACCTGATGGCGGGCGAAGTTGCGCGCATTATGGAGCCTGTCGCCAAGCCGATGCCGATTTATCAGAAACGCCCTCAGGTGGTTTTGGTGGTCGGGGTGAACGGTTCGGGAAAAACCACGACCATTGGCAAGCTGGCTTCGCAATTTCGTGCGGCGGGTAAAACGGTTGTGATTGCGGCCGGGGACACGTTTCGCGCCGCGGCCGTCGAGCAATTGCAGGTTTGGGGCGATCGCGCGGGCGTGCCGGTGATGACCGCGCCGGAGGGATCGGACCCGGCGTCACTGGCATTTGATGCAATGACCAAAGCAGAAGCTGATGGTGCTGATTTGCTGATGATCGACACTGCCGGGCGGCTCCAGAACCGCGCCGATCTTATGGAAGAACTGGCCAAGATCGTGCGGGTCATTCGCCAGAAAGACCCGGATGCGCCGCACAACACGCTGTTGGTACTGGACGCGACACCGGGTCAGAATGCGCTGTCACAGGTCGAGATTTTCCAGAAAATTGCGGATGTTTCGGGCCTTGTCATGACCAAACTGGACGGCACGGCCAAGGGCGGTGTTCTTGTCGCGCTTGCAGATAAATTCGGGCTGCCCATCCATGCCATTGGGGTCGGAGAGCAGATCGACGACCTTGCGCCTTTTGATCCGCGCGAATTTGCGGCGGCGTTGACCGGGTTGGAAGAGTAATCACCTCTTAATGTGGTGCAGGAGATTTGGGATGAAAAAGACACTCGCGGCCTTGGCAATTTGCGCGCCTTCGATGGCGTTCGCCGCCTGCGGAAGCGAGCGGGCACTGGTTGAAAGCATTTTTCAATCTCGCGGCTGGACCATTGAAAGCGAGGGCGCGTTCGAAGACGCAAGCGGCACCTGCAAAATCAACGATATCGTGCTAGTGGCTCAAAATTTGTCGTTTGATGTTGAGGCTTTGACGTGGCGACTTGAGGGATTGTCCGGCCTCTCGACCGGCAGCGGGATGATTTCGCTCAATGCGGATCTGGAAAATCTGCGTATGGTCGCGCGCACGTCTGATCCATTGGTCGATTATATGCTTTCCGAGCAGAACCGTCGCAACCTGATCGACGGGACATTGTCTGCAAGCTGGGACCTGGACGCTGGTCTTTTGGAGGTTGCGTCGCTGCGTGTGGATATGCCGGGCGAAAACGCCGTCGGGCTGGACTTTCGTGTAGACGGCGTTAGCCCTGCGGTGTTGTCGGGTCAAATTGGCGATCTGGACGCGCTTTCGTTGGAATATCTGGCGATTGAGATCGAGAACCGCGGCTTTGCCGATGGCTTGATCCTGAGCTTTTTGGTGTCGGCCATGACCGGGCTGACTGAGGCTGCGGGATCACCAGCCTCGGTGGTTGAAGGGACCAAGCGCGAAATGTCGCAAATGGTGCGCGATCTGCCCGACGCGTTGTTTCATGATGGATCAAAGGACGCGCTATTGCGCCTGATCGCGGATGGGCCAGTGCCTTGGGGGGAATTGTTCGTCCAAGTCGCGCCGACGCCACCGCTTGCGTTTTCAAAGCTGATGGAACTGGGATTTGCGCCATCTGTTTTCGACGAGAGCGCATTGCTGCAAGCCTTTGATGGTGTTGAGTTTTTGATCAGCTACATTGCGGCACCGGTGGCAGAGTGAGCGAATGGCTGATTTCGCTGGAAGGCACGGATGCCGGAAAGCAGCTGGCACTGGCGCTGGCATTGATGGCGGCGGTGCTGCACGCGCTTTTTGGCGCGCTGCAAAAGGGGCGCTTTGACCCGTTCACCACCCGAAGTGCAATTGACGCGACTTATGCGTTGCTGGCGCTGCCGTTCGCATTCTTTGTTGTGCCTTGGCCCGAGCCGGATGTCTGGCCTTTGTTTGCAATCGCTTGGGTGATCCATGTGGGATACAAGGTGATGCAGGCTTCGGCCTATACGATGGGGGCTTATACGGTCGTCTATCCCGTGGTGCGCGGCACCGGCCCTGTGTTCACGGTGATCGGGGCGGGCATTCTTTTTGGCGAGCATTTTGCGCCGCTTCAGTGGCTGGGTGTCGGGCTTTTGGCGGCGGGTATTCTGGGGCTTGCGATCTATAATTTGCGCCATGTGACGTCGGATCGTGCGCGTTTGCCCATGGCTTTGGGGCTGGCGGTAATGACGGGCGGATTTGTGGCGGCTTACACCACATGGGACGCGTTCGTGATCCGCGCGACAGCGGATCCCTTCACGTTTGTGGCTTGGTTTTTCTTTCTGGATGGGTTGGCCTTTCCCATTGGCTATCTGATCTGGAAGCGTGGAAAGCTGCCCGAGCCGATCGGAGCGGCAGCCAAGTTGGGGTTCATCGGTGCGGTGACGGCGATTTTCTCGTTCGGGGGGATTATGCTAGCCACGCGGTTGGATAAGGTCGGCGAGGCGGCGGTTTTGCGGGAAACCTCGGTGGTGTTTGCGGCATTGATTGCCTGGCTCTTTTGGGGCGAGAAGGTGGGGCCGCGCCGCTTGAGCCTGATGGCGATGATTGCGCTTGGGGCTGTGGTCGTGGAGATGGGCGGTTAACGATGGCGGTGTTTGAAGCGTTGAAGAGCGCGCCTGTGGAGGTTAAGTGACCGGGATGGAAGAAAAACCTCTCAATCCGATTGTGAAGCAGGTTCTGGAGCTGGGCCCGCCGTTGTTGTTTTTTGTCGCCTATCTGCGGATGCGCGACGAGACTTATACCTTTGGGGGCACGCAATACGATGGGTTCATCGTGGCCGCGGCGGTTTTCGTGCCGATCCTGCTGGTGAGCATAGCGGTTTTGTGGAAGCTGACCGGGAAGTTGAGCCGGATGCAGGTGTTCACGGCTGTGATGGTCGTGCTGTTTGGCGGGCTGACGGTTTGGTTCAATGATGAGCGGTTTTTCAAGCTTAAGACCACGCTGGTTTACGGGTTGTTCGCGGTGATATTGGCGATTGGTCTGTTGCAGGGGCGGTCCTATCTGGCGTGGGTCATGTCGGAATTCTTGCCGATGACGCACGAAGGCTGGATGAAGCTGACGACGCGGCTGGCTTGGTTTTTTGCAGGCATGGCGGCGGCCAACGAGCTGGTTTGGCGGACGATGTCGACAGATGCGTGGGTCAAGATCGAGACCTTTGGATTTCCGATCCTGATGTTCGTGTTTTTGTGGTCGCAGATCATGATGTTGCAGCCCTATTTCATCGAAGAAGACGAGGGTGAGGGCGAAGCCTAGAAGTTGTCGGAGAGCTCTAAGCCCGCATCCTCAACGGCGATTAGAGTTTTGCGATCGAGCCGGTCGAGGAACCGCAGACCCGCATGAGGGCCTTTGCACCACTGAACGATGGCTTTGATCCGACAAGTGTCGATGTGCAGATGCACCGCAGTGCCGGAAAGAAGCACGAATGGGATGGTGATTTTTGCGCCGTCGCGGGAAATATCGAGAATGTCGACGTCACGGGTTTCACCCTCGGCCAGAAGCTGAGCGCGCACGTGGGTTTTGCGACGGTTCGGTCGATACTGCATTACACTGCGGGGTATCGCAGATCGCGGTTAAGAATTTCTGATCTTAGCCTTTGATGCCGAACATGTTTTTCATCGCCTCTTTCTCTTCGTCTTTGGTTTTCTTTCTTTCGCGCATCTCGATGGCGACGTTTTTGCCGAATTTCACCGCAGGTCGTGCCCACATGGCGTCGAGCCAGCGCGCGAAATGGGGTTTGTCGTCAATGGTTTGTTCCTGACCAGCCCAGTTTTGTGCCCAGGGCCAGATTGCCATGTCGGCGATGGAATAGAAATCACCGGCGACAAATTCATTGTCCTTCAACTGCGTGTTCAGCACCGAATACAGGCGTCCGGTTTCACGACGATAGCGATCCTGAGCATAGGGGAGTACTTGGGGCGGTTCCATGGATGGCGCATATTTCAGGAAGTGATGCGCTTGCCCGGCCATTGGCCCGACGCCGCCCATTTGCCACATGAGCCATTGATCGACCGCAATGTGCTCGCGTTCGTTCGCGCCATAGAAAGACCCTGTTTTGCGCGCGAGATATTGCAGGATCGCGCCGCTTTCAAAAATCGAAATCGGCGCGCCGTCGGGACCGTCCGGGTCGATGATGGCAGGCATTCGGTTATTGGGCGCAATCTTCAGGAAATCGGGCGCAAACTGGTCGCCTTTGTTGATGTCGATCAGGTTGAGATTGTAGGGCAGATCCATCTCGGCCAGCGCGATGGTGATTTTCCATCCGTTTGGGGTGGGCCAGTAAAACAGATCAATCGGCTGAGACATTACACATTCCTTGTTTGCTTTGGGGAACATTGGGGGGATGCGGTCAGAAGGCAAGGCCACGCGCTTGACGAATGTGTGAGTAATCTGTAGCGATCGAACCGTGGCGATTTGTACACCGGATTGCGGGCCACGTTAAATATTCCGCTAAAGAGGTCAGGGTCGTTTTATTTCGCCCCCGGCGCTCATGCGGTGGGGGCTTTTTATTTGCGAAAGGAGGCGTCCCCATGTCTGAAGATTGGAAGAACCGGACGAAAATGGTCCACGGAGGCGTTCGGCGCAGCCAGTACGGTGAGGTTTCCGAACCGATATTCCTGACCCAAGGGTTTGTTTACGACAGCCCGGAGCAGGCCGAAGCACGTTTTGAAAATTCCGGCGAGGATGAATTCATCTATGCGCGGTACGGGAACCCAACTGTGCGCATGTTTGAAGACCGCATCGCGCAGTTGGAAGGGGCCGAAGACGCGTTTGCCACGGCAAGCGGCATGGCGGCGGTCAATGCGGCGCTGAGTTCCTTGTTGAAGGCCGGAGACCACGTCGTTTCGGCGCGCGCGTTGTTCGGGTCATGTCTTTATATTCTTGAAGAGGTTCTGACGCGGTTTGGCGTTGAGGTGACCTTTGTCGATGGCACGGATCTTGATGCATGGCGTGCAGCGATGCGCCCCGACACAAAGGCCGTGTTTCTTGAGACCATGTCGAACCCGACGCTTGAGGTGATTGACCTGAAGTCGGTTGCCGAGATTGCTCATGAGTTTGGGGCGACGGTCGTCGTCGACAACGTCTTCGCCACCCCTGTGTTCAGCCGCGCGATTGAGCTTGGTGCGGATGTGGTCGTCTATTCGGCGACCAAGCATATTGACGGTCAGGGGCGCGTATTGGGTGGTGTTGTACTTGGCACAAAAGAGTACATCCGCAAGACGCTGGAGCCTTACCTGAAGCACACTGGCGGTGCGATGAGCCCGTTTACGGCGTGGATACTGCTCAAAGGGCTAGAGACGCTGGATATGCGCGTGCGGGCGCAAGCTGATGGCGCAATTGCCATTGCCGAGGCGTTGCAAGGCCACGCGAATCTGAGCCAGGTGATTTATCCAGATCTTCCCGATCATCCGCAGCATGGCATCGTCAAAGCCCAGCTTGAACGGGGTGGTACGGTGATTGCGCTTGAGATCAGAGGCGGGCAGGCGGCGGCGTTTCGGTTCCTCAATGCGCTGAAAATAGTCATCATTTCCAACAATCTTGGCGATGCAAAGTCGATCATCACCCATCCCACAACAACAACGCACCAGCGCCTGAGCGATGCGCAGCGCGACGCCTTGGGGATCACGCCGGGGCTTGTTAGGTTGAGCGTGGGAATCGAAGATCCAAGCGATTTGATTGACGATCTGACGCAAGCTTTGGCCGCCGTCTGATGGGTGCGCAAATGGCGGTGGGGCCGAGATCAGCGAATGCGGGTCGCAAAGGCCCGTCCGATTTCACGATCCGACCAATGGGTGATGGCGAGAGCGACGTGCTGGGTCGGGTGTTTTACGACGCGGTCCGCCACGGTTCGGCGCGTGCCTATTCCAAAGAGCAGCGCGAGGCCTGGGCCTGGACCCAGCCGGATGATGCGAATTGGGCCGCGCGGTTAGGCGAGCAATCCACCGTGGTTGCCGAAGCTGACGGTCGTGCGATCGGGTTCATGACGTTGAACCTTGAAACCGGATATCTGGACCTCGCCTTTGTTTTGGCAGAAGCGCAGGGCACTGGTGTGGCGGACGCGCTTTATCTCGTTCTGGAGGGTCGGGCGCGCGCTGCCGGGCTGACGCGTTTGACCAGCGACGCAAGCCATCTGGCCAAGCCGTTTTTCCTGCGCCATGGTTGGGTCTTGCTTGGCACGCGGAGCGCGGAACGCAGCGGTGTAGCTTTGCAAAACTGGCAGATGGAGAAGCAATTGGAGCGGGGCGCGTGAAGCCATTTCTGATTTTGCAATTGCGCCCGGAAGATGAGGCGTCCGACGGCGAGTTTCAGGCGTTTCTGGACAAGGGCGGGTTGGAGGCGTCGCGCGCGCACCGTATCCGGCTTGAGCGCGAGGATCTGCCTGCCGATCTGTCGCTTGATGAGTATGCTGGCGTCATCGTCGGCGGTGGGCCGGGTTGTGTGAGCGACGCGCCGGATGAAAAATCGCGCGATGAAGCGCGTGCCGAGGCGGCAATCCTGCGTCTGATGCCTGAGATCACCGAACGGGACGTGCCGTTCATGGGCTGTTGTTACGGGATCGGCATTCTTGCCCATCATCTGGGTGCAAACGTGTCAAAGGAGCAATTCGGCGAACCGGTGGGGCCGGTGGATTGCACGGTTACGCCCGAGGGCGCGCGCGATCCGCTTTTGGCAGGATTGCCGGAGGCCTTCCCGACGTTTGTGGGCCACAAGGAGGCGGTGCAGGAATTGCCTTTGGGCGCTGTGCATTTGATGGCGTCCGGGCCGTGCCCGTATCAGATGATCCGCTATGGTGAGAACGTCTATGCCACGCAGTTTCATCCCGAAGCCGATGGCGGTGTTTTTGCCGACCGGATCCGCATCTATAAGGATCGCGGCTATT
>CALLWO010000053.1 GCA_938016355.1 uncultured Boseongicola sp. | reverse complement strand
GACACCACAAGATCGCGGCGCGGTTTTTGGTGGCCGAGCGCGCCTGCTGATATCAATATGGGGAGCGCCTTTTCTGGGCTTCCGGGCCAGTAATGCGTCGTGCTGGAAATCCAGAGAATGGGGAGTTCGTCGCCGCCGGCTGTTTTGACGAGATCGCCCGCGCGCAAGTCCTCGACCGGCTTTTCACCGTCGGGCGTTGCGATCAGCGTTCCTTGGCCAAAACAGACGACGCCCGGCGTTGTCGTGTCAATGTTTTGAAGGTCTATCGCGCCGTTGCCGAAATCGTCCATTTCGGCTTGCGTTGGTTCGTCTTCGGGTAAGAAGGCGAGGCGGGTATCTGTTCCGGGTGACGGGTAGTCGATCACCGTGATGACATAAATCGGGTCGCCTTCAAGCTGGTCAGGGACCTGCTGTGCGCCATTATTTTTCTGGGTTGGAAGGGTCGCGCTGAGTTCGAAGATAAAATCATACGCGACGCCGTCGATCACGACTTGTGTGTCGGGGTCTATCGCGCCGCCATCGTATTCCAGCGATATATCGCCGCCAGCGCCGTTGGGTGCGAACGAGATCGAGACGGCCGGTGCGTTGGTGAGATTAAGCGCTGGATTGTTGGCGGTGCCACTATCGGTCCGCGCCCAGAAATCGGTCGGCATTTTTTATGTCCTCGCGTCCCCACTCGTATGAGACATGCATAACTTGATTCGAGTTTGGGTCAAAGTGGACGTAAGGTCCGCTTTTTCACGAGGTCTGTGGGTAGCGGGTCGGTCAGCGGATGAATTGATCGACGTAATCCGCGCCAAGGCCAACAGCAGCGTAATGATCGCGGCACATTTCGATCTTGGTGAAGACGTCCTCGTAGCCGAGCACTTTGCCATAGGGATCGACATAGACCATCGCGCCGTTCACGGTGAAATAGGTGATCATCTCTTCGACATCTTCGGGAACGACGAGTGTGTGGGTTTCACCGGGGGGTTCGTAGACATAGCCGCCTTCGCTGGCGACCCAGTCGTGTTCGAGGTAATGCCAGCGCCCTTTGAGGACGAAGCCATGAACCGGTTGGGGGTGGCGGTGGCGCGAGAGGACACCGGATTGGCGGACCCGCAGCAGGTTGGTCCAGTAGCCTTGTGACCGGCTGAGGCAGAGCGGGCGGAACGACACAGTTTCGGTTTGAGGCACCCAGATGCGCTCATCTTCGGGGATCGCGTTGGGCACGACGATCTCTTCCTGTGCGTCCTTTGGGAACGGCAGTTGATAGGGTGTCATTGGGTTTTCGTCGTCAGTTTCCAAAGGCATTTCGGGTTCGACCTCACATTGCAGAATAGCCACCGTCCACAGGATAGACTGCGCCGGTGATAAAGGAAGCTTCGTCTGAGAGGAGCCACGCGACAAGCGCACCGACCTCGCTTGGCTCGCCCCAGCGCGCCATCGGTGTGCGCGCCAATATAGCCGGTTCGCGCGCATTGTCGCCGCGAATGGCGTCGGTCATGGGCGTTGCGATCCAGCCCGGCGCAATGGCGTTTACGCGAATGCCGTCGCTCGCCCATTTGCCAGACAGAGCTTTGGCCAGTTGGGCAACCCCGGCTTTTGAGGCGGTGTAGGCGGGCGCGTGGGGGCCGCCGAAGAGCGTGAACATCGAGCCTGTGTTCACAATCGCGCCGCCGCCGTTTGCCAATAGTGGGTGAGCGGCAAGGCAGCATCGCATGGTGCCGGTGAGGTTGACGTTCAGCACGTGTTGAAAGACGTCCAGATCGTATTCATCGACTTTGCGCAGGATGCCGGCGCAATTCACAAGACCATCCAGAGTATCGATGTCACCAAAAAGGGCGTTTACGGCGTCGGTGTCTGTGACATCCAGGACTTTGGCGACAACAAGCTCCGATTTCTGTTCAAAGGCGTCAACCTCGGCTGCGGTCGCGCCCGTGGCTGTTACGCGCCAACCTTTCGCGGCGAGCGCATGTGCAACGCCTGCGCCAATCCCGCCGGTGCCGCCTGTGACGACTGCATGTTTCATGGGTGTCCTTCCTTCGATCCTGCATTGATAGTCCCGACCCGTGCGCGCGCGCCAGTAGGTTTTTTGGAGGTAATTCGGCCCGCATTCAGGAACCGACTTGACCCGGGGCCGGTTGGACCTCAAGTAATGCTACAGATAATTCACCCGAGAATGAGGGGCCCGATATGGCTTTTGAACTTCCTGATCTTCCCTATGCACATGATGCGCTGGCGTCCAAAGGCATGAGCGCCGAGACGCTGGAATACCACCACGACCTGCACCACAACGCCTATGTCACCAACGGCAACAAAGCGATTGAGGGCACGGAGTGGGACGGCAAGAGCCTCGAAGAGATCATTGTCGGCACTTATGACAGCGCGGCTGTCGCTCAGAACGGCATCTTCAACAACATCAGCCAGCTTTGGAACCACAACCAGTTCTGGGAGATGATGGGGCCGGGCGATGCGGGCATGCCCGGAGAGCTGGAAGCCGCGTTGAAGGAAAGCTTTGGCTCGGTAGACGATTTCAAGGCGCAGTTTTCTGCTGCTGGTGCCGGTCAGTTTGGTTCCGGCTGGGCCTGGCTTGTCAAAAACGCTGACGGTTCGCTGGCCGTGACCAAGACAGAGAATGGTGTGAACCCACTTTGCTTCGGTCAGACAGCGCTTTTGGGCTGCGATGTTTGGGAGCATTCCTACTACATCGATTTCCGCAACAAGCGGCCTGCGTATCTTACGAATTTCCTGGATAACCTTGTGAACTGGGAAAACGTCGCAAGCCGGATGTGATTGCGCAAATATTGCATTTGAAAGACAGCGCGCCCGAAACGGCGCGCTGTTTTGCGTTTTGGATGCTGGGTTTTCATTTGGCGGGCTTTGAGGGTTACGATTTCACTCATGTCTGAGGATGCAGAGAATATCATCGGGCTTTACCGGCGTCATGCGAATGCGTGGGCGCGCTGTCGCGGGCGGCGTGTCATCGAACAGAAATGGATGGACAAGTTCCTTGAGATCGTTGGCGATGGTGGCGGGGTTCTGGATTTAGGGTGCGGGACGGGCGACCCTATTGCGCGCTATATGTTGGCCAAAGGGCACTCGGTAACGGGCGTGGATGCTTCGCCAGAGTTGATCGAGATTGCGCGCACGAACCTTCCCGGCGCGAGTTGGCGCGTTTCGGATATGCGGGACTTATCGCTTGGCCAAAAATTTCAGGGGTTACTTGCGTGGAACAGCACGTTTCATTTGACGCCGGAAGATCAGCGCAAAATGTTCCTTGTTTTTCAACGCCATGCTTCTCGAGGTGCTGCGCTGATGTTCACCTGCGGCCCTAGCCACGGCGTGGAGATGGGAGAATTCGAGGGCGAGCCGCTGTATCATGCCAGTCTGGATCAGGACGCCTACCGTGAGGCGTTGGACCAAATCGGATTCGATGTGGTCGACAATGTTGTTGAAGATCCGGAATGCGGTGGGCAATCGCTGTGGCTTGCGCGG
>CALLWO010000052.1 GCA_938016355.1 uncultured Boseongicola sp. | reverse complement strand
TGACGGAGACCCGCCGAACATGTCGGTCACCATCACCACGCCAGTGCCTGTGTCCACGCTGTCCGCCGCCGCGCAGATTTCAACTTGCTTCGCATCTCGATCATGCTCAGGTGCGATCGCAATGGCGCGCACACCGGTTTGCTTGCCGACCACATGTTCAACGGCCGCTAAATACTCTTTCGCCAAACCGCCATGTGCGACGATCACAATCCCGATCACGAACCCAACCCCGTGTCTCTTGGCGTGGTGGATTTTCCGCGCCGCTCAAGCTCTCGGTGGCGAGTTGACACCTGCCAACCGCTGGCTGCAAGAGCTGCCGCCAACATTTCCGCGACGGCAACTGATCGATGTTGCCCCCCGGTACATCCAAACGCGACCGTCAAATAAGTTTTGCCTTCTTCTTTGAAAGCGGGAAGCAAGCTATCCGACAACTCGTGAACCCTCGTAAAAAACGCATCAAAGCGGGTATCGCGCTTGATGTACTCGCGGACATCACTGTCACGCCCATCAAGAGCCCGCAAATCTGCATCCCAATGCGGGTTGGCCAGAAATCGAACGTCGAACACCATGTCCACGCCTCGCGGGAGGCCACGTTTGTAAGAAAAACTTTCGACTGAAATAGCCATCTGACTGCTTTGGTCCGTATCTCCGAAATGACGCATGATCTCGGATTTTGCGTCGTGCACGGTCAGATCGGACGTATCGATTAACATGTCGGCGCGTGCGCGCACGGGAACCAAAAGTTCAATCTCTCGGGCAATCCCAATGTCCGGAGTTTCCGACGGCGCAAGGGGGTGCCGTCTTCGCGTCTCTGAGTAACGCCGAACCAAGACGTCTGGACGACAATCGAGGTATAGAACATCCGCATCAATATTTGGTGCAGTAGCAAGTTCGTCCAAAAGTGCAACTGTCGTGTCGGTCGAAAAATCTCGATTCCTGACGTCAATGCCGAGCGCCAGTGGTGCGGTATGCGGCGGTCCCGACAAAAGTCGACTCACCAGACTGAGCGGCAAATTGTCGATTACCTCAAATCCGATGTCCTCTAGGGCGTTGATAGCGGTAGAGCGCCCCGCGCCAGAGGGGCCAGTGACCAGCACAAGACGCAATCGCCCCGATTGTAAAACGACGTCTGAGCTGCCGTCTGGTTCCTGCGTCACTTTAAGCGACCTCCTTTCACGTAGGCCATGATCATAGAGGCGAACGCGGGGCTCTCAACCTTGTAAAGGCATCTGATCGATTGATCGGCAATCACGGTTTCGTGGCGCTCCGGAAAGCGTTTCGCTTCGGTCTTGTCCAAGTCAATAACGAGTCTAAGGCGCGCAGGCGTCCAAGGTGCCCTTAGCAAACCAACTCCACGGGCTTCAATCATTCCTTCTAGAACTTTTGGCGGTTGCATCAAACTCGGCTCATCCACGAGGGTTCGAACCAAAAGTACTTGATCATCGGTGACGAGCGTCGCACCCAAGCCGATCAATTCCAACGCAAGTGATGACTTTCCTGACCCGGGCTTTCCTATGATCAAAATGCCCGATTTTTTAAAAGAGACGGCCGTTCCGTGAATATAGACTGGGTCCCCACTCATTCGGAACCCTTCTTCATCGCTTAGACTGGAAGCCCAACAACGAAGCGTGCGCCCAGCGGATCCGAAGTCACATCAGCGTCGGTTGGACGAATATTCTCAGCCCAGATCACGCCACCATGCGCCTCCACGATTTGTTTAGAAATTGACAATCCAAGCCCGGAATTATCACCAAAGTGGCTAACAGGCCTTTGGGTGTAAAATCTATTGAAGATCTTGGTCAGAGCTTGTTCTGGAATGCCGGGCCCGGTGTCCTCGACGACAACCAACACGCGATTCTCGCGTTTTCGGACCCATACGCGAATAGCATCTCCGTCCTCACAAAATGAAATGGCATTGGATATCAGATTTACAAATACCTGCGCCAAACGGCTTTCCAGTCCTTCGATCACAATTGGTTCTGAGGGCATGTCGGTAATAAACTCGACGCCTTTTTCTTGGGCTTCGTTTCCAAGGAAATCGCCGATATTGCCAATCATTTTCAGCAGGTCAAATTGCTCTTCTTCTTCTTTGACAAGCTCCGAATCTAAACGCGATGCATTGGAAATATCACTTACCAACCGGTCAAGGCGAATTGTATCGTGCTCAATGACATCCATCAGTTTCGCGCGGTGATCATCCCGCCGCACATTCCGAAGTGAGGTCACCGCAGATCTGAGCGATGCAAGGGGGTTCTTAATCTCGTGTGCAACGTCAGCGGCAAATTGTTCATTCGCGTCAATGCGATCATAAAGCGCCGCAACCATTCCACGGAGAGCGCCGGACAGGCGTCCGATCTCATCCGGTCGCGCGGTCAGATCGGGGATGCGCACACGATTGGGGCTGAAGCGGCGTGAATTCTTTTCGCGGCCGATCTCAGCAGCCGCAGCAAGGTCGCTCAATGGGTTTGCGATCGTTGAGGCGAGAACCAGACTGAGGCCGATCGAAACAAGAATCGCAATCACAAACATTTGCAATACTTGCTCGCGTTCCGAGCGGACCAACTGGTCTATCTCGCCCGCCGCACTAGCGATTGCGACGGCGCCGACCGGCGCGCCATTATTAATGATCGGCGTCGCCACCGTAAAGATAGTATTCCCAAAAAGATCGGTCGATGACTGCACTCGAGTGCCACTTTCCAACGCATCCCCGACCAGGGAAAGAACGAGTTCTTCATTGCCGGTCTGAACGGCAGGTCCATCGTTCTCTTTACCAAAAATGCCTGAAACACTGTCCCAGACATTATTGAGGAAGTCCGTAATGATCGTCGATCTGTCGTCACGAGAAAGGTTTGCAACCGGGCTGGGGCGTCGTTCTTGCCCAACGGTCGAGGCAATCAGATCACCGGTCTGATCATACACAAAAATCTCGACCGCAGTCGGAATCTGTAAGGCACCAAGCGTGCCTTTGATGTCAAGACCATCCCCCGTTCCCAAATTAACCGGTGCATTTTCGGGGAGCTGCGCTTCGAGGAAGCCCGAGATGAGTTCGGCCTCGATGACAAGGCCGCGCTCACGTTGAAATACGAGGCTGTCGCGAAACGGGTTGAGGTACAAAACGCCCGCGACGAGAACCAAGATGGCCAGGAGGTTAAACGTGATGATCTTGCGCGCCAACGGCGACCGGTTCATGGCAATGACGCCACGCCGGTCCCGTTTGGCGCGGGCTTCGCTTTCGGCCGCGGCGTCTGGACCAATCCAGTCTTCGCCTAAAACGACCTCGGCGTGCTTGGCTGGCTTTGCGCCCACCAGATTCACCCCCGAGGAGAGCATCTATTCTTCGTTATAGCGGTAGCCAATTCCATAGAGCGTCTCGATTGCCGAGAACTCGTCGTCGACCATCCGCATTTTCTTACGCAACCTCTTGATATGACTATCAATTGTCCGATCATCGACATAGACCTGATCGTCATACGCCACATCCATCAATTGATCCCGTGACTTCACGAAACCGGGACGTTGCGCCAAGGCTTGCAAAAGCAGGAATTCGGTAACCGTCAGTGAAACGTCCAGACCACGCCATGTCACCGAGTGACGAAGCGGGTCCATCCTAAGATCGCCGCGCGTCATGACTTGCGACTGATCAACCCCTTCGCCTTCAACGTCGCCAGCAATCACTTCTTGGCGCCGCAGAAGTGCGCGAATGCGCTCTACCAACAGGCGCTGCGAAAATGGCTTCTTCACGTAGTCGTCTGCACCCATGCGCAGGCCCAGCACTTCATCAATCTCGTCGTCTTTGGACGTGAGAAAGATAACTGGCATCGCTGTTTTCTGGCGCACCCGCTGAAGCAGGTCCATTCCATCCATACGAGGCATCTTGATATCAAATACCGCCATGTCTGGCAGCTTTTTGTTAAAAGCATCTAGGGCAGCTTGCCCATCATTATATGTCTCGACTTCGAAGCCTTCGGCCTCAAGTGTCATTGAAACTGACGTCAAAATATTTCGATCGTCATCGACCAGTGCAATCCTGGACATGAGTGATTTCCTTTACTGCTCTCACGAACGCCTTATGAATGGCGCATTCTACGGTGTCATTTTGTGGGCATCTTCGTGTCCTACCGGTGGAAATTCAACAATAATGTGCGAATCGTACCTATTCGCCACGTATTTCAAACACCCTTTTCCTGAAGATTCGGCTAATCGGCCACAGTTTTGCCTCGGATCTCTAAAATGGTGGCGCTAAACCCGTCATTTCGGTGATTTGGTTGCGCTAACTGTGCGGTTCCGTCCTGTTCAAGCCCGAAACCCCTTGTTTATAAAGCCTAAACGGACTTTCAAAATTGTGTGCGGGCCAAACTTACACCGCACCCCAATTCAGGAGCGAGACGGGGCATGACAATCGGCCGGGTAAATCCAGACCATACGCTAGAACGCCAAGGCATTACGGGTCTGGGTGAGGTCTATTACAACATTATGGAGCCCGACCTCATTCGTCACGCCCTGTGCCTCGGTGAGGGTACACTTGGCCAAGGCGGCACGCTTTTGGTCTCGACCGGTAAATACACGGGCAGATCGCCAAACGACAAACACGTCGTCCGTTCCGCGTCGGTTGAAGAATCCATCTGGTGGGATGCCAATCGCCCGATGTCCGAAAAGGGCTTTGATGCACTTTACGATGACATGATCGCACATATGGGTGGCCGCGACTACTTCGTTCAGGACCTGTTTGGCGGCGCCGACCCCGCACAGCGATTGGATGTGAGGGTTGTCACCGAGCTGGCTTGGCACTCGCTTTTCATTCGCCACATGCTGCGTCGGCCAGATCGCGAAGAGCTCGACACTTTCGTCCCCGAGTTCACGGTGATCAACTCGCCATCGTTTCGGGCTGACCCGAAGCGGCACGATTGCCGTTCTGAAACGGTGATCGCTCTGAACTTTGATCGCAAGCTGATCCTGATCGGCGGAACTGAATATGCCGGCGAGAACAAGAAATCCGTCTTCACACTCTTGAATTACCTTCTGCCCGAACGCGGCATAATGCCGATGCATTGCTCTGCCAATCATGCGCCCGGCAATCCCGTTGATACGGCCGTTTTCTTTGGGCTTTCAGGCACAGGAAAGACGACTCTTTCGGCTGACCCTGAACGTGTATTGATCGGGGACGACGAGCATGGTTGGTCGGATCGCGGCACGTTCAACTTCGAAGGGGGTTGTTACGCAAAAACAATCAACCTGAGTCGTGACGCAGAACCCGAGATCTATGATACGACGACGAAATTCGGGACTGTTATTGAGAACATGGTGTTCGATCCCGAAACCAAAGAGCTGGATTTCGAAGACGATAGCCTCACGGCCAATATGCGCTGTGCCTATCCCTTGGAATATATTTCTAACGCATCGAAAACGGCGATTGGCGGGCATCCGAAGAATATCATCATGCTGACTTGTGACGCGTTTGGTGTGCTACCTCCGATCGCCCGGCTGACGCCGGCGCAGGCAATGTACCACTTCCTGTCTGGCTTCACTGCAAAGGTTGCCGGGACCGAGCGCGGCGTGACCGAACCGCAGCCCACATTCTCAACTTGTTTTGGCGCGCCATTCATGCCGCGTCGGCCAGAGGTTTACGGCGAATTGTTGCGCGGGAAGATTGCGAGCCACGGTGCAACGTGTTGGTTGGTGAACACCGGCTGGACCGGCGGAGCCTATGGAACCGGAAGCCGTATGCCGATCAAAGCGACGCGTGCGCTTTTGACCGCTGCGCTCGACGGGTCGCTTGAAGATGCCGATTTCCGCAAAGACAAGAACTTCGGGTTCGAAGTGCCGACGCAAGTGAAAGCAAGCGCTGTGCCCGACATCCTTCTTGATCCACGCAGAACATGGGACGACGGCGAAGCCTATGATCGCCAAGCGGCGAAACTTGTTGCGATGTTTGCGGAGAATTTTGCGCAATATGAACGCCACATTGATGATGATGTGAGAGCCGCTGCGATCGGGTAACTCGATAGCGGCAATCACTTGGTCGAGCACCACCTCTCCGAAACTACACGGCTTACGACTTCTCTTCAAAGGTTTCTGCAAAGTGTGTAGAAATTGCAGCGTGCCCAGCATCGCTGAGATCATAGACGCCACGCGCAACGCGGACGAACCATCCATAGTGATCTTGGGCCATCATTCTTGTGGCCGCCGCTACACCGGTCGATTTGGCAACGTCCGACCCCTTGGAAGGGCCCCTTGTTCGGAGCACATCTGCGCATCTCAGTGCATCCTGACGATAGGCGGTGACCAAGCCCTGACGGGTCGCTCCCCCGGAATTCGGATCACCTGAACGCTTTGCAAACTCACGCAACAAAAGCGTCTCCCGTCGCTTGGATTTACGTGGAGTGTAAGGTGCCGGGTCGCAGTGAATTTCGACAAGTGCGTCCTTCAAACGGATTGTGATTAATCCTAGTCCAACGCGGCGACACAATGTCTTCATAGACTTCAACGACGCATAAAATGGTCGGCCGGTTTTTCGAGGAACAGCTATGTACACAGCGTCCGTGATCGCAAGTCGCGCGATTCCTTGATGCACGAGTGAAAGTGAAAACCCGGTCTTCAATTCAACAATCAATGGCGGTTCGTCACCACGACAAGCCACAACATCAGCCGCACCGATTTCAGATTTCACTTCGTAGCCTTGCGCTTCTAGAAACGCTTTTATTGGAGGGTACAGCTCGGTTTCGCGCATGGTGCCTTTTGCCTTTGCCTGAGACCTTATCGGCGGATGGTCTCACGTGACAATGGGCACGACAGCCGCTAAGAGACAGCCAACATCGCAATTGCCCAATCGAGAAGCCCCACGCATGACGATCAAAGTCTTTGGACATAAATCTCCCGACACCGATTCCACAGGTTCCCCGATCATTTGGTCGTGGTATTTGAATGAGTGTCGCAATACACCCGCCGAACCGCGCCTTTTGGGCGATCCCAACACAGAAGCCCTCTTTGTGCTGCGCCATTGGAACCTTGATCGGCCCGAATACCTTGACGATGTGAATGCTGGGGACGACGTGGTTATCGTTGATACAAACAATGTCGCCGAATTGCCTGCGTCTATAAACGACGCGAATGTGGTTGAGGTAATCGACCACCACATGTTGCAGGGCGGATTGAAAACCAAAGGTCCGATCAACATCACAGTGCGGCCCGTCGCCTGTACGGCCACGATCATGTACGATTTGATGGGAGCCGACGCCGAAAAGATGCCCGATCACATCAAGGGCGCGATGCTCTCTTGTATCCTCAGCGATACGCTGGAATTCCGGTCGCCGACGACGACGGATGTCGACCGTGAACTCGCAGAAAAGCTTGCGGCGGATCTCGGCGTCGATATCGTAAAGTACGCCGGGGATATGTTCAGTGCAAAATCTGACGTTTCGTCGTTCTCCAATAGCGAGCTGTTAAGGATGGACAGCAAGAAATACGAAGTTGAAGGCGTCAGCTTTCGCGTTTCAGTGCTTGAAACCACGTCTCCTTCAACTGTGCTTGCCCGAAAAGATGCGCTGATAGAGGACATGGGATCTGTGGCTGAAGAAGACGGCGTAGATCAGGTTTTGTTTTTCCTGATTGATATCCTGAACGAAGAAGCAATCCTGTTCGTCGAAAACGAGCGCGTGAAATCAATTGCCGAAAAGAGCTTTGGCGTGACAGTAAACAGCGACATT
>CALLWO010000051.1 GCA_938016355.1 uncultured Boseongicola sp. | reverse complement strand
GACCAATACAAATACGATCAAAAAGACCGAGGCTACCGCTGCAGACGCCCATGCGAAAATGCGCCCTTTGCCGCGAACAGGTGGTTTGGATTTGAGCTTTGGCGCTCGCGCACGGACCAACATGATTGCTTCATCGTCGCGGAGCGTGAGACGCGCCAATGCACGGTCGGTCGACGTCAGGATCAGTCGCGATTTGTCGGCCTGATCCGGAACAGCTCGTAATGAATCGATGGGCCAACGAAGCGTGTCGGATTCCGGAGGGCGAATGACTATTGCGTGCGCGTCATCGTCGATTTCAAAGGAAACTCTTTGTACGCGCGCGCTTCGACCGTCAAAAAAATCCGCAAACCCTTCAGGCTTGGCCGGAGAGGCACCAACATGAATTGGCGTGCTTATTACGCGGTCGCTCATATCGCAGCACCCAAATCAAGCGCCTCAGCGAAGCCTTCGGCCTCGCGGTGCTCGTCCCGGTCACGCTGTTTGATTTCGTGAAGGCCTTCCGAATGCAAAATTTCAATCGTTTCTGCGTAATGCTTCCAGATTGGAAGTGTTACAAAGACGTGGCGAAACGCACCCCAGGCGATGAAAACGAAGAAGTACAGAATGAAACCAACAATTTGCAGGATCGAATTCGGTGAGCTCAAATTGTCCAAGTCATCAAAGCTGAACGAAGCCCCTTCTGCCGCAAACATCATGGCGAGAAAGGCGAGGCTAACAACAATGCCGATTAAGCCCGTCAAGATCGCCGTCAGAGAGTAGCCCAAGACGTAAATTCCAACGATCCGCGACGTACGAGCATTTGATCTAAACCGTACTGCTCCCGCGGATTTTTCCGAGGTTAGAACCCGAAAGCTGCGCACGAGATACCAGGCAAATGTCAACGCTAGAAATGGAAGAGCTGTCAGGACTATATAGGCAAAACTTTCGAGGTCTTCTGTCAGAAGTGTTCCAACTGCTGCAATCGTACCAAGGCCGAGAACGATCCACGTCGGCACCATCCCCCAGATCAACATCCGGGCCCGGCCGTTTTGTTGGAATTGCCGATCACCGTACCACGTGCGATCAATTCGAAACTTCTCGAGCCGAAAAGTCATCAACGGCCAAAGAAGACTGAGGCTCAGGATTGTAAGCATCCAATAAAGAAGCGCGCGCCAAGCATATCCCCATGCGCCGGGATCAACGCCGAACCGAATGCCGCGCCATCTTGTTCGGGCAAGCACGTAACGCCGCGCCCGATAGCGCGCGTAGAACCAAATTGGAATTACGCCCACCAATGAAACAACGTAAGCAACTGTATTGCCATCAAAAAGTGAAAAGCTGATAAACATCAGGATAAGATTCACGACGCCGATATAAAAAGCGAGGATTACCACCGCGATAAAAAACCCAAGGAGTTTTTCAAGCGGATCGCCGACATACTCCAACGGCTGGCCGCCGGGGCGAATACCTGACCAATAGTAGCGACGAAGCCGCGTCTTCATCCAAAATCGATAAAAACCAGCCGTTAATACGGTGAGCAGTCCCATAATGAGCGACATATGAAACAAGCGACCGCGTGTCGCGATAAACTCGGTCGAGAGGTTTGTCAGCGCCATCGTCTCAGGTGAACCGATTGTCCTGAGGAAAACCACGCGGCGCCATGCGACCTGCGCCTGCGCGCGCGCCTTTCCATTCATCAAGCTCGGTGACGTTGCGCGTCCGACCAGCGGGATCCAGCCAACTCAGACCATCCTCAAGAGTGAACGTACGCGCGTCGGAAAGACCCCCGTCTTTGTACTTCTGCAGCCGCACACCTTTCCCACGCCCCATCTCGGGTAGGTCGGCCACCGGGAAAACCAGCATCTTCCGGTTTTCGCCGACAGCGGCGACATGATCGCCTTCGACGGGTTTACAGATCCGCGCGCGGGTTTCTCCGCGAACGTTTAACACCTGTTTGCCCGCCCGCGTTTGAGCGACAACGTCATCCTCGCTCACGACAAATCCATCGCCTGCCGATGACGCCACGAGCAGCTTGGTGCCGGGTCGATGGATCGATAGCGTTACGATGTCGGCTTCGTTTGGCAGGTCGACAATGAGGCGCAACGGTTCGCCCATCCCGCGTCCACCGGGCAAGTTCGATGCGCTCACGGTGTAGAACCGGCCGTTGGACCCGAAAACCAGCAACCGATCAGTCGTTTCCGCATGAAAGATAAAACGCGGGCCATCGCCATCTTTGAACTTCAGCTCACGGGTCAAATCTATGTGGCCTGTCATTGCGCGGATCCAGCCCATCTGGCTGCACACAACAGTTATCGGTTCGCGGTCGATCATCGCTTCGATCGGAACCTCTTCGACCTCTCCTGCTTCGGCAAATGTCGTTCGCCGTACGCCGCCCTTAGCACTCTTGCCGAACGTTTTTTTCGCTTCCCGTAGCTGCTCGATAATCTTGTCCCACTGACGGCCTTCGTTCTCGAGCAAATCTTCGAGGTCTGCACGTTCAATCAACAACTCATCATATTCGCGGCGGAGCTCAATTTCTTCGAGCCGGCGCAGCGCGCGAAGTCGCATGTTCAGGATCGCCTCGACCTGAACTTCGCTCAACTCGCCTTCGCCATCGGGCGGGGAAACATAGTCTTTCTCGTCGATTGCGCGCACGAAATCGCGGGACCAGTCCTCTCGGATCATCGCGGCTTTCGGGTCGTCATCATAGCGGATGATGTCAATCACCCGATCCAAATTGAGGAATGCCGTGATGAAGCCTTCGAGCACCTCAAGGCGATGGTCAATCTTGTCCAGCCGGTGTTGAGAGCGGCGCTGCAGAACTTCGCGACGGTGATCAAGGAACGCCCGCAGCACTTCTTTTAGCGAACAGACTTTGGGTGTCACACCGTCGATCAAGACGTTCAAATTAAGGCTGAACCGGTTCTCGAGATCGGAATTGCGATAGAGCATGTTCATTAGAACGTCGGCGTCGACATTGCGGGATCTTGGCTCAAGAACAATTCGAATGTCTTCGGCGCTTTCGTCGCGTACATCCCCAAGGATAGGAACTTTCTTAGTCTGAATCGCCTCGGCAATCTTTTCAATCAACCGGCTTTTCTGAACCTGATACGGGATTTCAGTAACCACAATCTGCCACTGACCGCGCCCCAAATCCTCAACTTCCCATTTGCAACGCACTCGAAACCCGCCACGACCGGTACGATAGGCCTCAGCAATAGATTCCGGCGGCTCAACGATGATCCCGCCCGTGGGAAAATCGGGGCCTTTGACCATCTCAATCAGCGTATCGTCGCGCACGAGCTCGCTGTTTTGCTTCTTGGCGAGGTGAATGCAGGCATCGCACAACTCGTCGAGATTGTGCGGAGGAATGTTGGTCGCCATACCAACAGCAATGCCGCTGGATCCATTTGCCAACAGGTTTGGAAAAGCCGCCGGAAGAACGACCGGTTCTTCCAGTGTTCCGTCATAGTTGGGCCGATAATCGACCGCGTTTTCGGTAAGACCTTCCATAAGGGCTTCGGCCGCAGCCGTCAGACGCGCTTCTGTGTACCGCTCGGCGGCTGGATTATCCCCGTCGATGTTGCCAAAGTTCCCCTGCCCGTCGACCAACGGATAACGAACGTTAAAATCCTGCGCGAGACGCGCCATCGCATCGTAAATCGCCTGATTTCCGTGCGGATGATAATTGCCCATGACGTCGCCGGAAATCTTTGCCGACTTTCGAAATCCGCCCGTTGGCGACAGTCTCAATTCACGCATCGCATACAGAATTCTGCGGTGGACCGGCTTCAATCCGTCGCGGGCATCAGGCAGCGCCCGGTGCATAATCGTCGACAGCGCATAGGTCAGATACCTCTCACCGATGGCTCGGCGCAGCGGCTCGGCCAATTCGGTGGGGATGATCTTGGGGTCGTCGGTGGTGCCTGCCATAGATGCTGTGTAGCCAAGCGAATAAGGGGCGTAAAGCGCAGAACTGACGCAATGTCGCGACTTTTCCCCGGAGACTCCCGAAACCCGAATCAGATATGGAACCAATTAAGGGGATGCTCGTTGTCTGCTTGTTCCTTGGGGGAATGGTAAAATGTTTAAACTGATCACGGTCACTTTGACCGGCTTCTTCGTAACGCTTCTTGTCTTTGGCGACGAATCCCGCCGGGAGGAGGTTTCGCGCGCTGCGCCAGACGACGAACTCGGTTTCTCGTTTGCGTCATTCGTGCCGCAAAGCGATGCTATCGAAGCCGTGGCGTTGGACCCCATTTCGGAGATTTCCGAAGAAGAGGCAATTGCAATCGCCGTCGCCGAGGGCCAACGGCTACGCTCTGAGCGGGATGGTGCCTCAGAGACAAGACTCCTTGGTGCTGTTCCGGCGACTTCTGAGCAAAAGGTGACTCTGGCGAATGTCATCGAAGACACACCCAACAATGACACTTGGTATGTCTCCGGTGTAAATGTGAACCTTCGGTCGGGCCCCGGAACGGGAAACGCGGTTGTAGCGCAACTTGGTCTGGGCACAAAAGCAGAGGCGCTAAGTGACACCGAGGCGGAATGGATTGAAATTCGCACAGCAGATGGCACTGCTGGCTGGATTTTTGGCAAATTCCTCAGCGACAGCGCGCCAGGCTAAGCTTGCGGCCAAACGTCGGGTCGCATAAGCGACCGGGATGGACGAGAAAACCATTCTCATCACAGGATGTTCCAGTGGTATCGGCTTAGACGCTGCCCGAACAATGGCCGCGCGCGGCTGGCGCGTCTTTGCCGCCTGCCGACAAGAATGCGATGCCGCGAGAATGTCCGAGATTGGCGCAACCGGTGTTAAGCTGGACTATGAAGAGACCGAGTCCGTTGCGGGAGCAGTGGACGCGGTCTTGAGCGCCACACACGGGCGCCTGGATGCACTTTTTAACAACGGCGCCTTCGCACTCCCCGCCCCTGTTGAGGATATCTCGCGCGCAGGGATGAGCGCGACAATGAACGCTAATTTCCTTGGGTGGCACGATCTAACCGTCCGGCTTTTGCCTGCGATGCGGGCGCAGGGTCACGGTCGCATAGTTAATTGCTCCTCCGTTCTCGGATTCGTCACGACACCCTACCGAGGTGCGTACAGCGCTTCAAAGTACGCGGTGGAGGCATGGTCAGACGCTCTTCGAATGGAGATGGCGGACCTTAATATTCATGTTTCTCTGATCCAACCCGGCTCAATCGAAACCGAGTTTCGCCGCAACGCAATGAAGCGATTTGAACAGTGGATCGATTGGGAAAATTCGCCTCGGGTAGATCAATACCACGATGAGTTGCTTGAAGTGTTACGAAAAGGATCGGCGAGCAATCCCTTTCGCAAACCACCTGCCGCCGTGACGAAAAAACTAATTCACGCCGTTGAAAGTCGCAAACCCAAGGCAAGATATATGGTGACGACACCAACTTACGGCGTAAATTTGCTGCGCCGCCTGTTGCCGACAAGTGCGCTAGACAAGGTGCTGACGCGAGGCTGACGGTGGCGTTCGCTTTTTTATGAAACAGCTCTAGCTAGCGTCGCAAAGGGAAGAGAACCACTATGCTGAACGATCCATTATTCGTTGTAGTCGCAATTGCAGTGCTGATCGTGCTGGGCATCCTCCTGACGGGTATCGGCGGCTTTGCAAAGGGCGGCGATTTTAACAAGAAGCATGCAAACAAAGTCATGCGATACAGAATCTATGCTCAAGCGATTGCAATTGTGCTGATCATGATATTCGTGTTGGTGCGAGGATCAGGGGGATAAAATGGTTGTACTGAATAAAATATATACGAAAACTGGGGATGCCGGCGAAACTGCCTTGGGCAATGGCGCACGTGTGGCCAAGCATGCGTTGCGGGTAAACGCTTACGGCACGGTCGACGAGTTGAACGCGACCGTTGGTATGGCGCGCCTTGTGGCAGATGAGCAAACCGACAAATTGCTGTCTTTGATCCAAAACGATCTTTTCGACCTGGGTGCGGATCTATGCCGCCCGGATATGGATAAAGACGACGAGGCTGGTTATCCGGTTTTGCGCATGGCGATTGCGCAAACCGAGCGCCTTGAGCGCGAGATTGACCTGATGATTGATCGCCTTGAGCCGCTAAGATCGTTTATTTTGCCCGCGGGCTCACCCCTTTCAACGCAATTGCACCTATGCCGGACTGTCGCCCGCCGGGCTGAACGGTTGACGGTGGAGCTCGCTTCGGTGGAAGCCGTGAACGATGCCGCGATCAAATATCTCAATCGTCTGTCGGACTGGTTTTTCTGCGCATCTCGGATTGCGAACGACGATGGTCGAGCGGATGTTCTTTGGGTGCCGGGCGCAAATCGTGAGTGATTAGCGGAAGCCTGCGTTTCAGGAAGCAGGTTCCCAAAGCTCTATCGGGTTCCCTTCAGGGTCATGGATGCGAGCAAATCGGCCGACGCCATCCATTGTCATTTCATGGCTGATTTCTATGTCGGCGGCGCGAAGTTGCGACACCATTGCATCGAGGTTCGCCACTCTGAAATTCAGCATGAATGCTTTGTCGGCTTCAAAATAGTCTGTGTCATCGCCGAAGGGTGCAAAAACCGTAACACCTTCGCTCGCGACCCAAGGCTGCATTTCCATATCGGTCGGCGCCGGATTGATCCCGAGGTGCGTTTTGTACCAAGCTGTGAGTGCCGCGGGATCTTTTGCGCGGAAAAATATGCCGCCGATGCCCTGAACCGTTTCCATCTCATTTCCTTCCCTAGAATTTTCCTATCGTAGCACAGAGAGACCGAAACGCGGCGTCTCAAGCCCAAAACGCGTCGATTTTGCACTGTTTTCCTCGATCCGCCTTCGCTAAACCCCTTTAGAATCCATCGGGAAATGTCCCGAGGTGAAAGGGAGCTTGCGCAAGATGAAGGTATTGGTGCCTGTCAAACGCGTGATTGACTATAACGTGAAAGTTCGCGTGAAAGCGGACGGATCGGGGGTTGATCTCGCCAATGTGAAGATGTCGATGAATCCGTTTGACGAGATTGCCGTTGAAGAGGCGATCCGTTTGAGAGAAGCGGGAAAAGCTGACGAAGTGATTGCTGTTTCAATCGGCGTAAAACAAAGTCAGGAAACATTACGGACAGCTTTGGCGATGGGCGCAGATCGGGCAATCCTGATTGTGGCCGCTGATGACGTTCACACGGACATCGAGCCTTTGGCAGTTGCCAAACTGCTCAAAGCCGTTTGCGACGAAGAAGGTCCAGGCGTTGTTCTTTGCGGCAAGCAAGCAATTGACAATGACATGAACGCGACCGGTCAGATGTTGGCCGCGCTTACAGGCTGGGCACAGGGCACATTCGCGTCTGAAGTTGAGATCGACGGAGATAATGCGACTGTCACACGCGAAGTCGACGGCGGGCTCCAGACGATCAAAATCAAGATGCCGGCGATCATTTCTGTCGACCTTCGCCTGAACGAGCCACGCTACGCGTCGCTTCCGAACATCATGAAGGCAAAGAAGAAGCCTTTGGACGAGAAGACGCCTGAAGATTATGGGGTCGATGTGACCCCACGGCTGACGATTGTTGGAACGACCGAACCAGAAGCACGCAAGGCAGGTGAAATCGTTGCCTCGGTCGATGAACTTGTGTCGAAACTCAAAGAAGCGGGGGCAATCTGATGGGCGTTCTATTGCTAGGCGAAGTGAACGGCGGTGAATTGTCGCTTGATGCGACCGCCAAGGCCGTAACGGCTGCGAAGATGATGGGCGATGTGACCGTGTTGTGCGCGGGCGCTTCCGCCGCGGGTGCCGGAGAGGCCGCCGCCAAGATTGACGGTGTTTCGAAGGTTCTTGTGGCTGAAGATCCATCGCTTGGCCATCGCATGGCTGAACCGACGGCAGCATTGATCGTTTCGCTTGCCGAGGATTACAGCCATATCGTGGCACCCGCGACGACCGACGCCAAAAACGTGTTACCGCGAGTTGCCGCGCTTTTGGATGTTATGGTTATTTCTGACATTTCTGGTGTCGTCGATGCGGATACGTTCGAGCGTCCCATTTATGCCGGCAACGCAATTCAGACCGTGAAGTCAACGGATGGGATAAAAGTCGTTTCTGTGCGAACGTCGACTTTCGATGCGGCCGGTGATGGCGGCGCCGCTTCGGTGGAAACTGTTTCTGCGGCAGCGGATCCAGGCTTGTCTGAATGGATTGAGGACAAGGTTGCCGCAAGCGATCGCCCAGAGCTGACCAGCGCAGGCGTCGTGGTTTCTGGTGGTCGTGGCGTGGGTTCCGAAGAGGACTTTGCCTTGATCGAAAAGCTGGCCGACAAGCTTGGAGCGGCGGTTGGCGCATCACGTGCCGCTGTCGATTCTGGCTATGCACCGAACGACTGGCAAGTTGGGCAAACAGGTAAGGTGGTTGCGCCTGACTTGTATGTCGCTGTTGGTATTTCTGGCGCTATTCAGCACCTCGCAGGGATGAAAGACTCCAAAGTGATCGTAGCAATCAACAAGGACGAAGAGGCGCCAATCTTCCAGGTGGCCGACTATGGGCTGGTTGCAGACCTTTTCACCGCTGTGCCAGAGCTTATCGAAAAGCTCTGATCGGCAGCGAATTTAATGGCGGCGCGTCAAAGTTCTTGGCGCGCCGTTTTTGTTCCGGATCGACCATAACCCCTGCAATTTGATCAGCGACTTTGCTGTGAAAGGCTGGGCCGGGCAATGCAGCCGCCGCCTGCTTCTCGCCTTCAGTATAGAGCTTACCAACCATATCCTCCGTCGCCGTATCGTCATCGGTTACAACTTCCACGATGCCCGCAATGTAGGGGGACAGAGCTTCCAGCATGTCGCGATCGACATAGTGAGGGTCCATCACATCAGAAAGCGGCGCCGTCTCCTCCGGCGCACGCTCTGACATCCACAAAAGAATTTTTTCGCTCGCGATGTCACTAAGGATTAGTTTCATCCGTTGCACCCAGGCCGTTTTGAGTTCCGCAATTAGGTCGGGCAACGCAGGATGCTTTCGCTCTTCCAATGAGGACATCAGATGACCTGTAAAATTGAACTCAGTGAAATCGACATCGGGAAACATAGCTTGCATTTGATCTGATGCGCCAACGAACCGGTCATTGCGTCGGGGATGAACAGAGTAATACCGGTTCGACATGTTTTGCGCGCCGAGAACCTGAACAATTGTCATCTGACTCGCGGAAGCGATGGTTAATATCGCCGGATCATCGACAATCAACGTTAATCCAGCGTGCATCGCTGCGAGATTGACGACCGGCGTTTCAAGCCTTTCTTCTAAAAGATTGGCAAACGGCTTACTGACGAATTTTCCATATGACTCACTTCCCCCAATGACAGATACATATGGCCCATCAAGCGTACGTTCTGGACCGCGAAATGGAATCCGGGAGGCGCCATACCTGCATGGCGAATAATCCAATAACGGTTTCGGTTTTTCCTGCACGATCACGGCAGCCCATCTGCATCGTTGTCACCCATAGCGATGAGATTCGCCTATCCGGGTTTATAATTGCCTAAACCTTGCATTTTAACGATCTGCGCGACCATGAGCCCACTTGCACCTCTTTGGCGCGACCGCCTATTGTCTGCTCGAAGATTAAAGGGGACGGCATGGATATCCAAAGCGTTGGCGTGATCGGTGCGGGCCAAATGGGCAACGGAATAGCGCATGTTTTTGCACTCGCTGGCTATGACGTTTTGATGACAGATGTCAGCAAAGAGGCGCTGGAGAAGGCCCTTGACCTGATTGAAAAAAATCTTGACCGCCAAGTCTCACGCGAGAAAATTACATCCAGCGAACGAGACGCCGCACTCAATCGAATTGAGACCACCTTAGCGTTGTCTGATCTTGGTCAAACGGATTTGGTGATTGAGGCTGCGACCGAACGCGAAACTGTCAAAACTGCCATTTTCGAAGACCTTGTTCCCCATCTGAAACCGACGACGATCCTTACTTCAAATACGTCCTCGATTTCGATTACACGCCTCGCCAGCCGAACCGATCGACCGGAAAAATTCATGGGTTTCCACTTTATGAACCCGGTTCCAATCATGCAATTGGTCGAGTTGATCCGCGGGATTGCAACAGACGAACCTACCTACAAAGCGCTTTATGATGTGGTAGAAAAACTAGGGAAAACTTCAGCGACTGCCGAAGATTTTCCGGCGTTTATCGTTAACCGCATTCTTATGCCGATGATCAACGAAGCGGTCTATACGCTCTATGAAGGAGTTGGATCTGTTTCTTCCATCGACAGTGCGATGAAGCTTGGAACAAACCACCCAATGGGGCCGTTGGAACTGGCGGATTTCATTGGGCTGGACACATGCCTTGCCATCATGAATGTGCTTCACGAAGGCTTAGCCGACACGAAATACCGTCCGTGCCCACTTCTAACAAAATACGTTGAAGCTGGATGGCTTGGGCGAAAATCGCAGCGTGGGTTTTATGATTATCGCGGCGAGACCCCTGTTCCTACGCGGTAAGCGTTCACATTTCTTCCCCGAATTTGTCCGCGACCAAGGCTTCAATTGCATCGGCCAGCTCCTGCGCCGCCTCACCGCGACATGTCACGTCGATGGTCGTGCCGGTTGAGGCACCAAGCATCAAAAGACCCATAATGCTGTCCCCTAGCGCGCTAAGTCCGTCTTTGGATACTTCTGCTTCCGCCTCGAATTCCTCAACGACTTCAGCAAGTTTCGCAGACGCACGGGCATGAAGGCCTTTGACATTTACTATGGTTAGGGTCCGTGTGACGCTGTCGGTCATAGTCGCCTCGTTCTTAGCCGTCAAAACTGTCGATATACTTGCGCCCAGCGGCAAGTGCGGCTTCTACCGCTTTTTCAATTGGCTTGTGGCGGGATTTCGCAAGCTTGATGAGCATCGGTAAGTTCGCGCCATAAATGATTTTGCGATCGTTTGGAGAGCATGCGCGCAACGACAGATTTGACGGAGACCCGCCGAACATGTCGGTCACCATCACCACGCCAGTGCCTGTGTCCACGCTGTCCGCCGCCGCGCAGATTTCAACTTGCTTCGCATCTCGATCATGCTCAGGTGCGATCGCAATGGCGCGCACACCGGTTTG
>CALLWO010000050.1 GCA_938016355.1 uncultured Boseongicola sp. | reverse complement strand
TTCAGATGAATGGCAAGAGCCGGGGTCAGGGTGCGCCCTTTGGCGGTGTGCGCCAGTCCGGCAACGGGCGCGAAGGCGGCGTTTGGGGCATCGAAGAGTTCATGGAGATTAAATCCGTCGGCGGTTGGCCGGACTAGGATTGTCTGACGCGTAGATTTTGCAGGTGTGGACGGGGCGACCCGTCCATTCCTGATCTCATGTGCGCAAAAGCGCGAATGATGCGCGCTTACGCGCGTTTACTCGATATTCTTACACATTAGGTTTGGATCCAACGTAATCAGGAGGGTCCTCCCCCATGTTGAACCAGATCAAAGGTCTGCACCACGTCACGTCGCTGGCGTCATCTGCACGCGCCAACAACGCCTTTTTCACCGACGCGCTTGGACTGCGCCGGGTCAAGAAGACCGTGAACTTCGACGCGCCGGACGTTTATCATTTGTATTATGGTGACGCCGCCGGATCGCCGGGATCGGTCATGACCTATTTCCCGTTTCCAAATGCGGCGCGTGGCAAAAAGGGCGCCGGCGAGGTTGGGACGACATCGTTTTCCGTCCCTGCCGGCTCGTTAAAGGCGTGGGCCGATCGTTTGACCCAATATGGCGCTGACAAGATGTCTCAGGACACGCGCTTTGGCACGAACCGGCTTTTGTTCGAAGGCCCGGACGGGGATGCGTTCGCCTTGGTTGAAAGCAATGACGACCGTAAGCCGTGGACCGGAAACGGGGTCGGTGAAGAGATGGCCATTCGGGGCTTTCATTCGGCTGATATGCGGCTTCAGGACGACGGCGCGTCGGCAGAGTTGTTGAAATTCATGGGCTATGAGGAAGTCGAGCGCGACGGTGATGTGACACGGTTTGCCGTGCCCGGCGGCAATGAAGCCAATGTTATTGATATCGAAGCGATCCCGAGCGCGGGTGCCGCCGGTCAAGGAGCCGGATCGGTGCATCATATTGCCTTTGCCGTCGAAAACCGCGCGCGCCAGCTTGAGGTGCGCGAGGCTTTGCTGGACACGGGCTATCAGGTCACGCCCGTGATCGATCGCGATTACTTTTGGGCGATTTATTTCCGCTCGCCGGGCGGGGTGCTTTTCGAAGTCGCGACGAACGAGCCGGGCTTTGATGTGGACGAGGACAGCGCGCATCTGGGCGAAGCTTTGCGACTGCCAAGTCAGCATGCGCATCTGCGCGAGCGTCTTGAGCGCACGCTTGAGCCTTTGGAGGGCTGACGCGATGTCCTATCACGTGGCCCGCAGCGAGGGCGCGCCCGACGCGCCCCTTTTCTTTACATTCCACGGCACGGGAGGCGACGAAACGCAGTTTCACGCGCTTGCGGCGCAGCTGGTGCCGGGGGCGCAAGTGATTTCTCCGCGTGGTGACGTGTCGGAAAACGGGATGAACCGCTATTTCCGTCGCACGGGTGAAGGCGTTTACGATATGGAAGATTTGGGAAAGCGCACACGCGCTATGGCCGCGTTTCTGGCGACAGAAAAAGCGCGTTCCGGCGCAGGCCGCGTGATCGGAATGGGGTATTCCAACGGTGCCAATATACTTGCCAGCGTCGCCCTCGATCATCCCGAGATCTTCGATGACATTATCCTGATGCACCCTTTGATCCCTTGGGAGCCTGCGCCGCAACCGGGGTTAAAAGGCCGCCGCACCTTGATCACCGCCGGGCGGCGCGACCCGATTTGTCCGCCCGAGCAAACCGAGCGTTTGGTGCGCTACTTGTCCGGGCAAGGGTCGGAACTGACCACGCATTGGCACGAAGGCGGGCACGAAATATCGCGGGAAGAAATGAGTGAAGTTCAGAAGTTTCTGACGCCAGCCACCACAAACGTATCGCTTTAGAACGGGGCTTTTGAGGTGAACGACATGCCCTTGCCACCGTCTGGGTGGCGAAACCTGAGGTTCTCGGAATGGAGCATCAGGCGCGGGAAATCCCGTGCGGCCCCGGTGGCGTAAAATGGATCGCCCAAAATCGGGTGACCAAGGGCGAGCATGTGAACCCGCAATTGATGGGAACGCCCGGTTTTCGGATAGAGCCGCACGCGCGTTTCGTCCTCGCCCGCGCGCACAACGCGCCAGTCGGTGACCGCTGCTTTGCCGTTTTCCAGATCGACCATCTGGCGCGGACGATTGGGCCAGTCAACGATCAGCGGTAAATCCACGGTGCCGGTTTTCTCGGCCAGCTTCCCCGCCACGCGGGCGACATAGGTTTTCTTTGTTTGGCGTTTCTCGAACTGAAGGCCGAGGTGGCGTTGCGCGTGAGGTGTCAGCGCGAACACCATCACGCCGGATGTGTCGCGGTCCAGGCGATGCACCAGAAGCGCTTCGGGAAAAACGGTCTGCACGCGCGCGATCAGGCAATCGGCCAGATGCGGCCCCTTTCCGGGCACAGACAGGAGGCCCGCAGGCTTGCCAACGATAAGGACCTCGTGATCCGCGTGGATCACATCGAGCGGGTCATTGGGGGGCGCATAGGCGTCGCTCACGATTGCGGCACGTCGTCAGTGATGTCGTAATAGTCGCCCTTGTCAGCCACAAAGATGTGCTTTTCCAGATGCTTGCCGGTTGATCCGTCGAACGCGCCCATGGCCACGGAAATGGCGTCTTCGTGATGGGCTTTCCAGAAGAGAAACGACCCACAGGTGCCGCAAAATCCGCGCTTTGCCGTGTCGGAAGAGGCGAACCACGTCACGTCCCCTTCGATGGTAAGGTCCGCAACCGCAACCTGCCCCGACGACCAGACATGCCCGGATTGGCGGCGACACTGCTGGCAATGGCAGGCCGAGATTTTGGTCAGGGGACCGGTGACTTCAAACCGGATATTTCCACAAAGGCAGGACCCGTTCATATCGCCCTCGTTTGTTGGGAAGAAACACCAAGAAGCACGCCATAGATCACGAATAACACGGCCATTCCACGGCGGAACCAAACATTCAAAACTGCTCCGAGCGCGAGCTTTCCAAGCCCGGCCCCGACGGCGGTGAACGTGATGTAGCTGGCGGCGGTGATGACCAGGGCGGTGGGCATGATCCACGCCATCTGATGCCAGATCGGCACGTCGGCCTGGACGAACTGCGTGAAGGCGGCGAGGTATCCGGCAATTGATTTGGCGTTGATCGTCGCGATCAGGAAGGCTTTGCCAAAGATGGAGCGGCCGGTTTGCGCCTCCACAACCGGTGGTTTCGCGGCTTGACGCCACGCGCGGATGCCAAGCGCCACCAGAACAAGAGCGCCCACGATTTTGGCCCAGGCAAAGACGACCGGAGACGCGGCGATCAGGGCCGTCACGCCAGCCGCGGACAACAAAAGGAACAAGGTGGCCTGCGTCAGGATCGCGGCCACGCCCCAAAGCGCGCGCCGAAACCCGTGGTTCATCCCGTTTTGGATGCAGTTCACCGCGTTTGGCCCCGGTGTTGTGACGAACAGAGCCCAAAACGTTGCGAAGACCAACCATGCCTCGATGCTCATGCGCCAAAGACCTCGTTCAGGATGGACTGGAGCGCGTCCGCGTCCTCTTGGGTGAACGCATCGGGCTGATCACTGTCGATGTCAAAAACCGCGATGAGATCTCCGGCATTGTCGTGGACTGGCAGGACCAGTTCGGACCGGGTGGAGCTGGCACAAGCGATATGGCCGGGGAACGCGTCGACATCGGGGACGATCTGAGCCGCACCAGTTTGCGCTGCGGTGCCACACACGCCTTTGCCAAACGGGATGACAAGACAGCCATGCCCGCCCTGATAGGGGCCGATCTTTAGCAGGTTGGGAGAAACCGCACGGTAAAAGCCCGTCCAGTCGACCCGCGCATCGGCATGATGAACCTCGCAGGCAAGGGTCGCCATCCGGGCAATGTCATCGGTTTCGCCGTCAAGGACTGCGAGGATGCGTTGCCGGAGTTCGTCATACCCTGACAGACCGTTTTGCCACTGCGCTTTGTTCATACCCGTTCAATGGCCACCGCCATCCCCTCGCCGCCGCCGATGCAAATCGCGGCAATCCCTCGCGTCAGACCACGCGCTTCGAGCGCGTGCA
>CALLWO010000049.1 GCA_938016355.1 uncultured Boseongicola sp. | reverse complement strand
GGCAGGCCGCGGTGGTCGAAACCCGCAGGAATACCAGCGGCGGGCAGTCCGGTGAGGCTGACCGGCACCATGATTTCCATCCAGCGGTGATAGGTCGGCATGGTGCGGCCTGCGATTTCGGTCGGATATTCGGTTTCGACCTTAAACGGCCAGACCTGCGTGGATGGCAGCATCAGGACGTCGACATTTTCGAACTGGCTCAGCAACGCGCGTGTAAGGACGGCGCGGGTGTTGCTGGCGGCAAAGACATCGTTGGCCGAAACCGCCTGACCCCGTTCGCATTCCCATCGCACGCTATCTTTCATCTGCGCGGCCTGCGCCGGATCATCGTATTCGGCGGCGAGTTCCTGATAATTTTGCCATGCGCGCAGCGTTTCCCAGGCCCGCCACATCGCAGGCGCCGCGAGTGGAGCTTTTAATGGGAAGATTTCGGCGCCTGCAGCCTCCATTTTTGAAAGGGCAGTTTCCGAGGTTGCGAGGATGCCGTCCTCAAGCGGGATTGCACCGCTCCAATCGGCGAGCCACCCGATGCGCAGGCCGTTCAAGCTGGTTTTGGCCGGTGCGTGCCGCGTCGGTTGGATTGGCCAAAGCGGGTGCGGAGCGGCAAGGATATCAAGCAGGAGTGAGAGGTCTTTTGGATGGCGCGCAAGCGGGCCTTCGGTCGACAGGCGCTTGGTGATGGGGTCTTCGTTCAGGCTTTTGGGCACAAGACCCATGGTTGGTCGGATCGCCCAGACGCTGTTCCACGCGGCGGGGTTTCGAAGGCTGCCCATCATGTCAGAGCCATCTGCAATCGTGAGCATCCCAGTGGCAAGGGCCGCAGCCGCACCGCCGGATGAGCCGCCAGGAGTGCGCGTGGGATCAAACGGGCTGAGGGTCGCGCCATAGACGGGATTGAAGGTCTGACTGCCGAGACCAAATTCCGGCGTGTTGGTTTTGCCGATTATGAGCGCGCCCGCCGCGCGCATGCGTGCCGGCAGCAGATCGTCTTTGGCGGGGATGTTGTTTGCATAGATTGGGGAGCCGAAGGTCGTTCTAAGGCCTTTGGTGGCTTGAAGGTCCTTGATCGCAACCGGCAGACCAAAGAGCGGGCCGGTGGGGTCGGCATTATCCAAAGCGCGCGCCTCATTCAGAAGCTCGTCGCGGTCGCGCAGCGCGACAATGGCGTTGATTTTGGGGTTCATCGCGTCGATGCGCGCAAGCGTGGCCTCCATCAGATCGGAGGGCCTCAGACGGCGCGCGCGGATATCGGCGGCAAGGTCGGTGGCGGTGCGGGAAAGGTCGACGGTCATACTGCCCTGCGATTGGTTCGACGCGCAGGGTGGCGGAAAATCACGCATATCGCAAACCCACGAATTTGCTTGTTTTTTGGGCATCTTATAGCATTTACTTAAAAAGAGAATTTTTAGTCGGCTGGTCGCCTTTAGGTGGCATTCAGGGAGAAGCGATTTTATGTTGATGAATGTGATAGATCTGCGCGAACGGACCTATCGTTGGAGTTCGGTTTTAGCGGTGATTGAGAGTGCTGCGAAGAACAACGAAGCGGACGATTCCGATCAGGTCGGGCTCGATCTGGGTGTAATGATCGATTACGCGGAGCGGCAGGGTCTGTCGGTGCGCGAAGCGGTTCAATGGGCTGAAAAAGCGGGCGGGCCGGTGACGCTTTATCTTTACGATCACGGGGAGACGCCAAAGGGCGCGGATTGAGGTTAAGCCGCGCCGGAGGGGTCGGACGGTTGGACCAATTCGTCGAGCATGGGAGAGATGTCTTCGATATGCTCGGCAATGATATGGGTGACGCCGCCTTCGCGCTGAATGCGCCCTGTGACTTTGAGCGCGCGCCCTGAGATCACAGCGCGCCGGTATTTTTCGTACATTTTACGCCAGACAATCACATTTGAAATTCCGGTTTCGTCTTCGAGCGTGATGAAGATCACGCCTTTCGCGGTGCCCGGACGTTGGCGTACCAACACAAGCCCGGCCACGATGATACGCGCGCCATTGGGGGGACGCTCGAGCTGATCGTGGGGCAGGCAGGCCGGAGGGCGGTGCCAATGCGTTGGATGGGCGCCATACATAGAACAAACATAGAACATCGTAGCGATGACGCAAGTCGCGCAACTGTGTACCTCGAAGGGGCTGGAACGATCGCAGTGTGAGGGCTAGGTAAGGTCAAAGAATCGACGAGGACCAAGATGGCTAAGATCACTTATATCGAACACGGTGGCACCGAGCATGTTGTAGACGTTCCAAACGGGCTGACCGTCATGGAAGGTGCGCGCGATAACGGCATCCCCGGAATTGAAGCGGATTGCGGCGGCGCGTGCGCGTGTTCGACCTGTCATGTCTATGTGCATCCCGATTGGGTTGCGAAGCTTCCTGAAAAGGACGCGATGGAAGAGGACATGCTTGATTTTGCTTATGAGCCGAATGCCGAGCGCTCGCGTCTGACCTGCCAACTGAAGGTGTCGGACGCGCTTGAGGGTCTTGTTGTTCAGATGCCTGAAAAGCAAATCTGATGCGGCTCTGGGCGGCAGCACTGGCAGGATTGATCTGCGCTGTTTCGCCGGCCTTTGCCACGCCTCCCAATGTGATTGTCGGCGCTGAATATAGCGAGCCGACGGATCGGTATGCCCACGGTATTTTGGGGGATGCGATCGAGTGGGGCGCGCTGCGCATGCGGGTTGATCAGTGTTTCGGATGTGACGTCGAGATGGTGAAGACCTTCGTCTTGCGGCTTCCCGAGCACAGGGTATTCGAGGACGTGGCTCCGCGGCTTTTTGATGTCGATGGCGACGAGACGCCCGAAGTGATCGTGGTCGAAAGCGACACGAACCTTGGCGCGCGGCTGGCGATCTATCACGAGGGTGGTTTGCTGTCGGCGACCGATTTCATTGGCCGTTCAAACCGATGGTTGTCGCCGGTGGGTGTAGGGGCTGCGGATCTTGATGGTGATGGTGTGGTTGAGCTGGCCTTTGTGGATCGCCCTCATCTGGCCAAGACATTGCGCATTTTTCGGTATCGCGAAGATGCGCTGGAGCTGGTGGCAGAACTGCCGGGGGTGACCAACCACCGGATTGGTGAGCGTGACATTGCAGGCGGTATTCGCGATTGCGGAAATGGGCCGGAAATAATCGTCGCGCGTGCGGATTGGCGGCGGGTTCTGGCGGTGTCCTTTGACGGGACAACATTCGACGTGCGCGATCTCGGGGCGCATGAGGGTCGCGGCAGTTTTGCAGACGCGATGGCGTGCCGATCTTAACGGGTCAGCCTTGCGGCATGCTGAGCGCAACCGTCCGCCCACCTTTTTGATATTGGAGCTGGCTTTCAGTGATGGCCGACACGGTGCCACCATCGACGCGGTCGCCCACCTTCACTTTGACATACCGCCCGGACGGAAGCCGAACCAATGCGCGGCGGTCAGACGACAAGCCATAGACCCCCACAAGGTTGATCCGGTTCAGGCGAATGGCGTCTTCGAGTGTGGCCTGTCGTGCGACGGACGCTGTCGACGGGATAGCAAGGCGCGGTGAGTTTTGCGGGCGCGTGGCTTCTTCTTCGGCTGCGAGGTCTTCGGCAAGGGCGGCCTCAATGGCTGCTGTTGTGTCAGGGACCTGGGCGGCGAGCGCTGCGGCCTGGCGCGCGGATTGCTGTTGAATGCGGGTCGATGCCACGATGGCGTCGAAATCCTGCGGCTTGGCAGGCGGCTCCATCGAGGTGGCGACAGCGAGAGCGCTGGGCGGAGTGTTTGCGCGGGCAACCAGCGCTTCGATCTGTTCAGACGCCGGGCGGGCGCCGGGGCGAATGGCCGCCAGTTGCGCGCGGGTTCGGCCGCCAAAACGGTCGCGCTCTACTTGCTCGACAAAGCCGGACGGTCGTGCGCGCGGCGCGCGGTCGGTCAATGCGCGGGCGAGCTCCGTTGGAACGAGGGCGGCGGCGGCGGGTTCTGAGGGGGCGATTTCGAGTTCTTCAGCGTCTTCTGCAATATCAGCTTCGCTGGGGGCGTCAGGTTCAATGAGCGCGGGCGCAGCTTCAAGCGATGACTCGACCTCAATGTTTGGATCAAGCGCGGCAACTTCCACATCGGATTCCGTTGCATCCTCTTCCGGGGTCGCGGTCGCGATGGGAAGCGCATCGGGCGGGATGGTGTCAACGCGAGGTGCGACGCCTTGGTTCGAGGCGGGAAGCGTCGCGCGGCTTGGGGCGAAACTCACCGGGCTTATTTCGGCAAGCGCGATGTTGTCGTTTGTTTCCGCGAGAGGCAGGCCATTGGCAGAAGGTGGCGTGGGGACGAAACTGTCGATGTCCGCCAATTCCGCGGGCCGCTGAGCCGGAGGTTGCAACGGCATGGGGGGCGTTGGCACGCTGACCAAGGGGAGCGCCGCAATGCTGCGGTTTTGGACGAGGTTCGTGTTCTCTGCAGGTGTGGTTGGGCGTTCAGATTGGGTTGGCGCGGTTTCAAGGGCAAGATCGAGGACGTTGGTCGTGGGCGGTGTGCTGTCGAGCGCATCGGCGATTGTTTCAGCCGACGGGAGTTCGACGCCATTGTTCGCGATGTCATTAGCCGTCTGGTCGGGGACAGTCGCTTGAGGCACGCCGGAACTTTGCGGCGCGCCGGTAGGCAAGATCGCCCAGATGATCACCGCGATGCCTATAGAGAGCGCAGCAGCGACGGCAGCGAGGGCAGGCGTCGGAACGGCGCGGTCGCGTTTACGCGTATAGATCGGGGCGCTTGCTGTCAGGCTTTGAGCGCCGCTTGCCATGGTGGACGCGCCGACATCTGTACGAATGCGCGGCGTCGCATTTTGGCGGGGCAGCGGGGTGCCCGGATCGAGCGGTGGCAAGGTCTGCTCGGGAAGGTTCATGACCGGCGTCGGGTCGGTCACGTTCACAACAGGCGTTACATCATCGACGCTGCGCGCAACGGGCGCGACGGGCAATGGTTCCGACGTGCGGCGCGACGAAAATGTTGGCGCGTCATCGGTGATTTCTGCCTCGGGTTCATCCGGAGCAACCGCTTCTGGTGCGGTGGGTGCGTCGGCGATTTCTTCGAGGTCGATGGTCTCGGCAAGATAGTCGACCGCACCGCCGCCAAAATCGGGCAGGCGCGGGAAATCCTGAGGTTCGCAAAGGCAAGAAAAGCCATTCACTTTTAGCCCACGCGCGGTCGCAAAATCTTCTGCTTCATCAAGGGTTTCGCGGGCAATGGTGGCCACTGTGGCGATGCCGGGTGAGGTGATTTCCCAGTCGATTTCCAGCTCTGACAGGGCATAGGGCGTGCGTCCGTCCATCGCCCGGTCGATTTCTGCGGACGCGGCTAATTCGCTGGTTATCTTGACGTCGGTAAACAAAATCTGGTCGCTGGGCAGGAAGATATCGACCGGGGTGGCTGGATCGACCTGATCGACAAGATCCTGAATGCGCGCTTCGATATCAGCGCCTTCGAGCTTTTGGCTGGCAATTTCGCGCCAATGACCGGCCTCGCGACGCAACAGTCGCACGGCACTCATTGACAAATCGAAACCCCAACGCTCGGACATAGAAGGTGCATACCACGCACATATCGTCCCGTCACGAGTGGGAATGACAAAATGTGCGATTTGGCGGATTTTCCCGGTTGAGGTTAGGATGGGGCTTGCGGTGGCGCGGCGAAGGCTCAAAACTTGGGCAAATTCAAAGGATGGACACATGCGTTTTTTAGCTATTTTGAGCGTTTCGCTACTTGGGTTTTCACCACTTCACGCGGAAGATGCGGTTCAGCGCCACATCGCGGTGAGCGGCGAAGGTGTGGTCAGTCAGGCGCCGGATATGGCGATGGTGACTTTGGGAGTTTCGCGCGAGGCGCGTCTGGCAGGACAAGCGATGCGCGCGACGTCTGAAGCGATGGCAGAGGTTCTTCTGGGGTTGGAAAGCGCGGGGCTTGAGACGCGGGATATTCAGACGACGAACATCGGCCTTTTCCCTCGATACGAGCGAACGAATGACGGACGCCAACCTCGGGTGGTGGGGTATATCGCATCCAATGACGTGCAAATTCGCGTGCGTGACCTCGACGCGTTGGGCGGGATTCTGGACGCGGTCGTGGGCGACGGGGCGAACCAGATGAACGGCATCCAGTTCATGCTTTCTGATCCATCATCGGCAATGGACGAGGCGCGCGCTGCGGCCGTGGCAGACGCGCGCGCGAAGGCGGACGTACTCGCGACTGCTGCCGGCGTCACGCTTGGCGACGTGCTGTCCATTCGCGAGGGCGGGGGCGCGAACGTGCCGGGACCGATGGTGCGCGGCATGGCCATGGAGCAAGCCGCGGTGCCGATCGCGGGCGGTGAGGTGGATACGCGGACGCAAGTGTCGATCATATTCGCAATCGCTGAGTGAGTTCGCGAAAGGAACTCGTGTGATGAGGGCGGCATTTTATGAAACGACGGGCGAAGCGCGCGATGTTTTGCGCGTAAGTGAAATTGGTGATGTTGCGCCGGCGCCCGGGGAGGTTTTGGTCCGCGTTGCGGTTTCGGCGGTGCACCCGTCTGACGTCAAAACCCGCGCTGGCGCGCGAGGGCCAATGGCGTTTCCATCGGTCATTCCCCATAGTGATGGCGCCGGGCGCATTGTGGCCGTCGGTGATGGTGTCGACGCGGCGCGCGTTGGTGCGCGGGTTTGGCTTTGGAATTGCGCTTGGAAACGCGCGCACGGGTCGGCATCAGAATACGTTGCGTTGCCGTCTGCGCAGGCTGTTGATCTTCCCGATGGCGCCTCGTTTGTGCTTGGAGCCACGCTTGGCATCCCAGCAATAACTGCGCATCGATGTTTGTTCAGCGATGGCGATATCGGTGGACAGGTGGTGATTGTGACCGGCGGTGCCGGGACGGTCGGAAGCGTGGCGATCCAAATGGCAAAACGGGCAGGCGCGCGGGTGATCACAACGATCAGCAACGATGAAAAGGCCCGGCACGCGCGCGAGATGGGCGCGGATGTCGTGGTTAATTACCGGGAAGCGGACGCAATATCTCAAATCCTGGACGCCGCTGGCCCTGACAAAATCTCCCGGATCGTGGAGGTCGAGTTTGGTGGCAATTTGCCCGTCACGCGTGCAGTTTTGGGTGAAGGCGGCACCATCGCTGCTTATGGGTCGATGGGAGCTCCCGAGCCGGGTCTGCCGTTTTACGATATGATGTTTGCCAATCAGACGCTGAGGACGGTGTTGGCATATTCGATTTCCAATGAGGCGCGGCGTGCGGCGGAAGCTGATATCTCGCTTTGGTTGTCTGACGGATCTTTGCGCCCGCCAATATCCGAGGAATATCCGTTGACGGATATTGTCGCCGCGCATGAAGCCGTCGAAGCGGGCGCGCGGATGGGTGTGACGCTTGTGCGGGTCGCCCCGGACGATGCCGTTTAGTAGGCGCGTAGTGCGCGGGGCGTTGTTTCAAACGTGGTTTTGAAGGCGCGGGTGAAGGCGGCGCTGTCGCGATAGCCGGTGCGGGCGGCGATTTCGGCAACGCTCATCGTGGTATTCTTCACCATCTTATAGGCGGCATTCAAACGGATGCGTTGATAGACCCGCTGAGGCGTGGCGCCAAAGGCCGCCATGAAGCGCTTCTCCAGCTCTTTCTGACGACAGCCAGCGGTGCGGGCGATGTCCGGGAGCGGCCAGGGGTCTTCGATGTTTTCCTCCATTGCCGCAAGGGCGCGGCGGACGCGAATGTCACCTTTTGGCGGCTCCATCGGGCGGGGGAAAGTGGTGTCGGGCACTGCAAAGAGCGCGGAAATTTGCAGCGTGAGCGCGGTGCCGTGGGTTCGGGAAATGAGGTGGGTCATAAGTTCAAAGGCTGTCACGGCCCCGCCGGTAGTGACGCGATCATTGTCGTCAATCCAGCGTTCGCGGCGTGCATGAACATCGGGAAAGGCTTCCGCAAACGTGTCGAACTCGTCATGATGAATGGTGGCGGGGCGACCATCGAGCAATCCCGCCGAGGCAAGAAGCCACGCGCCGGTGTCGATGCCGATCAGCGTATCGAATCGTGTTGCAGCAGCGCGCAATCGACGATCCAGCGCAGGCGTTGAAAGGCGTTGAAAGTCATATCCCGGAAGAAGGATCAGGATGTCACCGCGTGAGAGACCACCGAAGGTTTGGTCTGGAGCGACACTCAAATCCGCCGAGGAGGACACGTTCTTTCCGTCGAGCGTGGCGATGGACCAGTTATAGGCTTTGCGGTTGAGGAAGGTATTTGCGGCCCGCATGGGCTCAAGCGCATTGGCAAAGACGTGGTTAGAGAACTGGTCAAACAGGACGAAAGTGACGTGGATGGCTTTCTGGGTATGAATTGTCCAATTTGGCATGAATTGAGCTAATCGCGCATTGATTTGCAGGTCAATGGTCTTAGCGTTCTGAGGCACATAAAGGGGAGCTTTCGACATGCCGCTGACGATGAATAATGACGTGTTTATCACCTGTGCTGTAACAGGGTCCGGTGCTACGCAGGATCGCAGCCCTCATGTGCCACGGTCCCCCAAGGAAATAGCGGAAAGCGCTATCGCGGCGGCCAAGGCTGGCGCGGCGATTGTTCATTGTCATGTGCGCGATCCAGACACCGGGGCACCATCGCGCGACCC
>CALLWO010000048.1 GCA_938016355.1 uncultured Boseongicola sp. | reverse complement strand
GCGCGATCGTCGGGGTGATGAAAGGGGACAAGCTTTAAAATTGCGTCGATCGAAAGATCAAATCCAAGATCGGAATATGCGGCCGCCACCGCACGCGCCTCATCCAGATCACCGGCTTCGCCATGAACCGCCATCAGATAGCGCAGGCAATAAGGCGAGGACTCATCAAGCGCGATGCACTGGTTCAGCGACGCTTCTGCCTCGTCCAGCCGGCGCGCATTAAATAACGCATGCCCAAGCCCGAAATGATACCAATAGGGCGGGTTTGGATGCGAGCGAACGGCTTGCTCCAGTATTTTCACCGCCCCGTCCGCGTCCCCGCTAAACGTCCGGACAACCCCGAAATACGCCCTTGCATCCTCGTTGCCCGGGTCCAGTGCCATCGCGATTTCAAGATGCTTTTCCGCAAGGGCCAGATTGGAGAAAACACTATGCAGTCGCCCCAAACCATAATGCGCCAGCCACAGATCCGGATCAAGCGACACGGCCGTTTCTCCGTAATAGAGCGCCTTGTCCTTGTCGGCTTCTTCCAACACGGTCCAATCGTTCTCGAACCGTACCGCAAGAAGCGTCCCCAACTCTGCGTAAGCGCGCGCATATGTCGGATCAAGGTCAATTGATTTTCGAAAATTGCGTTCCGCGGCAAGGCTTTCGCCAAGACTGAACCGATTGGCAGATGCCCGACCCTTGAGCAGCTCAAGGTAAGCCTCGCGGCTCGCGGTTCCGGGAATGTCTTCGACAGACGTATCTTGCACGATGCTCACCGGCTCGCGCGAACCGTCCTGCTGCAACCAAAACAACCCGCTCGCTATGAATGCCAGCACCAACCCGACCGCCAAGACTGCAAGGTTTCGCATCAAAGCCGATTGGTGCACCGATTGATCCGGCAAGTTCAGCCGATACCCTTCGCGCGGCACCGTTTCCACGATCTGACGCGCCTCGCTACCGATCACGCGTCGGATATCGGCAATACATTGAACCAAACTTTCGTCCGAAACGGTAACATCCGCCCAAACCGCGTCCAGAATGTCTTTCTTGGAAATCGTGACGTTCGGTTGTTCCAGCAGGCAAACCAAAACCTCTTTTGACTTGTTGCGCAGCCGCACGGACTGCCCGTCACTGGCAATCAGCGAGCGCGACGTCGGATCAAACCGAACATCCCCAAGCTGAAAACCATCGAATTTCACAATTTTTCATCCTAAATTCAGGACACGGACCCGAAGTTTCGCCAAACACAACATAGCGGCCACGCTGTTTCAAGCGGTCGGCTGCCAAAGTACAGGCAATGACCCAGTTGAGGATAGACTTATGTTCACCACTCTCGTCCACCGGCCTTTTCAACCCGTTTTCGGAGTGACGTTTGCCGCGCTCGTTGCGTTTGGCTTGGCCGCCCCGCTCAGCGCCGAAGCCATCACCAAACCGATGAGCTGGACACCAGGAAGCGGGATGTCACCGGGGCCGATTGAAGGCACCTCTGTGGTGCTTGAGAAAGGCGCGTTTGGTGCGGCGATGGCGCTCAAATCCTCAGGCCTCACAGCCAGCGATGTCGTCACCGTTTGGTGGGTTGTGATCCAAAAGCCTGACGTCTGCCAAGCCAACCCATGCACGCCTATCGAAACCATGAAAGACGGTATGAAAAGCGATTCCGTCGTCGCCCTCGCAGCCAGCGGGGTCGTGTCCGAAGACGGCACAATCTCGCTCGCAAGCTACCTGCCGGTTGGCGATGTCGACGGCAACTTCTTCGAAACCACATTCCACAGCCCCGAAACCGCGGAATACCACCTTCCGATCCACAACCACGGACCGCTTGACCCAAGCATGGCCGAAGAAATGCTCACCAGTTTTCGCGCCGGATGCACAGACGAAAGCCTGCCGAAATATTATCCGCAAACTGCTTTGACGGACGGCACCAAAGGCAACTTCGAATGCAAAACTGTTCAAGTCGCGGCCTTCCCTGCGGACGAGTAGAAGGGGCGTGTCGTCCCCTACCCGCAACCCATCATGAGCGCTGAAGCACGATTTCCAAAAACTCGGAACTGCTTTGATCAACACGAAAATCGACGGGCTTGCCAGAGGTTTTGTCCGTTACTTTAACATCGAAGCGCCGCGCTCGCATGTCGCGGGTATCCAGACGAACAGCCGAAAGAACGCGGGCCGAACTGGTGGCATCAGAAACCGGTTGGAATTGTCCGTTTTGCGCCGTTTTCCAGAAAAGCCGCGGCTCAGTGACCTCTTGGCCGCCGTCATAGACGCGCCAACTTGTCGGGCACCAACCGTCCGAACCCTTTTCGATCAACACCACGCCGCCAGTTCTGAATGCGCCGCCCCGTATCAGGCGAAGCACCAAAATCGCCACGAAGAACAAAAGCCAAACCGATAGCCAACGATACCAAAGCGCGTATTCCGACGTGAGCGACTGCCAGACATAGATCGACGCAAAGCCTCCGAAAATCAAAATCAGCACGGGTTTGCGCGTCAAAAAGTGCGCCACTCGACTGTCCGAAGACACGCCGCGTCCGCGACATGCCAAAAAGATCAGAACGGGAAACACGCCGGAAATGATGGGCGCGACTGCCCCCCCGATCAGGCTGAAGAACTGGTTCAGATCGACGATCCCAATGCTATGGGCAAAAAATGCAGCCCCCATGATCGCAGCAACGATCGAAAGACCGGCGAGGTGCTCAAACTGCCAGGCTGAGCGACCGCGATCCTCGATGATCGCACGCACATGCCCAGCACCATGTCGTTCCTTCATGCGCCTCAGGGTGTCCACCAACACATGATGCGCCGCCAGCGCGTAATTGCCCGATCCAACCCCAAGAGAAAGCACAATAAACACAAGGCAAATCGCGGCCGCCCAAGGCCCAAAGACCAGTGAAATAGACTGCAGGACCGACCCGCTTTGCGGTAACACACCCGACGTCAGCGCCGCAATCGTTGCAAAGGTCCACACCGCATAGATCACCGTGATTGCCCCCATCCCAATCACCGCACCGCGTAAAAACCCTTTTGCGCTGTTCTTGCGCCGAAGCACCAACTGCGCGCTGTTGGACACTGAAATATGGCCCGCGAACGAATAGAGCGCCGCACCAATCGCGATCTGAACTGAGATGTCCGGAATATCCGGCACCAATACCAACCTATCAGTAACCGGCTCTTCAGGCGCCACCATAACCATGACCAGAACGAGTGCTGTGAACCCGGCAATGATGCTCAGGTTGATCAGCGAAATCACAAACGCCGAAACCAATGATCCTGCATTGCTTCCCGGCGAAAGATACCAAAGGACAAACAGGAAAAGGGCAATAAACCAAATCTCCACGCCCGCGCCCATGGTGCTCGCAATCGCGTCGAGAAACCCGCCGGTGTAAACAAACAAAACGACTAAGCAGTAGATAAAAAGACTTATCTTCAGAAAGTTAACCGCCAGAGTCCCGAGATAATGTTCGATGATTTGATTGAACCCGGACCTGTTCAAAACCGGTCCACCGCGCAGCTGACATTCCGCAAGATAGGCCAATGTCAGCGTGTTAATGCCTCCAATCCCCAAGATCATCAAAGCCGCGGCAAGTGGACCGAAACTCATGAACAGAATGGGCAGCGCCAGCACGCTGGGGCCAAGGGTCGATGTGATCGTCAGCGCAAAACTTGCCCAGAAAGCCGGCAGATTTTCCATCGAGATCGCGGCCCGCGTGAAGGCCCAGCGCAATTTCAGAGGAAAAGGGGACGCTTGGGCATAAACCGATTTCAGTTCATGGCCGGTCTGGTCCCGGAACGCGTCGGTGGTATCCACCTCATCCATCCCAAGGGCCGCTCTGATCCCGGGGATATGCCGCGCTTCAAATGAATATTTCTCCGCCAATCTACGCACCAGATCAGCCCGAATGGCTGCACTGCGCGGAACAATATCCACCCATTCCTGCGCGTAACGTTCAAGGTCGTGAATGGAACAAGCCGATTGGTCCG